>DATEOC010000085.1:0-25295 GCA_035274425.1 Chloroflexia bacterium
GGACGAAGGACGAAGGACGAAGGACGAAGGACGAAGGACGAAGGACGAAGGACGAAGGACGAAGGACGAAGGACGAAGGACGAAGGACGAAGGACGAAGGACGAAGGACGAAGGACGATAGACGATAGACGATAGACGATAGACGATAGACGATAGACGATAGACGATAATCTGCGTATATTGAGTACACACTTCCATAATAAAACCTCTGCGAACTCTGCGCCTCTGCGGTGAATTCTATCGTCTGTCGTCCGTCGTCTGTCGTCCTTCGTCCGTCGTCTGTCGTCGAGCGAAACGGCCTGGCATAATTTATGCAAGCCCTCCTTTCCAGTTTATGTGAGGAGGCAATGTCATGGCTAAAGGCGTCGTAGAGACAGCGATAGGCGGACAGGAATGGCTTGACGGGCTGGCTGACCCTATACAGTCCAGCATACGTGGCGTCTTCCGCAACGCAGGGGAAGGGGGCCGCGTCGTCAAGGACCTCCTGCACGGCGTATGGCTTGGCCACCCACTCCACCCTGTTCTCACCGACGTGCCCGTAGGCGCATGGACGGTCGCGCAGGTGCTCGACCTGGCTAGCGCGGCGAGGGGCGGAGACAAGAACCTCGATAACGCAGCCGATTGGAGCCTGGGTCTTGGGATGCTTGCGGCCGGGGGAGTTATCGTCACCGGCCTGGCAGACTGGAGCGAATCGGAAGGGAAACAGAGGCGTATAGGGCTTGTACATGGACTCCTCAACGCTGTGGGCAGTGTCTTCACCATCTCCTCTATATTGCTCAGATTGGGCGGCAAGAAAGAGAATCGAGGGTTGGCTCGCTCCCTCTCGGCCATAGGCTATGTCACTTCCGCCACCGCCGCTTACGTCGCGGGCGAGCTTGTATACAACCTGGGCATGAGTATCAGCCGCAACGCCTGGGTGGAAGGGCCGGAAGGGTTCACCGATGTGGGTGATTGGAAGGAGCTTGACGACGGCGAGATGCACAAGTATGATCTGGACGGCAACCCAGTCGTCCTCGTCAAGCATGGAGATGGCGTTCATGCCTTCGGTGGCACCTGCTCCCACTTCGGCTGCGGCCTCTGGGAGGGCAAGCTAGAGGACCACACAATCACGTGCCCCTGTCACGGCTCCCAATTCGACATCACGGACGGCAGCCTCGTGCACGGCCCCGCCACCGATCCCGTCCCCGCCTACGAAGTCAAAGAGATGATAGGCCGCATCTATGTGCGCATGGTTGATTGACGGCGGACGACGGACGAGGGACGACGGACGGTGATGCGTGATGCGTGATGCGTGATGCGTGATGCGTGATGCGTGATGCGTGATGCGTGATGCGTGATGCGTGATGCGTGATGCGTGATGCGTGAGATTAGTGGGTAACTTCTACCTACTGCTTGCTGCCTTCTGCCTGCTGCCTTCTATCGTCCGTCGTCCGTCGTCCGTCGTCCGATATCACGTTTCATAAAGGAGCGGTATGTCCAAGAAAGATACGCACAACCCCCTCAAAGGCGCGCTCTATGGCTTCATCACTGGTGGAGTGAGCGGGGCAATTATGGATGGGTATTGGGCCTTAGTGAAGAAGCTGCCGGGAGCTCGCCCAGAGCAAAAGCCCAAGGGGAAGAATGACGGGCAGAATGAAGACCAGCCCTCGACCCAGATCATCGCCGATAAAGTGTCCGAAGCGCTCACCGGGGAGGAAATTCCGAGGAAGCACAAGCCTCTCGCAGGGATAGGTGTGCATTACGGCACAAGCGTGGCCTTTGGTGCGCTCTACGGCGTGGTGGCCGCTCGCCGTCCAAAGCTAGGCCCCATAGCGGGTGCAATCTATGGCGCAGCGATATGGCTCTTTCTCGATGAGATAACGCTACGCGTGCTGAAGATAGGCCCCAAGCCTGAAAAGGTGCCCACGAACGAGCACATCCAGGCGCTTGGCGCTCATCTCGTCTATGGCTCCGCCACAGGGGCTTTAACCCGTATCATGCTCAGGTAGAATTAGAGGGAAAAGCACGAAAAAGAGGTTCGGATGTGCCGAACCTCTTTTTCGTGCTCTATTGAAGGCAGTCGAGATAGATATGAGGACTCTCAGGCTGCTGGACCTTTCTCTATCGGCGCATCCACCAGGTTACCCCATTCCGTCCAGCTGCCATCATAGTTGCGTACCCGAGGGTACCCAAGCAAGTATCTTAGCACGAACCACGTGTGCGAAGACCTCTCCCCAATGCGGCAGTAAGCCACTACATCCTTATCGGGCGTAACTCCCTGCGACTCATAGTTCTGCTTTAGCTCCTCGGCGCTCTTGAACGTGCCGTCCTCGCGCACCGCCGTCGCCCATGGGATGCTGCGTGCGCCCGGTATGTGCCCTCCTCTTTGCGCGCCTTCTTGAGGGTAATTCACCATGTGCAGCATCTCGCCCGTGAACTCCGGCCCGGAGCGCACGTCCACCAGGGCCGTCCCCTCCTTCAAACCCTTCCGGTCGGAGCCAAGCAGCCCCATCACCTCGTCGCGGAACGCCCGGATTTCGCTATCGTTACGCTCGGCGGAATGGTAATCAGCGCGTGGATGGTCCGGCACCTCGCGGTTGAGAGGGCGGCCCTCCTCGATCCACTTCTGCCGTCCGCCGTTCATAATCTTGGCGTTCGTATGGCCGAACAACTGGAATACCCAGAAAGCATAAGTCGCCCACCAGTTATTCTTATCTCCATACAGCACCACCGTGGTGTCGTTCCCTATCCCACGCTCGGCGCATAGCTCCTCGAAGCGCTCTCGCCCTACGTAGTCGCGCACGATGGGGTCCTGCAAATCGGTGTGCCAGTCGAGCTTCACCGCCCCTGGAATGTGCCCCTGCTCGTATAGCAGCACATCCTCATCCGACTCTACGATCCGCACGTTCTCGTCTTCCAGGTGGTCCGCGACCCATTGGGTAGAGACCAGCGCATCGGGGCGCGCATACTCTGCGAATTCATTGCTATCCATTTTATCTGTCTCCGTAGCTCCCTTAGTCATTATGTTCCTCCATATTTACCTGATTTGAATAAGCTCATCTACGATGCAACTATATCCAGTCCATTATACAACCTTTCTTCTACCCAGACCCTTGAGATATGCCCTACAGTCCCATGAGGTATGCCCTACCGGCACTATCCAAAAGTGGGATATTGCGTTATTATGTTTACTAAGACCGTAGTAGCACATAATGAATGAGATGAGCGCACCAGATGGAGATTTACAACGGAAAAAGATAATCCCAGTACACAAAGTGACTTCCACCAAAAGTACCCCTGCGCAATACCTGTTAGGGCTACGTGTAAATCTTGTGGGGCTACGCGTGGAATGCTATAATTGCCACGCATGGGATGCCCCCATGTACGCACTATGGTGCCCAAAAGTGCCAGGGCTGAAATCTGGATACATCCTCGCCAGGCGACCTGGCCCAGCAGTTCTCCACAACTTCTGCAATCATTTCACCTCATAACACTTCGACGTCAGAATTGGGCGGATGTTCGATATATATCTCTTACCAGGGCATATCGGGGCGGACGCGCCTGAGCACAGGATGACCTATTCCCAACCGTCAACGCGGTCAGCTACTACCGCAACCGGCAAGACCGGCAATAGAGTTTCAGGCGCGCAGAGCAGCGTCAAAAAGACCGGCCGGCGGGACAAAAGCGCCACCGAGGGCGATAGCTTGCGTGCTTATACCTCCTACCGCCCCACTGCTCATGTAACTGGTGCCCAGGCACGGCCATCAGCAGAGAAGCGGACCTCAGAGGGGACCAGGCGAGTCGACCGGGTGCGCTTACGCTTAGTCATTGCAGGTATCACCTCAATTCTTTATCTCATCTTCCTTGTGCTGATGCTAAACGTAAGCATCACAGGAAAGCCAAGCGTTGGCCTCATGGCTAAACGCGATACCGACGGTAGCTTGGCGGTTTCTTGGGTTGTCCCTGCCGGCCTGGCTTATGATAAAGACGTGCGTCCAGGGGCCCGTATATTAGCCTATGATGGTGACCTCACTGTTGTCGATGACGCCAACGATGATATAGACATGTCCAGGGTGCTGAGCCTCGAAGTTTGGCAGATCGATCAGGATAGTCCGGAAGGCGAGTCCATCGTCGTGGACACCAAGGAGATAACGGGCGGTAACCCATTGAGGCGCTGGGGGTATGCGCTCCTCGGGCTAATCTTCGTCTTCGTGGGAGGCCCGGTCTTTGTCAAGGCCAGACAACGCACAGCCGCTACCGCCTTCTATGTGTTCTGTATATCTACGGCTGTTGCATTCGCAGTAGCAATAGTCACATACTTCCTATATAGCTGGGCGCTAGCTCTTCAACTGGCTGTCATGCTTGTCGTAGCGGCCTCATTCGCCTATTTCTTCTTCCAATTCCCTGTGCCTGTAGGGAAGGCCCGTCGATTACGTATTATTTTCATCACCGTCCTGGCAACATCAGCAGCTGCTGTTCTGGGAGGTTATATATGGGTCCTCGTCACCGACCCTTCTAACTATGCCCTAATACAACCTGTCTATTACCTTTACCTGGCAAGTTGTGCCGGGGCAGGCTTACTGAGGCTCTTTGGCTCATTCATTGGAGAGCGATCACATGAGGTTAGACGCCAGCTCATGATACTGGTGATTGGTACGGCGCTCGCGGTAGGACCCAGCTTGATGCTCGGTATTGTCCCTGCCTTGATTATAGGCCGTCCTCTATTCAGCATGGAAACTAACGTTTTTACCTTCATCTTCCTCCCACTCTTCTTCGCATACGCTATCACTCAACACCAACTGCTAGGCATCCGCAACTTCGTTAGGCGGAGCGTAGTCTACCTCATCATGGGCTTTACCGTTCTTATCGCCTTCTTCATCATAGCTGCTGCTGCGAGCAGTGTTCTACCTAAAGACTGGGCACGCGAGGAAGGAGGTATACTCGGCTTCGGCCTTTTCGTCTTCCTTATAGCTCTATCTTTTGGATATGTGCAGAAGCGTGTCGAATGGATGGTAGACCGCTATATCTACCACGACGCCTACGATTACAAGCAAGCCCTGTTGGAATTTAGCACGCAGCTTGCGGCTGAGCAAGACCTCGACGCACTCTCCCAGGCGTTAGTGGAGCGCACCTGCCGCATGATGAACCTCGATTGCGGTACGCTGCTGCTGGCCGTCCACCCAGGCGAGGTGAGCGCTATGGTGGCACGCAATGCTCCGCCTGTCGTGCAGACCGTAGTCCTGGAAGGCGACGCGAGCGGCCACACGGATGCCCATGAAGTCGGGGATGCGATGGGGGAGGCGAGGGAGGTACGCCGAAATGTAGCGTTGGCTACCGGACCTCTGTACACGACCGGCAGGCAGAATCTGCGCGGCAAAGAGACTATTCCAAACGTTCATGACCGGGATAGCGACTCCTCGTATCTCCTCGCCTACGCTCACTACGGGGAGTGCGCTGATTGGCTGCCACAAGCCCTCCAGGCCGAGTTGGTCCGCCAGAAGATGAATATGCGCCATACAAGTGCGCCCACCGAATTCTTCCATTTCTATGCAGGCCCGGCTTACCGGACCGCCGGTTCAACTACCTCGGCTAGCGGCGGCCCAGTTCATACAGGCCCCTTAGGCTTAGGACGCAGGGAGGTAGATAGCGAAGATAGTCTACTCCATCGGCTGACCAGCAATCGTAACATATATCCTGACGCCATGCGCCAATTCCTCGGTGTGCCCCTCTGGACGCGCCAGCGCTTCGTAGGTATCCTCTGTCTTGGCTCTAAGAAATCAGGGGAGCGCTACAGCAAGGACGACCTGTCGCTCCTCTCCACGCTGGGAGGTCAGGCCGCGCTCGCTATTTACAACGCCCAACTCTATGAGATGCGCGAGCAAGCCCTCCTCGACACTATTACTGCGCTAGCCCACGCAATCGAGGCGAAGGATACGTACACGCTCAACCACTGCGAGAAGATAACGGGCAGGGCCGTGGCCCTGGGCCAGGCGCTCGGCCTCCCGCACCATGAAGTGGTGAACATCAGGCTCGGCTCCATCCTCCACGACGTAGGTAAGATAGGAATACCCGATGCGATCCTCAATAAGCCCGCCAGGCTCACCGACGCTGAGTACGAGCAGGTAAAGGAGCACGCCGTGATCGGTGCGCGCATCGTCCAATCGGTAGGTGCGCTGCAGGGAGTAGTGCCAATCGTTCGCCATCACCAGGAGCGTTTTGACGGCTCCGGCTACCCGGATGGGCTAAAGGGCGATGCCATACCTATAGGAGCGCGCATCATCGCAGTTGTAGACGCCTACGGGGCGATGACAGAGGACCGGGTCTACCGGAAAGCGCCGGGCCATGAGACCGCCATAGCCGAGCTGAAGCGCTGGGCCGGCAAGCAGTTCGACCCCTACATCGCCGAAGCCTTCATTCGCCTCCTCGAAATCGAGCCTGAGCTTGCTGAAGGGTAGCGTTAGGGACCTTTACTCAACAAAATGACCGCCACGGGCGGTCATTTTGTTGAGTAAAGGATTCGAATGGGCTACTCCTGACCAGAAAAACCGGCTCTTATATACATATTTTGTGAAATCTGGTATTAATCCCTCCAAAATTGGGCCAAAAAGGGCTTGACTTACCATAATATTTTTTGCTATACTCACTTCACTTGAGTGGTAGTACTTTAGATACCTAGGGTTACGCCACAAGTACTCATTGTAGATGAGGGAAGTCGGAACCCACGTCACAATAGAAGGCAAAGGGGTCGGAGCCTGAGCCGCAACACTCTTATCTACAGCTCCAGGTAAGTCTGAGATCAAGAATTCCCTCGTTCAACTACTATCTCAGAGGTAACTTTAGCGTTATATCTGACGTGGTACTCTTGTCGCGAGGTAACTACTACTTTCTCAGGTCTACCATTGGGCTGGATTATTGACCTGGCAACTATGGGAGGAGCCTAATAATATGAACCTGAACACACTGGAAAAGGTTGCACGCCAAGTGCTCAACGGTAAGTCGGGCAACACATTCAACAACAGCCAGCTTACATCTGCTGAGCAACGCGCCCTAATGTCCCCGTCCTGGAAGGTCACGCCCGGTGGTACATCTGCAGGGACACTCGCGATAGCACGGCCCAACGGCGCCTGGGGCTAAACCTTAATCATTTCGACTCCCCGGACCGCCTGCACGCTTACGTTGTGCAGGTGGTCCGGGCATTTTTTTGCCCGCCAGCAGGTCATACATGAGTACCCCACACTATCACCACTCTCAGCCCGATGTTGCCCCCTACCTGGGCGCAGTCGGTGAAGCGCTCAAGGCGACCCTTGACTCTTACGCTGGGATACTCCCTCCGTCACTGGTGCAAATCGGCAAGGAGGCCCTATCTGCCCCTGGCAAGGTGATGGCTGAAACTCTTGCCCAGATTACGGGCGAGGGTGATCCCACCTCTCTCCCACTCCCTAGGTGGCCCCTTTACGTCATATTGAGTTACGTGGCCTCTCTCCACGAGGGCGAACGGGACAACTGGCAAGAAGCCATACCCGCGGCTGTAGCCCTCGAAATCGCTATCGCGGCGACCGACATCCTTGACGAGCTTGCCGATGCCGACCCCAGCCCCATCATCCGGCAGCACGGCCCCGGCCAGGCGATGAACACCGCCAACCTCATGCTCGTGGTCGCCCAGCAAACGTTGCTCAAGCGCGGGCTGGAACCGGGTGGCGAGCGCGCACTCCAGGCCCTCGACACCCTTCTTGGGATAGGTCTCGAAGCGGGGGTCGGACAGCACCTCGATATGCTCTACGGGGGGCTAGGTCCGCAAGATGTGACCCTCGATATGAGCGCCCACGTAACGTCCCTAAAAGCAGGCGCGCTCATCGGGGGTGCATGCCGTATGGGAGCACTCATGGCGGGCGCGCAGGGGGAGGTTCTGGAGCTTCTTACCCGCTTCGGGAGAGAGATGGGCGGCATGGCGCAGGTATTGAATGACATACAGGACGTGCTCCCACAAATGACCGCAGGCCAGATAGAGGACCTCCCAGGTCGAAAGACCGACCTCCGCCTGCGCAAGCGCACCCTCCCGGTTGTGTTTACCTTGCGTGAGGAAGGGCCGGAGCCGAACGCTCTCCAACGCGCATTCTCCGGCACCCACGAGGCGAAGCCTGATGAAGAAGCTATGAGCCAGGCCATCCTGGATGCAGGCGGGGTCTACTTCGCCCAGCTAGTCATCGAAGTGCATCGACAGAACGTCACCGAGACGCTCGATGCGCTTGAAGCCCTCAGGCCAGGGGCACGTAAGGTCTTATCGCCCTTATTCTCCGTTGAGGAGAACGAATAGATTAGATATAGAGAACTCTTTTCAAATAAAAATCTCCGCCTACGGCGGAGATTTTTATTTGAAAAGAGAGGTTTTACAACCGCCATAAGATAGCCGTCAGGCTAGATTGCGATTTCGTCAAGCTCACATTTGTACATGACTTCATGGTGGCGCACCGTGAAACCTACCGATTCGTATAGGCGGTTGGCCCCGGTGAGGCTTTCCGAGTCGACACCCAGTAGCGCCGTCTCCATGCCCGCATCTTTGAGCGAGCGGAGGCCCTGTAGCAATAACGAGCGCCCAAGCCCCTTGCCGCGCCAGCCACGCACCGTACCGAGCAGGCCAATCCACCCCTCTTTGCGGCCTGTGAGCCGGTTGTCGCTATCCTTTATCTCGCAGATGCAGAACCCGGCTATTTTTCCAGGCTCCCCATCTGCCTCAGCGAGCCACGATAAGTCAGGCCGGACCTCAGGCCGATCCATCTGGTAGTTCCAGAACTCCAGGGGCAGCGCGTGATACTCGAAGTGATCGATGAAAGAGTTGTTGTACGCTTCGTGGGCTACTATGTTGTCCTCTGGACGCCTGTAGGCACGTAGCGTCACACCGTCTACCGCGTATGGCTCGCTCAATGGCTCGCCCAGCGGGCGCTCCATGACCCAGGCATGACGCAGGTCTCGCAGCCCCATCGTCTCGAACAAGGCTTTCATCCGGGTATTCTCCACGCGAGTCATAGAGAGTACAGATACCTTCCCGATGGGCGCTCGATCCGGCTCCTGGTTGTGGGCGCGAGCCATCGCCATTAATCGCCCTGCCAGAGCTTCGTCAAGACCCTTCCCTCTCGCATCAGGGTCCACTCTGATAGTGAACTGGTAGATGCGCTCACTCCCCGCCTCATCATCTATGGAGAGGATGCGCCCGTAACCGGCGAATCTCCCATCCTGCCCCTCCGCCACGATCACCTGAGTGGGAGGGTCGGAAAATGGCATGGCAAAGGAGCTTGCTAACTCTTCTTCACTGGTATGGTGCTCAACCCCATCTGCCTCATTGGAGGCATTGGCCACCACAACCAGACCCGGTATGTCCCCTTCCCTGTATGCTCGTATCGCCCAATCTTGTTCTGCTGGTGTTTCTACGAGCGGGCTTCTTGCTACCGAAATAGTGCCTGACATTTCTTCTCTCCTTGTAATGATGACCCTGTTATAGAGGTCTGGTCGACGGGCGACCTGACGCCGCCCCAACATATCTTAGGCGTTCCGCCTGAGCCACGCCTGATTGGTGTAATCGCTGAGCAAGCTCTTGAACGTAGGGGGCTTATTGCTTGCCAGGGTTTGCCGATAGTAAGCGAGTTGGTCTTCCTCTGAGGGGGCTACTGGTACGCTGACCCACTGGACGAGGAGCCAGCGGCGGGTGCGGTGCGTCAGGAAGTGGAAGGAGAAGCGAGAGCGACGCACGCCACGTACTTTATTGACTTCTGCCGGGTTTACCTTGCCGTAGATTCCTAATGTCGATGCCATTGCTTTGTTCTCCTTCCAGTTGATCTATACCTATAGACAATCACTACTGCCTACTGCCTACTGCCTTCCATCGTCTATCGTCTATCGTCTATCGTCTATCGTCTATCGTCTTACTCCGTTACGCCGCTCGAAAGCGATATGCGCGGTGCGGACGCATCTTCAGCAGACCGTGAGGGTTTGCGGAAGACCCAGGCGGACGCCAGCCCTGCCATTACGACAATCGCTCCGCTGAGGAGGAAGACGTTTCGCACGCCCATCACAGTACCCAGCACGCCCGCCAACCCCATCGAGACCAGGCTGGCCGTCGAGATTATGGTATTGAGCGCGCTGCTTATGCGGCCTCGCACGCTGTCGCTCACCGAAGTCTGCACCAGCGTGGCGATTGCACCCTGTAGAGGCGTTACCATCCACCCGACCACGAACATTATCGGTATCAGGTGCCATACCTCAGTCACCAGGGACAGCCCGGCGACGGCCACCCCTATCCCCAGCAGGGTGACGCTCACGATGTTCGTCGGCTTGAGCTTCGCCGCGATGATAGCCACGAAGCTGCCGCTCAATATCATCGCTGCGGTCTGCGAAAACTCTATCCCAGCGAACCACGTCACCGGCACTTTGAGGTCGTTCATAATCATCGGCACCAGCAGCACGTTCACCGCGCCTATACCGAGCATCATCACGCCCGCCGCCACCAGCGTGCCCGCCAGGGCAGACGTGTGCCTGATAATCCGCATCCCATCTACAAATTGGCCCAGCACTGCCCTCACACCGCCTGTGCTATCAGGCACATTTTCGCGTGCGGGGGCGGCTATGCGGCTCACGAATAGCACCGATACAAAGAAGGTGAGCGCGTCGAGAACGAAGGCGGGCCAGAACGACCCGAACATACCTACCATCACGCCCGCAGCAGCCGTGCCGAGCAGCCCTGCGATGATGCGGCTCACCTGCGCAATCGAATTGGCCGACATGAGATCGGAGCGGGAGACGATGCTCGGTATGAGCGCGCTACGTGCGGGTGTGAAGAGGGTTCCCAC
Organism: Chloroflexia bacterium; assembly: GCA_035274425.1. Classification (GTDB taxonomy): domain Bacteria; phylum Chloroflexota; class Chloroflexia; order QHBQ01; family JADMIH01; genus JADMIH01. The sequence continues at coordinate 10,821 of DATEOC010000085.1, forward strand.
CGTCGCCTGTACGAAGCCCAGCAGGTAGAGCATCCAGAGCTTGTCCGCCGAGTCGACAAAGATAAAGCCGAGCACCAGCGCACCGCGCACCAGGTCTGACAGGACCATTATCTTTTTGCGGTCCAGGCGGTCTACGTACACACCGGCTACCAGCCCGAAAGTTATCTGCGGCACCGTCAGCACGATGAACATGGTGGCGAGCGCGGCGGTCGAGCCTGTGAGGGCGTTGACCAGAACCAGCAGGGTCAGCATCGTCAAGCTATCCCCGAAGTCGGAGATGATCTGGCCGAGCCAGAGGAACCTGAAATTGCGGTTCTTCAGCAGACCCCTCAACCCTGCGGCCTGGGGTGTCGTGGCGTTAGTTGCGGTACTCTTCTCAGCCATTTCCTTTCTCCTCTTTCTCTTCTTTCTTAGATTTGGTTGGTAGGTTTATGTGGTGTGTCGGGTAGCAGGCGACGGTCAATCCATATACGCGAGCGTCCGGTTCGTTCGCTTCACTGTCGCTACAATCGTTGAACTCTGTCATCAGCGCCTCGAAGCGGGTGATGAAATCGTGTGCCTTCTGCGGGGAGAGCTTGCTCAGGGTGTGCAGCATCATGAAGGTGCGGTGCTCTTTGCTGACTTTCTTCAGGTCTATCAGGCCGGACTTCATACCACGCGCTATCTCGTCCCCCGTGTGGCCCAACACCCCTGAGATGATGGTCGGGAAGCCCTCTTCCCCCGACGATTCGGACATTGACATGAGGGACTTATTTATCGGGAAGCTGTAAGCCCGGATGTGGTAGAGCTTCTCGATGATCCCCGACACCACCCGCGTGCTGACGACACGTATAAGCCCATGCTCCTCCATAACCTTGATGTGGTAGTAGAGCTTGGTGGGGGTCGTGTCGAGCGCGGCTGCGATCTGCTTGACGGTGCGCGGCCCCTCAAACATCTCTTCCATGATGCGCAGCCTTTGCGGGTCTGCCATCGCTTTGAGCGTTTCGAGGTTGTCGATCTCGAACTTGTCATCAGGCTCCGTGTACTCTTCCGTTTGAAACCCCTCAGCCATTCTACCTCCGTACACCGTTGTATTCTTTGTTATCATTTGAATATATTTGAATGATATATAGCACTTAAATGGGCCCTTGTCAATAGGTTAAGTCAAAATTGCCCAAAATTCGTTGAAATTGGTCCCTTGACCCTGTTGCCGTACACACCTTAGAATGAAGTCCTCAAATAATCTCTGTGTGTCCTCTGTGATCTTTGTGTCTCTGTGTTTAATCTAATATCATGGAAATATTGAAACGCCCCCTCCACAAGATAGTCGTGGTCTTCAAGACCCACTTCGACCTCGGCTTCACCGACCTGCCAGAGAACGTCATGTCCCTCTACACGGGCGAGATGTTCTCAGCCGTGCGCGAGGTCATGGCCGCTACCGCTGGTGAGCCGGAAGGTCTGCGCTACGCCTGGACCCTCCCTGCATGGCCTCTCAAGCAGCTACTCCACGACCCCGAAGTGCCCCTGGAGACGCGCTCAGCTGCACACAATCTGGTGAGCGAAGGGAGGCTCCACTGGCACGCCTGGCCCTTCACCACGCACACCGCCTTCTGCGGACTGGAAGATATGGTACGCGGCCTCCACATCTCCAGGGCTCTATCTGAGGAGTTCGGCAGATGGCCGTCTGGCGCGAAGCAGACCGACGTGCCGGGCCACACCTGGATTTACCCTACTCTCCTCGCCCGCGCAGGCGTAAAGTTTCTCCACCTGGGGTGCAACTTCGGCAGCCACGCGCCGCACGTGCCCCGCATCTTCTGGTGGGAGGGGCCGGACGGCTCGCGCCTCCTCACCTACTACGCGTCGGGCGGTTACGGCACTTCTCCCCTCCCACCCGACGACTGGCAACTCGACACGTGGCTCGCCATGCAACACACGCTCGACAACCACGGTCCGCACTCGCCCGAAGAGCTTCTACGCATCCGCGCCACCATAGAGGAGCGCGCCCCTGGAGTAGAAGTGGTGTTCGGAGAATTGGGAGACTTCGCGGACTCTCTGCTGCAAAACCCCGAACAGCTCGCGGACCTGCCCGTTTTGCCGTACGACCTCGCCGACACCTGGATACACGGTATCGGCACCATGCCTCGTGAGGTCTCCCGTGTCCGCGAATTAGGCGCCGACCTGCGCGCACTCGAAATCCAGGCAGCGGCGCTCGACTGGCCGCGCAATGAGGCTGATGCCAGCCGCGACTTCAAGACCGCACGGAAGATAGCCCCCCATATAGACGAGGCATACGAGCAGCTTCTATTGTTCGGTGAGCATACATGGGGTCTCGACGTGAAATCTACCATCACGCGAGCGTTCGGCAGCAATTTCGAGCAAGCCCGCCGCACCGATGCATACAGGCGCCTGGAGTCCTCCTGGGCAGCCAAGACCGCCTACGTAGACCGCGCTGAAAATGCCTACGACACCGCCAGGCGTGCAGGGGGCACCGGCATCACGCGCCTCCGCAAGCTCCGCCCTACTCTACCGGACAAACCGGAAATACCTACCTACCACACAAGCGAAGGCCCGCCTGACCTTGAAGCTTTCGGTACGATCATCGCGACCACCCGCACCTCTACAAGCGACAAGGGCCAGCAAAATGTCATCGAAAACGCCTACCTCCGCGTTGAAGTCGATCCCTCAGCCGGAGGCATCACCTCCCTCGTGGACAAGCGCACCAACCATGACTGGGCGGCCCCAAGTGCGGAGTACGGAGTGCGGAGTGCGGAGTTACAAGCCGGAGGGCTATCCTCTAATAGCCGTCGTCCGTCCTCCGCCGTCCGCCGTCCGCCGCTAGGCGCATATCGTTACGACCTCTACTCCGCCCGTGACATAGCAGAGTTTCTACGGGCTTACGGCAACCTCTTTCAGGACTGGTTCGTTCACGACTTTGGCAAGACGGGCTACCCTGAGGAGACGACCCACCTCACCGCCTACGCCCGCGACTATACACTTTCCAGGGAGGGAGCGAGTCTGCTCCTATCTGGAGGCTCGCTCCACTCGGAACCAGGCGACACGTTAGTATCCGCCGAACAGGTCTCCATCAAAATCACCCTGCCCGACGGCGAGCCTTATATTGACATCGAGTACTCTATTACCGGCAAGGCCGCTACACCACTTGCGGAGAGCGCGGTAGCCGAATTCCCCCTCAATCTCCCCAAGCCCACCTTCCGCATAGGGCAGGTTGGCTCCGTAATAGACCCCACGCGTGACATAGCCCCCGGCGCGAACCGCTACCTCTGGTGCGCCCAGTGGGTGGATGCCACAGATGACCGCACAGGGTTAGGTGTAATCCCCGTAGACATGCCCCTGCTCTCCATAGGAGACGTAGGTATCTACCGCTTCGATTCGGACAGGGTACCCACCGATCCGACGATTTGTGCCCACTTTTTCAACACACAATGGGGCACCAACTTCCCACAGTGGCACGAGGGCGACTTTACCTTCCGCGTCCGGCTGGCCCCGCACGCAGGCGACTGGCGCACAGGCCATCTCTGGCGTACCGCTCTCGACGCTACCAACTCTCCCACCCCGCTCTCTCGCATCGAGAGCGCCCTGGGCCACCTCCCGATCCGCGCCTCAGAGGGTCTAGTTCTTACCACCTTGCGCCCCCGCCACGACGGTCCAGGCATAATAGCCCGCTACTGGGACGCCCTCGCACTCCATCGCCAGGGAACGATACAGATAGACGGGCCGGTAAAGCGAGTACGCCGGTGCGACCTTATGGAGCGCCCATTAGAGGAGCTAGGGGCTGGGGGTCGGGGGTCAGGGGTCAGTGTGAGTTTGCCCATAGCGCCTCATGCAATCGAAACGCTGCTCATTGAGTTCGAGAGTGAAACGTGATGCGTGATACGTGATACGTGATACGTGATACGTGATACGTGATACGTGATACGTGATACGTGATACGTGATACGTGATACGTGATACGTGATACGTGATACGTGATACGTGATAGTAGAGGATAGACGATAGACGATAGCTTATTACTCGCAACTAACCCATAAATAATCTTGGCGGTATCTTGGCGCTCTTGGCGTCTTGGCGGTTCACGTATCACGCATCACGTATCACGCATCACGCTTCACGTTTCACGAAGGGAGATAGGATGAAGATAATCCTCATGGCCGCCGTCACGCTTGACGGCAAGATAGCCCGTAACGAGGCGCACTTTGTGGACTGGTCCTCCCGCGAGGACAAGAAGCTCTTCTACTCAACGTCCAAACGCGCCGGGGTAATCATCGTCGGCAACAACACCTTCAAGACTTTCCCTTCGCCACTCCCAGGTCGCCTCCACGTGGTCCTCACCTCTACCACTGAAGACAAGCAAGATACCCCTGGCGTCGTTGAGTACACCAACTCACCGCCCGAACAAATCGTAGCGGAGCTGGAAGCGCGCGGCTATACGGAAGCGGTCCTCACCGGCGGCGCGCAGATTAACGCCCTCTTCCTCAGAAGCAATCTCGTAGATGAGATATGGCTTACTATAGAGCCACTCATCTTCGGTATAGGGATAGACCTGTTCCGAGGGGCGCAATTCAACCTCCAGGCAAAGCTGGTAGGTGTGGAGACGTTGAACGAGGGAGGTACGGTGCATCTCCGCTACTCCCTCCGCTGAAATGCAACAAAGCCACCCTTGAAGGATGACTTTGGCGCACCCTCATAAGTGAGGAACGAATTGGTTAGACGTTCCACAGGGAGATCGTAAAGCGCTCCAGGAGAGCACTTTACGAGACCATGCTTGTATGGCATGCGCTATCGATGATGCATAGCCCGGAACCGGACCTGCATCATCGATGCCCGACACTATGAGGAAAGGTTGGAAGCCATAGGGAGGACTCATCCCCCCTACGGCTTTGGTCCTATGGGGTCCTGTTCGTGCTCGCCATCATGGGACCGATCAGGAGCAATATCCCGGCTATAAGGGCCAGGATGCCCATTATGATATTCAACCCTGAGAAAGTCAGGTTGAAGAGAGCGATTAGACCGGTCAAGAGTAGAAATATACCCAACGCGATTAAGCCCATATCCCTGTAATTCATGGTGACCCTCACTCCTCTATATAGGGTAAGTTTCAGCACCACCCTTACCCGATAGTATAGATACGCCGGGTGCCCGGCATCGCACAACTTGCCTGGTCAGGTTCTCCACGCGGTCACAAACAATGTGCCGTGCTAACATAACCGGACTAGGGCAAACCTCACGGCGTCGGTAGCAACACGTGTCAACTAACGTAACCGCGAATGAGATAGACTATACACTATGTATCGCTCTTTGTCTATATCTTTTCCACTTGAAATCCACAAATTGCGGGGCAAATGTATCTAAATATGATCAGAACGTGCCAACCGATTGAACCGGGGAGTGTCTGGAAGTGTACTATAAGTAGCAATATCTACTATTAAGAGTTCCATTACCTGAGTAAGAAGCGGGGCCAGGATAGCTATCTTGAGCGGGGAGACTCTCTATAGCTGATACTGTTTTCACATACTGCACCCAGTTAAATACAATCTTATGAACTGGTGGGGCGAGAGGAGAAAGGAGTCTATACAATGGTCAATAATTCTACCACCCCCGGCCTAACTACCGGACGGCGCCTGGGCGCCTCGGCTGTGGTAATTGGGGGAAGCATAGCAGGGCTGGTCAGCGCCCGAATCCTGGCCGATTATTTCGACCAGGTAACGTTGATCGAGCGCGACCCACTGCCTGACAATACCGAACCGCGTAAGGGCGTGCCACAGGGTCGCCACGGCCACGGCCTCCTGGGCAGGGGCCAGCAGATCATGACCCGCTACTTTCCAGGACTAATGGAGGACTTAAAAGAGAGAGGAGGCTTACCTGTTGACCTGGGGTATGATGCGGGATGGTATCAGGGCGGCCACTGGCGGCTGCGCGTCAACTCGGGGATAACTGTCTCGGTGCAGAGCAGGCCACTATTGGAGGGGACGATACGCCGCCGGGTGCAGGCCATTCCGAACGTCCGCATTCTGGAAGAGCACGATGCCGAGGGCTTGCAGATGAACGCGGCGCGTACCGCGGTTACCGGGGTGTTGGTCCGTCGTAGGGGAGAGGCTACCGGCCCGACAACTATCGCAGCTGACCTGGTAGTAGATGCAGGGGGGCGCGGCTCGCGCACACCGCACTGGCTGGAGGAGTCCGGCTATCCCCGTGTGGAAGAAACGCAGGTCAAGATGGACGTGGGTTACACCTCCCGTATCTTTCGCCGCACCCCCGTGGCAGGGGCAGACTGGAAGGCAATCATCATCATACCAACGGCACCGGAGACACGCATGGGAATACTTCTGCCAATCGAGGGGGACCGCTGGATGGTATCGCTGGTCGGCTGGCACCAGGACTACGCGCCAACCGACGATCAAGGGTTCCTCGAGTTCGCCCGCAGCCTGGCGCAGCCGACGATCTATGAGGTTATCAAAGACGCGGAACCGCTCACGCCAATCGCCATACATAAGATTCCGTCCAACCAGTGGCGACGCTACGACCGCATGGCCCGCTTCCCTGAAGGGCTGGCGGTGCTGGGGGACGCCCTTTGCAGCTTCAACCCAACCTATGCTCAAGGCATGACCACCAGTACTCTATATGCTGATGCCCTGGAGAGCTGCTTGCAGGAGCAGGCGCGCCGCTCGCCTGGCAGCCTCAACGGCCTGGCAGACCGCTTCAGGAAACGCGCTGCCCGCGTAGTCGCCAACCCCTGGCAGATGGCTACTGGCGAAGACTTCCGCTACGCTAAGACCGAGGGGAAGCGCCCGGCTGTGCTGCCGGTCATGCATCGCTATCTGGATCGCGTCTTTACGGCTGAAGGGTATGACCCGTACGTAGTGAAGCAGTTCCTGCAAGTCCTGCACATGGTACGCCCACCCACGACGATGTTCCTGCCGCCGGTCGCCTTTCGCGTGCTGACCGCTCGCTGGCGCTACAAGGGGCCAAGTAGTAAATGGCCGGAGTTGTCCCAGAATGGAAACAGTGCCCATACACCGACGACCCCGCTCTATCCAAAGGAGGCTATGCGCGCTGACGAGGCGTTCGCCGACTAATCTAGAACTGTAGCGCCTTCAGACCAGAGATACAGGCGGTGGAGAAGGCCGAAAACCGCAACCTACATAACCTTCTCTTAAGGTGTAGGTTGCGGTTTGAGCCACGGCGAATGTGCACCATCCTTCTTAGAGGCTGTTTAATCGCTATGGCGAAGGTAGAGGGGCCTACCGAACGAAGCACTGTTTTCCCTGTCATTCCGAACGCAGTGAGGAATCTCCGAGCTTGCCAGGTGGATAGACCTCTAGATTCCTCACTGCGTTCGGAATGACACTCTTTTTACATTTGTTGTTAAACACCCTCTTAGAACCTAACCTCCGATGTTAAGGAATCCCTATCGGAGGTTAGGTTCTAAGAGGGTCTATGCTTCTTTGGCTCTCGCCAGATGGAGAGACTAAAAGTGCGCGGCACATAGACTTCTCTTAAGATGTGCCGCGCACTTTTTACAAAGGCAGTGCTTGACACCTCACCCCACCCCACCGTATAATTAACCGCCACGGGCCTGTGGCGCAGCGGTAGCGCAGGCGACTCATAATCGCTTGGTCGTAGGTTCGAATCCTACCGGGCCCACCTTTCATGCTTGGGTGCAAATACGTTTCACGCACTCAGCGCCAGCGTCACTGCCTCCTCGAACCCCATCCTGCGCCCACCTTCGCACCCGCGAGAGTAATCTTCTTCCTCAACCTCTTTCCGCACTTCGGATACTAACCGCTCATACTCGGCCTGCGCAGCAGCTGGTCTGGGCGCGCTGGTAGCTTCCCGTAGAGCGTCCACCGCGCCGAGGAGTATACAGGAGAGCATATGCTGCCCGGTGTACATCGCCACAGCCGCCAGCCCGTCCAGGCAGATGCATATGCCCCTCTTATCGCCCACCTCTTGCCTCAGCACCAGGCTCTCTTTGTAAAGCGCGCTCGCCTGCTCGTAATCCCCTTCGTGTTGCGCCACTTCTCCCAGGTTGTACAGGGAATTGGCGATACCCCACTTGTCACCCATCTCCCTACGCAATTGCAGGCTTTCCGTGTAGAAGCGTGTCGCGCCTGGGTAATCACCCCGGAAGTAGGCCACGCCACCGAGGTTGTTGAGCGACACGGCTAATCGCTGCTTATCGCCCCGCTCGCGGTCCAGATCGGCGCTCTCTTCAAGATAAGGCTGTGCCTGGTCGTAATGGCCCTGCTCGATGGCGAGCAGACCCAGGCTGTTGAGCACGCCGGAGAGGCCCTGCTTATCTCCTAGCTCGCGCCACAACCCTAATCCCTCTTCCAAAAGCGCCTTCGCCTGCGCCGGATCGCCCTGGCTCCGAGCCAGCACCCCCGCGCCCTGCAACGCCCTGGCCCGCACTTTTATAGATAATTCTGCGCGGTGCGCCAGCGCATGGCCCAGCCACGCACGCCCCTCGCCTACCGGCCCTTGCAGGTACCACAGCCGCCAGAAGAGGCTGGCTATCTGCGCCAGCATCTCCCATTCACCCGCCTCCAGAGTCCAGGCAAGCGCCGCCCTCATATTGCCATATTCGCTCGCCAGCACTCCCAACCAACGCTTCTGCTCTGGCCCCACCAGCAACGGCTCGGCCCGCTCCGCCAGCGCGAGGTAATAGTCGGCGTGCCGTCTCTTCAACTCAGCCGCTGCTCCGCGCGCCTCCAATCTCTCCAATGCGTACTCCCGTATCGTCTCCAGCATAGCGAAGCGCGCTTCCCCATCGCCCGCGCCACCTGCCCTCCTGAGCAAGCTCTTGTCAAGGAGCGAAGAAACCAGGTCAAACACGTCCTCGACCTCCTCACCATCCCCAGCTACCTGCTCAGCCGCATCGAGCGTGAAGCCCCCCGCGAAGACCCCCAACCATGTGAAGAGCAGCTTCTCTTCATCGGATAAGAGGTCGTAGCTCCAACCTATGGCCGCGTGCATGGTCCGGTGCCTGTTGGGCATATCCCGTGGCCCGCCGGTGAGGAGCCGCAACGCCTCCTGGCCGCCTGGGTCTTTCAGCCGCGCCAGTATCTCGCCTGGCGACAGCAGCTTTATACGAGCTGCCACAAGCTCTATCGCCAGCGGCAAGCCATCCAGCCTGGCGCATATCGCCGCAACCGTGGGCGCGTTATCGTCCGTCAAAGCGAAATCGGGCCTCGCCGCATGTGCGCACTGCACGAACATGGCGATAGCAGGGTAACCCGCTAGCGTCTCTACACCCTGACCGCGCCCTACAATATCCTCTTCTGGCAAGGCCAGGGGTTGGAGGTCGAATACCTGCTCCCCACGCACACGTAGCGCCTCTCGACTGGTCGCCAGCACTTTCACGAGTGGGCAACCCGACAGCAGATCGGAAACCAGCACAGCGGCGTCCAAAACCTGCTCGAAGTTGTCCAGCACCAGGAGCATTTCTTTATCGCGGAGGTACTCTTTCACTGCCTCCGACGGCGACTTGCCCCCGGTCTCCACTACCCCCAACGTCTGGGCCAGGGTAGATGCCACCAAATCAGGGTTGGATATGGCCCCCAGGGGGACGAAGAAGACCCCATCCTCGAACTGGTCAAGCATCACCGACGCGGCATGTACCGCCAGGTGCGTCTTGCCGATACCCCCAGGGCCGGTTATCATCACCAGCCGCCCCTCGCGCAATAGCCCCTTTATCTCCTCCGTCTCGCGATGCCTGCCGACGAAGCTATACGGCACGGCAGGTAGATTATTAGGTGGCCTGCTTATCTCGATCCCTAGCTCCGCGCCAAGCGCGATTTTCGTCACATCCCCGTTGACCGCCCAGGTGCCTTCCCTCTGCTCAAGCAGCCCGCGCTCTACGAGGTAGGAGAGGCCTTCCTTTATGCAGGCCGGTAAGCCGCCCGTCTCCTTGTACAGCCACTCGATGAGCGTCGCGGGGCATTCCCACTGCAACAGGCTCCGCAGCCACACGCGCATTCCCTGGGGGGATAGCCCCTGTATGTACACTGTTTCTACTCGCGCCCTGGGTGGTAGCAGACGCCGGGACTCGGTCCGGTTGCCACTGTAAGCTAACGCTACCTGCTCGACCCGTGAATCATCAAAGAGGCTGTGTATGGCCTCCATAACCTCGCTATCGAGCGAAGGCAAATCGTCCACTACGAAAATCACGCCTCTGTACCCGCCCGCTTCGACGTGCTTCTTTATAGCTTCGCGTAGGGATTCCGCACCTGCACCAGCTGGCGGTATCTCTCCCAACCCTTCCCGCCAGCTTCTGACAGGAGACGCCTCCTGCTCCTCACTACTGCCTTCTGCCGGTTCTTGGGCGTTGCCCAATTCAGGCCTACTGCCTTCTACAACAAAGTACCCACGCAGCCGTGTCGTCTTCTCGACCTCTTCAAGGAAGCGTGAACGCCCAGACCCGCGTGGCCCTGACACCGCCAGCACCCCGCGCCTTTGCTCAGAGAGCGCGTCCAGCCAGCGCCGTAGCTGCTCTAGAGCCTGGTCGCGCTCGACTAACCGGGAGGACGTCTCTTTGACAAAGGAGTGGTCCGCCACGGGCCGCTCCTCGCTCACCACCTGCCCTCGCCCGCTCCGCTTGGCCTCGTATGCGCGCAGGTCCGCTATCTCTATCAGCTTGTCAACATTCTCGGACTCATCAGGGAACGCTGCCACGCCGACGCTGATGGATATAGTCAGGGGCGGCTCTCCCCCGAATTGGGGCGACCTCACCCCCTCCAGCAAGCGCAGGGCTACCTCGGTTGCCTCGCGCTTGCCCGTGCCGGGCAATACCACGATGAACTCATCACCGCCGATGCGAAAGAGGGAGTCGGAGCTTCTGGTCATCACCCGCAGCCGCTCCACAAGCTCTACCAGGACCTCATCCCCGCGCCTGTGCCCGAATGCATCATTGATGCTCTTCAGGTAGTCGAGGTCCAATACGAGGAGAGATAAGCTCTCGCCTCTATCCCTCGCCCGCGCCATCTCAGCCTGGAGCCTATCGTGCAAGCCGGCGCGCGAATAGACCCCAGTCAAGGGGTCTCTGTTCATCATGTCGGAAGCTGTCATATAATCGTACGTAGCCCTGCTAAAACGCCAAACACGAGGGTTCCCGGTGCGACAATTATATCACGGGCACAGGACGGGGTATGATACTAATTTCCTGAGTCGCCAGCGCAAATTTAAGGTATAATATCCCTATACAGAAAAGCGCATACACACTTCTCGCCACGTATTCAAGCTAAAACACGCACTCTCACGTTTCACGTTTCAAACAACAGCACATAAGAATTCCGAGGGACCATATAATGTCACACAACGTAGGCGTCTTTGTAGACGTATCTAACCTCTTTTACTCGGCCAAATCGGCAGGGGTAGAGGTCAACTATTGCCGCCTTATGGAGCATGCCGTCGCCGGGCGCGACCTTATACGCGCCTCCGCTTATACGGGCGTCGACCCTGAGAACCCCAACCAGCGCAAGTTCATAGACTTCCTGCGCGCTAATGGCTACAAGGTCATCTGCAAGGACATACATAAATACGAGGGGGGCCGCATCAAAGCCAACCTCGACATAGAGATTGCGGTAGACATCATGCTCCTCTCGGAGAACCTGGATGTGGTGGTGCTCGTCAGTGGTGATGGCGATTTCGTTCGCCTGGTCGAGGCGGTCCAGATGAGAGGGGTGCGCTGCGAGGTGATAGGCTTCGGCATCAGCACCTCGAACGAGCTGATCGAGGCCGCCGACCAATTCACGGAGATCGGCTCTATGCCAGGCATCTTCCGCAACGCCCCCTCTGGCCCAGGGGTCTATTTCAAGCCTACCACGCAGACGGGTGAGGCTCGTGGTGTTTATGCCTATAGCTCCTTCAGCTACAGCGCTACCTACAACCTCCCAGGAGAGCACGTGACCGGCGAGCGCGAGCGCGAGCGCATCGAGCAGCACCGCACTCGCCCCCTCGAAAGCCGTTCCGGAGAGCTCTCAGCCCGCGACCTCCAACCTGCGCTTCGTACCCAGCAATCGTCAGACCAGGGCGCGCAAAGCATGGGCTACAGCTACGCCACCCACGACGAATTCATGCTCCCCGACGGCGAGCCGTGCATCGACATTCACTCCATCCCGCTCGCCCGCCCCAACTCCCAAATAACGAACAGCACACCGAGAAACGGTAACGAATAGCGCCGCCTTGCAAGTCCAAAGCCCACAGTTCAAAGTCCAAAGTTGGGACAATCTAATCACCGGCGCAGGCGCGAGCCTCCTACAGTCCTACCAATGGGGCGAGTTCAAGCGCCCCTCCGGCTGGACTCCCCTCCGCCTTGCGCTAAATATTCCCTATCCAAATCCGAAATCCGAAATCCAAAATCCAAAATCCAAAATCGCGGCCCAGGTTCTTTTCCGCTCAGTCCCGAAGCTCCCCCTCCCGATCTCGGTAGCATATATCCCACGCGGCCCCGTCTATCTCTCGGCGGATGTAGATAGAGAGGAAGAGGCCGCATTCTGGCGCAAAGTTCACGCGGCAGCGCGCAAGCGAGGCGCTATTTTCCTCAAAGTAGAGCCTAACATCGCCCTGGACGATAGCGTCACGAAAGCCCAGCTAGACGTGCGAATGGCCGCTCTCGGTTTCCGCCCATCTGGCCGCCTGCAACCGGCCCGTACCATCGTCCTCGACATAGGTCAGAGCGAAGAAGACCTTCTGAAGGGGATGAAGCCGAAGACCCGCTACAACCTGCGCCTGGCAGGTCGCCGTGGCGTAACCGTCCGCCCTGCTGAGACACTTGATGACCTGCGAGCTTTCTTCTCCTTGCTCGAAGTTACGGGCACGCGTGACGAGTTCGGCATCCACACATTCCCTTATTACCGACACCTATGGGATACCTTCGGCCCCGGCGCGAGCAACACTCTCCTCATCCTCCTGGCGGAGCACCCGGACGAGGCCGAGCGGCAGTCAGGCCCCATAGCAGGGTTGCTTGCCCTCCGCTTCGGCCACGAGGCGATCTACATGTACGGCGCGTCCGACAACCGGGGCCGGGAGCACATGCCTAATTATCTGCTCCAGTGGGAGGCCATCAGGTGGGCGCGCCAGAACGACTGCACCATATATGACTTCTGGGGCATACCCGACCCCCCAACCGAAGATGATTCCGACCAGGAGTCGACAGCCATAAATGCACGCTCCGGCCTGCGTGGTGTATACTGGTTCAAGAAAGGCTTTGGCGGCAGAGAGATAGATTACCCCGGCGCATACGATTATGTATACAATCGACTCCTCTATAAGCTCTGGATGCGTTGGCGAGGCTCAAACCTGGGATGATGAGAAATTAGAAGTTAGAAGTTAGAAATTAGAAATCAGTGACTTCCTAACTTCTAATTCCTAACTTCTAATTTCTAACTTCTAACTTCTAATTTCTAACTCGGAGAAAATGGCGCGTGGCGAGAAAAGTAATCTTCGTAACAATACTGGCGTTGATGGCTATCGTGGCGGTGGGCTATTTCGGGCGCAGCTCGGCTCATGTCGCAGGTCCCGGCGCGGGGCCAGACGTGGGGGGCAAGATCGCCTATGCCCAGAACGGCAGCATCTGGATGTACGCGGGCGGCAAATCTGAGCAGTTGACCCAGGGTCCTAAGGACCGCGCAGATAAGCGCGACGCCCAGCCCGCCTGGTCGCCTGACGGCATTACTCTCGTTTACGTCCGCTACGATGAGGGTTACTCCGACCTTTACAAGCTCGACGTAGACTATAGAGATGAGATAGTCGCCCTCACCAACCTGCGCCCCAAGGGTGTCGAGGTAGGTCAGGTGGGGATACCCGGCGTCGTGTCTGGGTGGAGCGACCTGGCATTGTGGGCGTTGCACCCGGCTTTCTCTCCTGACGGTGAGCGCATAGCTTACACGTCCGACGTGGGCACCGAATACCCGGGACTGTTCGCGATGAGTGCAAGCGGCAAGAATTCAGTCAGGCTCGGCACGCGCCTCGACTTCAGCCAGCAGACGGTCGAGCACCCCACATGGTCCCCGGATGGCACCCGCATCGCCGTCGCGACCTACGTAACCAATGGAAGCATAGGCCAAATTTGGTCACTCAATCTCAATTCCGGCAGGTGGCTTGAGATCACCGACGCGACAGATGGGGCCTACGATCCCGCGTGGTCGCCCGACGGTAACTGGATTGCCTTTACCATGCGCCAGGGAAGCTCGCACAACATCTTTGTAGTGCCAACCGACGCCGAGCAATGGGAAGGGACGCACCCGGTGCCGATCCAGATCACCACCGATGGCGCATCCCGCTCGCCTGCGTGGTCACCTGACGGAAGTCGCATCGCCTATCTCTCCAGGCGCGACGACTCCTTCGACGTCTTCTCAGGCGAAATCACTTCCGGCCCCAACGACCAGCCCGCCCTCGGCCCGGTCCAGCGTCTCACCGAGAATGCCCACATAGACGCCACCTCCGGCCTCAGCTGGGGTCCATAATAAAATAGAGCGG
>DATEOC010000086.1:0-14666 GCA_035274425.1 Chloroflexia bacterium
TGCATCTTATCGTCCACTGGGCAGAAGAGTTCTGTGATAAAATTTACGGTAGACATAGGGTTGCTCCTTTGGCTGTGGTTTGGTCACCAACAGCTTCGGGCAACCCTATGTTGTTGTCAAACTAGCACCATTGGTTATCTAACAAATATGTACCCTGCAGGGTGCATATTTGTTAGATAAGGAAATATTCCATCTTCCTATGAAGATAGGGATTGTACGACCCCTATGCCTCTTTGCCATGTAATTTTCGCATATACTGATAGCGTTAATAAGACAACCGGTGGCATAAACCTTGCATCTTCTGAGATGTAGAGCGCAAGCCCAGTTGGGCGCATCACGCTGTGGGTGGAATCGCTTGAGAAAAGGAGCTATACAATGCCTCGAACAAGGCGCGACAACCCTGAACCGAAAACAGCCAGTGGGTCTAGAGGAAACAACCACAGGTCCAAATTCCCTGCCGAGATTACCGACTCGCCTGCTCGTTCATTTGCGAATGGCACCATGGAAGACGAGATTCTGGACCGCGCCCGTGACTACGTGCCATTGGCCGAACCCGCGGCTACAGTCGTTGCCCTCGCGGAAAGCCCCGAAGGGGAGGCACTCTACCGGGACCTCAAGACGCTGGAGTACGAAGCTGCCTCGTCCCCCGACCCGGAGGATACCGCGCTGGCTCTCGATATTGCTGTTGAGCTTGATTCCCTCCCGATAGAGGATCCCTCGCAGCCAGCCGTGCTCGTGCCCCTGGAAGATGAGAATGAGGCCAAGGCCGTAAGGGTCCCAGCTATCCCAACGAGCCGCAAGCCCAGATTTGCTGTGGACGAAGACCTGGATGAGGATGAGGAGCCGGAGATTGACGAGGATGGTCACCCCGTCATAGACCTCGACCACCTGGCGAATGTTGATCCCGGCTTTGTAACTGACCCCGCCCGCCTCTACCTGCGAGAGATCAGCCATGCGCCCTTGCTCAAGGGAGAGCAGGAGATGGAGCTTGCCCGCCAGATAGCCTCAGGGGATGTTGACGCTACCCAGAAGTTCGTCCTCGCCAACCTGCGCCTGGTGGTGAGCATCGCCAAGAAGTACGTGGGTCGCGGCCTATCCCTCTTAGATTTGATACAGGAGGGGAATATGGGCCTCATGCGGGCCGTGCATAAGTACGACCCCTCAAGAGGCTTCAAGTTCTCTACTTACGCGACCTGGTGGATACGCCAGGCTATCCTGCGTGCTATATCGGAGTACGCCCGCACGATCCGCCTTCCCGCTCACATTGGCGAAGCGATGGGCAAGATATCGCATGTCAGCCAGGAGATCTCCCAGCGCGAGGGCCGCCCCGCCACGCCGGAAGAGATAGGGGAGGCGATGGGTATAGCCGCTGACCGAATACGCGAAATCCTGCGTGCGGCCCAGACTCCCGTCTCCATAGACGCACCGGTGGGCGACGACAATGAAGAGAACCGGCTGCGTGACTTCATAGGCGACACCGAATCGGCGACGCCCGAAGAGGAAGCGAGCCATGAAGTGCTGAAGGACCAGCTCCAGACCAGCCTGGAGGAGATGCTCACCCCCCGCGAGAAGATAGTGCTCCAGATGCGCTTCGGCCTGGGCGACGGCCACCAATACCCGCTCGAAAAGGTAGGCGAAGTGCTAGGCGTGACCCGCGAGCGCGTCCGTCAGATCGAGTCGGAAGCCCTCCGCAAGCTCCGCCAGCCCTCCTTCACCGAGCGCTTCAGAGACTACGTCTAGAAGGGAGCAGGCAGAAAGCAGAAGGCAATAGGCGTTGAAATCTACTGCCTTCTGCTTTCTGCCTACTGCCTTCTGGGTCAGTCGCCCCCACGGTTCCGGCCCGTGCCGGTGTTGTGTTCTTTCTGGCTGTCGTGGGTGCCTTCAATGTTGCTTTCATGGTTGCCGCTGGCCTTATGCTCGCGCCTGCCGCCGCCTGCCTCTTTGTCTTTGTCGCCCGGTTCGTGCTCTCCCTTGTCCGCATGGCCCTGCCCTATATCATGTAGGGGCTCTTTATCGTGCTGGTGTCCCATAGTTGCTCTTTCTCCTCTCTGTTGAAATGTAGAGGCGTTTAGTGCGACATACATGCCATGTTCGGCACTCGTAAGGTGATTACACCAACAGCTTCTCCACGATAACCACGTCTCTCCACATACTGTCAAGCTGCGCGTGCTTCTCGTACACGCCTACCTCGCGGAAACCGAGCGATTGGAGCAAACGTCGGCTGGACATGTTCTCCACGAAGACGCGGGAGAGGAGTTTCCAGAAACCAGCTTTCGTCGAAGCCTCTATGAGCGCGGACATGGCAGCACGCCCGTAGCCTCTGCCGCGCATCCCACGCTCTACGTACACCGAAAACTCAGCGATCCCTGCATAGCACTCGCGCGGCCTGTAAGGGGACGTAGAAGCGAAAGCCACGACTGCGCCGCTATCCTCAAGCACCACGATTGGGTGGTTTCCGTCAAACCAGCCACGCACGTCGTCCGCAGTTCGGTGGCGCGTCTCAAAAGTCGCGATGCGGTCCTCTATCCCCTGGTTGTAGATGAGGGCTATCGCCTCTGCATCGTCAGGGGTAGCTGGTCTGGTGGTCACGATACGGTACTAAGCTACGGGCAAGGGCGATGGAGCGAGCACCTGCAACTGCCTGCTGATGAGATTCTGCATAGCAGACAGGGCGTCCCGCTTGACGAAGTAATAAGCCCAAAGCCCGTGGCGCTCGCAGTCTATAAGCCCGGCCTCCCTGAGCAGCTTCAGGTGGTGTGACACGGTAGGCTGCTTGACGGGCACGTCTTCCTCTATGTCGCAGACGCAAACCTGTCCCTCGTTCCGCGCCAGCATATCGAGTATCTGGAGCCTGATGGGGTGCCCCAGTATCTGCATCGCCTCACTGACCTCTTTTGCCTCCTCCATGCTGAGGCGCGGCCCAGACTCCGGCCCGCAGCAGCGCGTTCCACGCCTGCGCTCCGGGTCTACGAATTCTAATTTGTGTGTTTCCATGCATTAAGGATAGCGCACTTATCGAAGATAGTCAATACATCGTTGGATTGAGAAGTTTATCAGATGTTGCGAATACAGCTTATGGTAATATATATCTAGGTATGACTACAACAGGAGCAGTTGCTTGGATATAGTTGGTCTCATATGGCTTGAAGAGATTATCGAAAAGCTGGCGCGAAAGCACCACGTTGAGATACAGGAAGTTAGGGAGACCCTGGCTAACAGCCCGAGTTTCCGTCTCGTCGAGAGAGGCCAACGGCCTGGTGAGAATGTTTACTCGGCATCCGGACAATCCGACTCAGGACGCTACCTGATAATCTTCTTCATTTACAAAAATGATAAACGGGCACTCATCGTGTCAGCACGCGATATGACTGCTGCCGAACGGAGGCGCTATGGAAGAAAATAGAAGCTCTATCTCAAATGCTAGGACATACGCCGAAATAGGCGAATTTTGGGATACTCACGACCTGGGAGATTACTGGGACCAGACTGAGCCTGTAGATTTTAAGGTTGACCTCCAATCTGATGTTACGTACTATCGCTTGGACGCTGAGCTATCCGCAAGGGTTGGTCAAGTAGCTAAGGAGCGTGGTATTTCACCGGAAACGCTGGTAAACCTGTGGGTGCAGGAAAAGCTGGAAAACCACTTGTAACGTTCCCCCCTCCGAAACGTTCTATAGATGGCAGCATGACTTGGGCGCACTCAATCAGTTGGCATGTTCTGTGCATCCAATGCACCAACTCGCCATGAAAAACGTATATTGATTGACGGGCTGCCGCCAAATTGGTAAACTACTCTATTGGGATTTTTTTCACAAACTCTTTGCAGGTAAGTTATGACATCACTTCTCGACCAGATCACCGGCCCTTCTGACGTGCGCGCCTTATCGCTGCCTCAACTTGAGCTGCTCGCCCAGGAAGTGCGCGAGGAGATCATAGCTACTATTAACCTGGTTGGTGGGCACTACGCCTCCAATCTTGGCACCGTAGAACTGACGGTTGCCCTCCATAAAGTCTTCAGCTCCCCCTGGGATAAGCTGGTGTGGGACGTGGGCCACCAGGCCTACCCCCACAAGCTCCTCACCGGGCGGCGTGACCGCCTCCACACCATCCGTCAATTGGACGGTTTGAGCGGCTTTCTCGCCCGTGAAGAGAGCGTTCACGATACCTTCGGCGCGGGCCACGCCTCTACCTCCATCTCCGCCGCGTATGGCATGGCGGTGGCACGCGACCTCAAAGGTGAGAATAACCACGTCGTCGCTATTATCGGGGATGGCGCGCTTACGGGCGGTATGGCCTACGAAGCCCTGAACAACGCGGGCCACTCCGACCGCCGCTTCATCGTAATCCTGAACGACAACGAGATGTCTATCGCCCCTAACGTTGGTGCCGTATCCAAGTACCTCTACTCCGTACGCACCGACCCGCGCTACAACCGGGCTAAAGAGGGAGTCCAAAAGGCCCTCCATAGCGTCCCGTTCGGGCGCACCATAGTCAACTTCGGCAAGCACCTCAAGGACTCGGTCAAAGAATTCGTCGTGCCCACCATGATCTGGGAAGAGTTGGGCTTTGTCTACCTAGGCCCGGTCGACGGGCACGACGTCGGGCAACTCTTAGACGTGCTCGAAGCCGCCAAGCAATGTGAGCGTCCGGTCTTCGTCCATATCCTTACCGTCAAAGGTAAGGGTCACGACGTAGCTGAAGAAGATGCTGTAAAGTGGCACTCCGTCGCACCCCCTTCCAAGCCGGGTGCGCCCAAGCCAACCGCGCCCAAGTTCCAGGATGTCTTTGCCAAAGCCCTCATCGAGATAGCCGAGACAGACAAGCGTGTGGTCGCCATTACCGCCGCCATGCCCGACGGCACCTCACTCAACAAGTTCGCCGATGTCTACCCTGAGCGCTGCTTCGACGTTGGCATAGCCGAGCAGCACGCAGTCACTTTCGCCGCGGGGCTTGCCACCGAGGGTATCAAGCCGGTGGTTGCTATTTACTCTACCTTCCTCCAGCGCGCCTACGACCAGATAGTCCACGACGTCTGCATCCAGAACCTGCCCGTGGTGTTCGCTATGGACAGGGGTGGCGTCGTAGGAGATGATGGGCGCACCCACCAGGGCGCGTTCGATATACCGTATTTGCGCTGCATCCCTAACATCGTGCTGATGGCCCCCAAAGATGAGAATGAATTGCAGCACATGGTCTACACCGCCGTCCAGCATGACGGTCCTATAGCTTTCCGCTATCCACGCGGCAACGGCTATGGCGTCCAGATGGACAAGGAGTTTGTAGAGATACCTATCGGTAAGGGTGAGGTACTGCGCACGGGGCGCGACATCGCCCTGGTCGCTTATGGCAACCCGGTGCAGGCTGCTCTCGCTGCCGCCGATATACTGGCGAAGGAGGGGATCGAAGCCGCGGTGATCAACGCTCGCTTCGCCAAGCCTCTCGATGAGACATTGTTAGCCGATATTGCCCATAATTTCAGTCGCGTGCTGACCGTCGAAGAAGGCGCTCTCATAGGCGGTTTCGGCGATGCGGTGCTTGAGTTCTACAATACGCACGATGATCTGCCCGCACCCAAAGTCCATCGCCTCGGTCTCCCAGATGAGTTCATCGAGCATGGCCCGCAGGCCCACTGGCGCGATTGCTTTAACCTCTCAACCGAAGGTATAGTGCGCGAGGTCAAAGCTCACTTCTCCGACCTCTATGCCGACCGTGCCCCACGCAAGATCGCAGCAGGCGCTCGGAAGGATTAGCCTGTAATAATAAGTATTCGTGAAAAATCGGCCCTGCAAGGGCCGATTTTTCACGAATAGTCAATCATTTTCTATGTCTATCGAGAACCGCAAAGCTGACCACATCCGAATCTGCCTTGAGGAAGAGGTAGGGGGGCAGGGCGTTACCTCCGGCTTTGAGCGTTATCGCTTCGTTCACCAGGCGCTACCGGAGATAAATCTGCGCGACGTGGACACATCCCTCGATCTCTGGGGCAAGAAGTTACAAGTGCCCCTTCTCATATCCTCCATGACGGGGGGCGCGCCGCGAGCCGGGGAGATCAACCGCAACCTGGCAATCGCCGCGCAACAGCTGGGCATCGCTATAGGCGTGGGGTCGCAGCGAGCCGCGCTAAAAAACCCTGAACTTGTCTCTACGTACCAGGTGCGCGCCTATGCTCCTGACGTCCTGCTCTTCGCCAACCTGGGCGCGGTGCAACTCAACTACGGTTATGGCATAGACGAGTGCCGCCGCGTGGTCGATATGATTGGCGCTGATGCGCTCATACTCCACCTCAACGCTCTCCAGGAAGCCGTGCAGCCAGAGGGCGATACCAACTTCACCGGACTGGCCGGGAAGATCGCCCAGCTTTGCGGCCAGGTAGGCTTACCTGTTATCGCCAAAGAGGTAGGGTGGGGCATCTCGCCCGACGCTGCTCGAATGCTGTGGGAGGCAGGGGTCTCAGCTATAGACGTAGCGGGGGCGGGCGGCACCTCCTGGACGCAGGTCGAGGCCCACCGCATCCCCACCGAGCGCGGCAGGCTGGTAGCAGAGGCATTCGCCGGTTGGGGTATACCTACCGCAGAGTGTTTGACGGGTGTGCGAGCTGAGATGCCGGAGGGGCGCAAGCTCTTCGCGAGCGGCGGCATACGCAACGGCATCGACGCCGCCAAAGCAGTCGCCCTGGGTGCCGATCTGGTAGGCATAGCTCGCCCCTTCCTCAAAGCTGCCGCTATCTCCGACGAGGCGACTATAGAGTTAGGTGAGGTCATACGTGACCAGATGCGTGTAGCTATGTTCTCTATAGGTGCGTCCAACCTCGACGCCTTGTGGAGCACTCCTTACCTTGTGGGAAAGGTGTAGTCAGCAATGCCCATCATTGGCCTTGACCACGTACAGGTCGCCGCACCCCGCACTCCCGATGCGGAAGAGCAGACGCGTACTTTCTACGGCGGCCTCCTCGGTCTACAGGAAATAGAGAAGCCCGAAATACTAAAGAAGAATGGCGGGGTGTGGTTCTCCCTCGGTGCGGGCGAGTTGCACGTTGGCATCGAAGACCAGTTCAGTCCCGCTCGAAAAGCCCACCCTGCCTTCCTTGTGAATGACCTGACCTCCCTGCGTACCATGCTCGAAACTGCGGGTGTTCCCACCTCTGAAGCCGAGCCTATACCAGGCGTAAGCCGCTTCTACGCACACGATCCTTTCGGCAACCGTCTTGAGCTGATGGAGCGCCCGTAATGTCGAAGCGTGACAAACCTCTAGGCGCGACTTTAGGCTGGAAGCGACTCGCAACTCGCTATCCCTTCGTTACCCAGTGGCTGCGATTGCGCCAGGACCGCGTGCGCATAGAGGATAAGGGAGATTTCACCTTCACTTACCGTGAAGCCCCAGACGCGGTAGCTGTGGTGCCTGTGACCAGAGATAGGAAGATAGTGTTGGTGCGCCAGTACCGCTATACAGTCGATGATTGGTGCCTTGAAGTACCTGCGGGTGGGACGCATGACCGCACAGGTATCCCACTTGAAGAGGTCGCCCTTGAGGAGTTGCACGAAGAAATCGGGGCGACGTGTGAGCGCGCACGACTTATCCCTGTCGCCGTCACCTACACAGTCAATGCCATAAGCGACGAAAAGCTACACTTGTTTCTGGCGCTCGATGTCGAGTTGGTAGCTAGACCTCAGCCTGAGGATACGGAGCTTTTGAGCGTCGAGGCAATGCCCGTCGCGGAAGCGCTGGATATGGCTCGCTTAGGCAAAATCAAGGATAGCCAGAGCGCGCTATCTATCCTCCTGTGTGAAGACCTCCTCCGGCAGTATGGTTACCTATAGCTATGGATACCTTATTTGAAGGCGCACGCTTCCTCGGCTTCAACCTGACGCCCCGCCAGGTCGAGCAGTTCCGGCTCTACTACGAGACCCTTGTTGAGTGGAACAGCCGCGTGAACCTCACCTCCATTATCGAATACGAAGCCGTGCAGGTCCGTCACTTTCTCGACAGTCTGACGGTGGGTGCTGCTCTGCTCAAAGATGCCGAAGCGACATGGGACGAGCCTGCATCCGGCCCCTGGGTCCCGGCACATGGCTTCCGGCTGGCCGACGTCGGCACGGGCGCGGGCTTCCCAGGCGTGCCCCTGAAAATTGTATGGCCCCACATCCACCTGATGCTCTTCGATTCCATCGGCAAGAAGACCTCGTTCCTCAAGGAAGTAGTCGGGCTGTTGGGTATGACGGACGTAGAGGTGCTGACCGCGCGTGCCGAGGAGCTAGGCCAGGAGAAGGCTCATCGCCAGCGATACGATGCTGTAACGGCACGCGCCGTCGCCTCCTTACCCGTACTGTGCGAATATTGCCTCCCCCTGGTCAAGCCGGGTGGCCTCATGCTCGCTCCCAAGAAGGGCGACATCGCCCAGGAGCTACGGGAAGCCCAGGTCGCATCGAGGATACTGGGCGGGGACGCGTCTCACCTCTATCCCTTCACCCTCCCCGGCGAAGAAGAGGAGCGCTTTGTGGTCGCCCTCCGCAAAGTCAAACCTACGCCACCCGGCTACCCCAGGCGCGTAGGTCTCGCCAAGCTAAAGCCGCTTGGTAGTGAGTAGGCCATGTATGCCAACCCCGCCTTGCGGACAACGAATAATAGATTGTAGGGGCGACCCTCGTGGTCGCCCAGGAACCCCAGGCAGGTAAGATAGTATGTGGATAGGGCGACCACGAGGGTCGCCCCTACAGGATTTGCCTCCATTACCTTATTAACTCACATCAGCGATTTTGAGCCCCCGCCTCCTGCCTCTTTGTCCAGCAGTTTTTCGATGGCGTCGAGCAGATCGACAACGTGGAAGGGCTTGGCGATGTAGCCCTCCGCATCGATCTCCTGCGCCCACTTGCGTGCGTCCTGCGCCGCGGTCATCACCAGCGTAGGAATCTTCAAGCCTCTCTTGCTAAGAGCACGCGCGAAGTCCCAGCCGTTTAGCACCGGCATACGCATGTCCAGCAGAATGAGTGCCGGGCGCACCCTCTCCACTATTGCAAGCCCTTCCACCCCATTTGTCGCTTGCTCTACATTGTAGCCTTCAAGCTCAAGTATCTCTGCCACGCTGGTGAGGATATTCAGATCATCCTCTATCACCAGGATGGGTCCCGTTTTCGTGTTCGGAGTCTTATCCTGCGAACCCTCGCTCGCCCACCGGCCCCTCGGCCTGGGTTGCCCTCTCAGGTGGCCTGACGGGAAGCGCCACGTGAAAAGTGGTGCCGAGCTTCTTGCCTCCCTCTCCCCTATCGATTCTGTTACTTTCATCGTTTGTTCCCCCGCGCCCGTTTCCATAATCACCGTTATTGCCATCACCATGCTGAGACTTGCTCGCAACGTTGACGCGACTCGCAACCTGCTGGTCCACCCAGATGCGCCCGCCATGTTGCTCCACTATGCCCCGGCATATAAAGAGGCCAAGCCCCATCCCGGCCAGGCTCCTGTCGTTTACGTTCGTCCCCCTATGGAAGCGTTCAAAAACGTGAGGCAGGTCTTCCTTAGGTATGCCGATCCCTTCGTCGGTAACAGTAAAGTGGTTCCACTCCCCTTCGCTAAGGCCCCCTTCCAGGCCGTTATTTCTCCCGCCAGATTCGCGCCATAATCTAATCCTGATTGCCCCACCGTCGGGGCTGTACTTTACGGCGTTCTCTACCAGGTTCTCTATAAGCTGGGCGATGCGATTCGAGTCATACATCCCCGTTACCGGCCCGTCAGCTTCAACGATGCACGGGTGTCTGCTCGAATTATGCCTCGCGCACACCTCCTGAGCATAAGCAGCGAGGTCAACCTCATCCGGCTCTCGCAGTAATTTCCCTTGTTCTGCCCGCGACGCATCGAGAAGCTCAAGCACGAAGTCCTTCAGACGATGCACCTCCTTCGTCATCTTGCGCAGACCCTCCAGATCGGCGGGAGCGCCAGGGGTACGGGCCGCCCTGCGCTCCAGTAGCTCGCTCTGCACTACGAGCGTGGTCAGTGGCGTTTTCAGGTCGTGGGCCGCCGCAGAGAGGAAGTCGTCCTTCATGCGCGTGGCCTCCTCCTGCGCCCTCACCCGCGCGGCCTCGTCTATGAGCGCCCTGCTCTCCAATATGACCGCTGCCTGGTCTGCCAGGAGCTGCACGAGGGCGAGGTCCTCGTCCGCGAATATTGGCGCATTTGGCGCATATACGGTGAGTACCCCCAGCCTATTCTCCCCGGCGGTGATGGGTGCAGAGAGGAGGGCTACCGCTCCCTGGGCGCGAGTCTCTGCCGCGCGAGCCGGGTTATCACGCTGTAAATTGTCGCTAAAGATCGGTTGCTGCGTCAGAAAGGAGCGCCCGGTGACCGTACCCTGGGGTGTGATGTCAAGCCACCCCTCTTTTGTCAGATACTTCAATACGCCTTCGCGCTCATTCCACAGGCATATCTTGGCATTGGGGGTACCGAGGGAGCGTGCCGTTCCGTGCTCCATCTCCGTGATTATCGCTTCGGTGGTCGGCAACCTCGGGAAAGATGCAGCACGCCCCAGGAAAGCGCGAAGTTCCGGCTCCTGCCATGCTCGCCGCAACACTCCAGGGGGTGCAAAACCGAGGAAGTAGCTTACCCCGGACGCCAACGATAAAAAGTTGGTGAGGGGCACGACCAGCCAGCTATACTCCTCCTGGAAGGGCCTGCCCAGCCCCGCAAGTGCGAATATAGCACATAAGGCTATAGACCCCACGGCGACCGCGCGCATCCTCCGCATCGTAACCCCGCTCGTCCGGCGCGACTCGCGGACAAAGGCCACTGCGGTGTACGCGAGCAGCACCACAATATACAGAATCAGTATCGGGGCTAGCCAGAGTGGGAAAGGAGGGTTGTAAGAAAATATAGAGGTGGCGATAACCAACAGCGCCAGGGCTATTTCGGAAGAGCGCATTACCCAGCGTGGCACGTACGAGAAGTCATCTACCAGGCGCAGTAACATATAAGCCATTGCCAGGATCAGTGCGGCGGTGAGAGCATTGACCAGTGGACCTGGTTGTATATCTATGAAATGAAATCTTATCTCAAGGCTAAGTCCGATAATCAATGCTGGGAGGCTGAAGAGTACCGCTATATCGATGTTGGCGCGCACAGGACGACGCACAGCCCGAATAGTGGCGATGACAAATATAAGGACGTACAAGCTCCAGGTAAGGTACTGGAAGAACTCGCTGAGCGTCATGTATGTGCTCCTCCCAGGTGAAGCCCTGGAAGCAGAGGTTTACGTCGACTCTTCCATCACAAGTTGTGGCGCCAATGGAAGTTGGAGCCTATTATACCACTTTTATTTCAAAAGTGGGCTTGTCCCGCCCCAATGATTTGAAAAGTGGTCATAAAAGAGGAAATTCTGCGCGTAGCCCGCCAGCTCCCCGAACCGATCACGGAAAGCGCCCGCTACGGTGTTGTATGCGAGGGTGGTGAGGCTCTTTCGGGCGGGCCAATCAGGAAAATAGAGCGCCTTAGCTAGTTTCCATACGTGCGTATCTACCGGCACCGCCTCCGTTTTGTCGAGCGAGAAGAGGCATACGCAGTCCGCTATCTTCGCGCCGATCCCCCGTAGCGCCACCAGTTCCTTGTGCGCCTCCTCATAAGGCATCTCGCGCAATGAGGCCGCCCACCCATCCCCACGCTCGCTTATCTGCTGTGCCACTCTCACCAGGTTTCGCCCCCTGAACCCAAGAGAGGATAGTTTGGTGAGGGCGATGGGATCGACCTCCGCGAGTGTGGCGGCTGGCGGGAAGGTGTAATAGCTCTGCCCTTCTATTTCGCCCAGCTTTTCGCCGTAGTGCTTGCTGAACTCGCCAATGGAGTGGGCGATGCGGGGCACGCTGTTCGCCGTAGAGCAGACGAACGATAGAATGCACTCCTCCGGCTCCTGCCTCACCAGCCTCAGCCCTGACCACTTATGAGCGGCTTCCCCAGCCTTAGGGTCAGCTTCTGCAATACGCTCGACTATCTCTCCCAGGTCGACGCTCAACTGGAAGTAGTCCTGGACCAATGACCAGTTACCGGCCTCCGGGTAGGTCCACCACGAGAATTGCTCCTCCTCCTGCCTCACTCCCACCACAGAGCGCCCCACGACGCCAACCCACCAATCGCCCTCACGCCTCTTCCACCTGAAGCACTGCCCCGAAGCCAGGGTGTCTCCCAAAGAGAACTCGTCAGGGTTGTAGGTGAAGGTCCGTATATCTAAGTCTTGCATCGATTTTCTGCTCCTTCTACATAACCTGCGTCCTCTTCTAACCAAAATCAGCGCCGCAGGCGCTGATTTTGGTTAGAAGAGGGAAATATCCTTCCATAATAGTGAGCAAAGGAGCTAGGCGGTAGAGAAGTCGTGGTCTATCTTGCCGCCTTCGATGAGGTGGAGGTGGGGCTGTACGTTCGCGTCTATCTCGGCGGGGGTTAGAGCGCGAGTCTCGGCCTTGCGGGGGATTTCGTGGCAGTGGCGGCAGCGCGCTTCGTAGTTCTCCTTCGCGCCAACCATGATGATGGGGTCGTCGTAGGCGGCGGGGTTGCCGTTAATCAAACGCTGGGTGCGGCTGGCGGGCGCGCCACACACCACGCAGATAGCCTGGAGCTTATCTACCATTTCAGCTTCCGCCATCAGGTGCGGCATCGGGCCGAACGGCTCCCCCCTGAAATCGAGGTCCAGCCCGGCGGCGATCACTCTTATCCCTTGCTGGGCCAGTCGCCTGCAAAGGTCTACTATCCCGTGGTCGAAGAACTGCGCCTCGTCAATCGCTACTACGTTCGTATCGGGGTCCACTCGCGTCTCCACGCCAAAGGAATCGTCCACAGCCACAGCCGAGTGGAGCACGCCGTTATGGGAGGCTACCTGCCCTGCCGAGTATCGCGTGTCTATGCGTGGCTTGAAGACCTGCACCTTCTGGCGGGCGATTTGCGTGCGCTTGATGCGACGAATCAACTCCTCCGTCTTCCCGGAAAACATGCTCCCGCATATAACCTCGATCCACCCTCCCGTGAGGTGCTTGGGGTGCGGGCCGAGCGGCCCCTGATCCTGCATGAATCGCTGTACGTAATCTTCCATCTTGTGATTCTCCTGGCGAGAAAACGGGGTGCGTGAAACGTGATGCGTGATAGCTTGTGACTTGTAACGGCTTTGGCACAGTTGTGCTGGTCTTACTCATTATATAGTGGAAAACGCGTGCCAAATGGCTCAAGTGGGGCGCGTTGCTATCGTATAGCACATATTTCTGCACATCCAGCCTTTGCCTGGAAGGTTAAACGAAAAGAGAGCAAGCGACCCGCCTGCTCTCTTTTCGTTTAGATGCTCGTAGCTTATTAGGCCTCGGTGGTCTCATTGGTCTCATTGGTCTCGCCTTCGCCCTCAGCGGGCTGAGGGGCGGGGCGTCGCTCCTGGGGAGGAGGTGGAACGTTGGCCTTATTCTTGGAGTTGCGCTTGGCCGCAGCTGGCTGCTGAGTTGCCTGGGCGGTGCGGGCACTCATGCGCCGCATGAACCGCTCCACCTGGCCTGCCGTGTCAACTATGCGCTGCTCGCCCGTGTAGAAGGGGTGGCAATTGCTGCACAGGTCGGTCTTGATTACATCTCGTGTGGACATTGTTTGCCAGGTATGGCCGCACGCGCACGTCACGGTCGCGAGCCTATACTTGGGGTGTATACCGGGTTTCATTTCTTATTTTACCTCTCGTTTTCAGAAGTTAGAAATTAGAAGCTGGAAATCAGCCTTTCAAACTCTAACTTCTATTTTCTAATTTCTAACTTCTACTATCTCAGCCTCGCTGCTCTGGACAGCGTACACGCTTACGCGCTTGCGCTCTTTGGTAGCGTGCTCGAAGCGGACCACACCGTCAATCATGGCGAAGAGGGTATGGTCACGTCCCACGCCCACGTTGTTGCCGGGGTGGAACTTGGTACCACGCTGACGCACGAGGTTTGAGCCACACAGCACTACCTGTCCGTCCCCCACCTTCACGCCGAGCATCTTCGGGTGGCTATCGCGCCCGTTGCGAGACGAGCCTACGCCTTTTTTGTGTGCCATATCTCTCTCCCTTCGGGAGAATTCTGAATTCTTAATTTTGAATTCTAAATTGTGGGTTATACAACAGAATTCAAAATTCAAAATTCAAAATTCAAAATTACAGAGCTATTTCCTTTATCGCCAGCCTGGTGAGGTTCTGGCGGTGACCTGTCTTGCGGCGGTACCTTTTCTTAGCCTTGAACTTGAAGACTATGATCTTCTCGCCGCGCTTCTGCCGGAGGACTGTCGCGATTACCTTAGCGCCCTCCACGAGGGGAGAGCCTATCCGCAGGCCGCTGTCGTTGCTGACCAGCAGCACTTCCGAAAGCTCTATCGTGGAGCCGTGCTTGGCGTCCAGCTTCTCTACGTCTATATAGTCGCCCGGAGCTACCTTATACTGGTGCCCTCCGGTCCTGATGATTGCGTACACCGCATTTTCCTCCGCTCTGGGTTTAGGTCACAGCTTTCTATTATATCAGGTGGGTACGTGCGTGTCAAGCGGAATCGGTGGCGGGAGTGGCGAAAAGAACAGCCAAGGAATAAAATGGTGGAATGGAAGAAGCACCAAGTCTAACAGAGCCAGCTTGCCCGTACTGCGGGCAGAGCCGTTGTGTGGTCAAAGCAGGTCTGAACAACAAAGGTGGCAACCAACG
>DATEOC010000087.1:0-45615 GCA_035274425.1 Chloroflexia bacterium
CTTACGCCCCTCCGGGGCTTTGGTCTAATCCTAGCTAATCTCCCCAGGCTAACGCCGTGGGGCTACATTCTACCGCCCCTCCGGGGCTGTGCATCTTTCACAGTTTAGATGCATTTGCCTTAGGGCTACATCTGATGTTCCTGTAAAGCCCTTGACAAGCTGTAATTGGCGGATATAATGTGTGGCGAGTGCGCCTTTGATTCTCGATGTATCTTTCTTGCCGCCGCTAGCCACGGCTGTGCATGGTTATGGAGGATGCTATCATGAGTGCTGTCCGAGTACGTATAGATCGGGCCGACTTTGGATTCCGGTTCATCGATTTGCGCCTGTCTCTGCGGTTAATAGCATCACTTGTGCTTGTTGCGGTGACGCTTGGACCGGTGGGTAAGAGATCACTTCCTTCTTCCGAAGCTATAGCCGCTCCTGAGGAGTCGCTTACAGTGGTCATAAGCCAGGTGTATGGTGGCGGACAGAGCGCAGGCTCTACTCATAAGTGCGATTATATAGAGTTATTCAATAGAGGCAATGTCACAGTCAGCCTATCTACGTGGTCGATACAGTATGCTGCCTCAGGTAATATAGGCAACTTCTCCAGCAAGACCGACCTGACCGGTTCGATTGCCCCCGGCAAGTATTACTTGATTCAAGAGGTGTGCGGTACGACGGGCCTTGACCTGCCTGCACCGCAAGCGACAGGGAGCATATCGATGTCGGCTTCATCAGCTAAGGTCGCGCTTGTGAGCAACCAAACTATTCAAAACTCCGTCTGCCCTGTCAATAGCGCGGCGGGGATAATCGACTTCGTAGGATATGGCACGGCGAACTGTCGAGAGGGCGCGGCACCCGTGCCCCCTCTCAGCGCTACCACCGCAGGCATACGCAAGTCAGGCGGCTGCACAGACAGTGATGAAAACCTGGCCGACTTCGATGTAGTTGCACCGAACCCGCGCAACGCAAGCTCTCCGCCTAATACATGCTCTCCAACTATCGCCCATGTTAGCTCTATCGCTGCGATAAGCACAGATAAAGGCACTCTAATCCAATGGCGCACCAGCTACGAGATAGCCAACCTCGGCTTCAACGTCTACCGCGAGGTGGATGGGCAGCGTAGCCAACTGAACCCGTCACTGGTGGCCGGGTCGGCGTTGAGAGCAGCGGGTGGCGCGTCTCCCGTCGGCGCTACCTACAACTGGTGGGATAACACCGGCATAACTAGCAACGTCACTTACTGGCTGGAGGATGTGGACCTCGATGCCGCAAGCGCGTGGCATGGCCCTGTCACTCCCGTAGCGGCGAAGGTAGGGCAAACGCTCCCCATACTTACAAGGTCTATGCTTCTCTCGGAGATTGGGACGAGTCGATTAGATGAGGCCCAGCAAGTTGGGACAGCGCGCTCACTTCTCGCTCGGCAGCCCTCCCAGACATCTGTGGGTACACTCGATACCCAGTGGTGGCTCGCTTCGATGCCCGCGGCCAAACTTCCGGTGCGCGAGGATGGCTGGTATCGAGTGAGCAGGCAGCAGCTTGTCGATGCCGGGTTCGATACTTCCCGTGACCCTGGCCTCTTGCAGATGTACGTAGATGGGACTGAAGTGCCTATCCTGGTGGACGACTGGAGCGTGGGAAGTGGCAGCACAGACCCCAACCTCGCAAACGGCTATATAGAGTTCTACGGTATTGGCCTCGACACTCCCACGACAGATACGCAAGTTTACTGGCTTGCTAACGGCTCACGTCCAGGGAAGCGCATCACACGGAATCGGATCGCAGCTTCAAATGCGTCGAAACCAGAGGCCACACCGCAGAGCTTCCCGTACACCGTCAAAAGCAAGCCGCGCATCCTCTATTTCTCATCACTCCTCAACGGTGACGCTGAGAATTTCTTCGGACCTGTGATAAGCTCTACGCCGGTGGAACAGACGCTCAACGTCACCAACCGTGACACTACCGAGAGCCATGCACATTTAGATGTAACCCTCCAGGGTGTGACCTCACAGGCGCATATTGTGTCGGTGCGACTCAATGGGGTTGAAATCGGCACAGTTAATTTCATAGGCCGCGAACACCCTACCGCTACCCTGCCGGTAGACACCTCACTGCTCAAAGACGGTGATAACGTCATATCGTTGGTATACGGCGGCGGGAGCGACGTTAGCCTGATCGACTCAGCCAGCATCACCTACATGCACGCATACCACGCAGAGAGCAATGCACTCACCTTCTCGGCCCAGGGTGGCGACCAGGTACGGCTAGCTGGCTTCTCCAACCCCCAGATACGAGTATTCGACGTAACCGATCCGACCACACCCTCGCAGGTCCAGGTTTCAGTGGAGGGAGGCAAGAACGAATACGCCGCCACATTCTCAGTAGAAGGGACGGAAACTCACACGCTGCTTACCCTCACCGAAGATAGGGTAAGCCGCCTCACTCCTATTACGATAAACAACCCCTCCAGGTGGGCGGATTATGATGAAGGCGCGGACCTGTTGGTAGTCGCGCATGGCAGCCTCATCGAGAGCGTACAACGGCTCGTGGAGATGAGGAAGAGTGAAGGGTTATCTGTGGTTGTGGTAGACGTGGAGGACGCGTACGACGAATTCAGCTACGGCACGCATAATCCCCAGGCGATGAAAGAGCTGCTCCGGTGGGCGCACGACCGTTGGCTGCGAGTGCCGCGCTTTGTCTTATTGGTGGGTGACGCCAGCCTAGACCCGCGCAGCTATTACTCGCCACCGTTTCGACCGCCTGTGCAGAGGCCGAGCGTGGACCTCGTACCTACGCGCCTGATAGACACGGACAACATGGAGACCGCCTCCGACGACACCCTGGCTGACTTCGACGGCGACGGCCTCGCGGAAATGGCTATCGGCAGGCTCCCCGCCCGCACCCTGGAGGAAGCGAATAAGATGGTCGCCAGGATCATGGGCTACAGGTTGGGTGGAGTGCCTGAGCGTGCCCTGCTGGTGGCCGACAGCAATAACGGGTACGATTTCGAGAGCGCGACCACTGTCCTGCGCGCCGTCATACCGGGCAGCGTACAGGTTGAGCAGGTGAACCGCTCCAGCGGCACGACCGAAGAGGTGCGCGCACGCATCATCGAGGGTATCAACGCTGGGCCGCAGGTGGTCAGCTTCTTCGGTCACGGCAACGTAGACACCTGGACCGGTGCAGGTCTGCTGACCTCAGCCGACACGACCCAGCTCAAGAACAGTCCCGGCCTTTCCCTCTTCGTGATGATGACCTGCCTGAACGGCTATTTCCACGACCCTAACTTCGACAGCCTGGGGGAAGCGCTGCTCAAGGCTCCAGACGGCGGTGCAGTGGCAGTGTGGGCTTCATCGGGCATGAACCTGCCGGATGCACAAGCGGCGATGGACCGGGCGTTCATGCAGGCGATCTACAGCGCTTCCTCTCCAACCCTGGGTGAAGCAGCCCTGCAAGCTAAGTCAGCCATTAGCGACCCGTATGCGCGCCGCACATGGGTGTTACTAGGGGACCCTTCGGCCAGGATTCGGTAGCTGGTCTTTAGCTGCCAGCTACCAACGTCAGCACAGTGATCTCAGGCCGGGCGAAGAAGCGTACCGGCAGTCCTACCGTGCCTATGCCCCGGTTTGTGTACAATGTCATGCCCCCCACTTTGTAAAGGCCCTCAGGGTATTTGCGCCCCAGGAGCGGAAGGCGTGGGGGGCCAAGAAAGGGTATCGCCACCTGCCCACCATGCGAATGGCCTGATAATTGGAGATCGAAGCGCCCGGTAGCCGCGCTCTCATCCGCGAAGTCAGGCTCGTGGGCGAGGAGAATAGCGGCCCCCTCCTCAGGCAGCGCTTCCATCACTTTGTCGAGGCGCGACATAAGCTCGCGGGCCGAGTCCACGCCCGCGACGTGCAATTGCGCGCCGTCGCGCTCCAGGGTATGCACCTTGTTGTTCAGATCGATCAGCCCGCAGTGCTCAAGGGCGTAGCGGACCGGCCCTGCCCCCTTCCCACCCCAGTAATCATGGTTGCCCAGCACCCATACAACACCATCGCGTGCGCGCAGATCGTTGAGAACGGGCACCAGTTCTGCGGCCAGGTCGTCATAGACGCGTGTCACGTAATCACCCGTGATAGCGATGATGTCCGGCTCCTCGGCGTTTACCATCGAGACCACAGCGCGCAGCTGAGCAGCCGTTGTCCACTCCCCCAGGTGCAGGTCGCTGATCTGCGCTATGCGATAGCCGTCGAACTGCGGGGCCAGGCGAGGCATCTCCACCGGCAGCCTCACGACTTCGATCCAGCGCGGCTCTATACCTGTGGCGTAAGCCAGGCTGGCTGCACCCGCGATACCTGATGCAGCCAGCGCGTATAGTAACGATTTTCGCCTGTTCAGCCGCTTCATATCTCTATTCCCTCTACCTTACGCTTGCGTAGCGACGTATTTCAGTCTAACATACTCAAGAGCATATCTTTCACCAATTCAGGTCGTGCAAGGCCCGAATCGATGAAGAATAGAGAAAAGCATCCTCCGAAGGGAACGTATGGAAAGAAGACACCCTGAGAAGATAGAGGTGAACGGCACCGAGCTTCATTATGTGGAGCGTGGCGAGGGTATGTCTGTGGTCTTCGTGCATGGAGGGCTGGGCGATTTCCGCACCTGGCTACCACAGGTGGAGAGCTTCTCAGAGCGATACCGCGCCATCTCGTACAGCCGCCGCGCCCACTACCCTAACCCCTGGCCGCACGATTACAGGAGCGTGATGGCACTCCACGCCGACGACCTGGCCGCCCTCATAGAGAAGCTGGTAGATGGGCCGTCACACAAGGCGCACCTGGTGGGGAATTCCTATGGTGCGTATATCTGCCTGCTGCTGGCATTACATCACCCCGAATTAGTGCGCACGCTCGTACTGGCGGAACCACCCGTGCAGCCAATGCTGAGGAGACTGCCTGGCGGTACGTCACTGCTGGAAGAATTCGAGCGCAAAGCGTGGAAACCGGCTGGGGAAGCGTTTGCGAGGGGCGACATGGAGGAGGGAGTAAGGCTCTTCATCGAAGGCGCAGTGGGGAGAGAGGAGTGGGAGAAGCTGACGCCACGCGTGCGAGCAGCTATGATGAAAGATGCGCCCGAAATGGCGGTGTCGGCCACCTCTCCAGACTACCAAGCGCGTATGCCGGACCTCACGTGCGAGGAGATAGCGCAGATAGAAGCCCCTACATTTCTACTTTACGGCGAGCGCAGCCCCAGGATGTATCGCCTCATCAATGACGAACTGGCGCGCTGCCTGCCCCACGCCGAGCAGGCCACGATCCCGGAGGCCGCCCACGTCCTCCACAGCCACAACCCTGAGGCTCACGACAGGTTGGTGCTGGACTTTCTAGAGCGAAAGGTTATTGGATAATGGCTAAATTCAACCACGCTCATCTTTTTGCTTACGAAGCGTTAAACGTAAAAGGGTGAATATAATAAAGAGAGTGTCGACAACCGACACTCTCTTTATTATATTCAGGTTTTGCTACAGGATTACCGGCGGCCGACAGGGCCTGGGCCACTCTCAAGAGCGACTTTCATTTCCGAGGTCTGGCTGGAGTTGATCGTCACGCTCTGGGTGTAAGACTTGAAGCCATTCGCACTCACAGTTACCTTGTAGGTGCCGGGCAGAAGCTTGACAGCATATGAGCCGTCGATGGTGGTCTTTCCCTTGGCCACGACTACGCCCCTGGCATTCTGCACGACCACGTCAGCTATGTTGGTATCCATCACGCTGGGGTTGAACTGAACGTACACAGAAAGCACGCCAGCATCGCCAGTTACGATAGATGAAGCTGAGGCGGAGGGAGCAGCCGAAGCTGTGAAACCTGCCAGGGCAAGCATGATGCCCATAACGCCGAGTGTCCTGATTGCCTTACCGATGTTTGATATGAGGTTCATTGTTGTTGTGTATCTCCTTCTGGTTTATTGTGTTTGGTTTTTTGATTTGTCTGAGATGTTTTCTTTATCTCTATGCCTCTATATTACCAACCATGCACTTAAGAAGACCTTAGAGAATGAACCTCACCCATAAGAAGGCCTTAAGATAGTTAGACATCATCTCGAAAATGGTTTTGCATAGCGTTGGGGCGTGCCGTCGGCACGCCCCCATGTGTATCAAGTTTAGCTCTTGACACGTCTATAAACCCCAAGAGAGAAAAGAAATTTTCCTTTATCTGTCAATTGCCGGCCCCGTGGGGCCGGCAATTGACAGATAAAGGAATGAATGCTCTGGTGTTTTTTATTCGGCCTTGATGCGAGTTTATCCTTTATCCCTTATCATTTTTCCTTTAATCAAGGGTTCGCTTGCACCCTATCCATCACATACTGCGCACCGCCTGGGCACATCTCCCTGGTGTCGTTGGGACCTGCGACGTGGCCGAAGGCTACTACGTAGTCACCATCTTTCCACTGCGTGGCGTCCCAGCCTTCGCCTCCTACTATGAACACACCACTTGAAACGTCAGGGGTGGGTATAGAGGGTGGTTCCGGGGTCATATCGCGCAGAGGCGGCGACGTATCGCTCCTGACTGCGGTGCTGACTATGGGACCGCTGATACCCGGCGTGGGTGGTGGGCCGGGCGTAGCGGGTGGCGCATCGGTACGTATGTAGATGCAGCCACCCTGTATCATGGTAAATGAGACCCAGCCCGCTATCCAACTGTAGTCGGGCGCGTGCCCCAGCTTGGGGTAACTTGAGCTTGTGTTATTGGTCGTCGTCAGTGTAGCCTCCGCTACGGTAGGGTTGATATTGGGCGCGAGTGTCGCTGGTACATTCGCGTTACTGCCACAGGCGGTGAGCAAGGCTGAAATGAGGAGGCAAGCTCCAAAGACAAGGGTACGTCGAACCATTCAGGAAACTCCTTTACTTATCTTCTTTAACGCTCTGTCTCCCGTAACTGTTCCCTGCAAGTTCCTAGCCAACGTGTCGCGATAGGCAAAATTGCCTAAGACCTCACCAATATTAGAAGGATAAATAGGCGAAGTTGCCGAAGACATGGGTACCTCCGCTCCTATATAGTGGATTTAGCGGATCGAAAGCCGCTTCATGTCCGATAGGGAGGTGTACAAACCATGTTTCTTTTTTTCTTGTTTTTGCTGGTGACGCTCACACTCCCTTCAGCCGCTATTTGGACGCAAATTAGATTAGCCAAGCGGCTCTCGAAGTCAGGCAATCTACCTCGTACGCTTGGGACGTTTGCAGGCGCTGCCATCCTGACGATGGCCGTCTGGTGGGTCATAGCCATGCCGATTGCGATAGCCTTCATCCTGGGTTGCCCCGGCGCCACGCAGATGTCGCCAGTCTGGCTCATGGCAAGCAGCCTATTCACCTACACCCTGGGTCTACCAGTTAGCGGCAGTACGATAACACTCCTCCTCATACCTGGCTCTTTGCTCGCAATAGGCCTGGCCGCATGGACCATGTTCAGGCGTGGAGTTTTGCCTGTTGGCCCCTCTGTTGGCCCCTTTTTACCCAGGCCCGCGAAATTCCTTAGCCTCTCCCTTTTCATTATAGTGCCTGCCGCCGTGACCTTTGCCGGGAACAGGATCGCATACACAGTTGTGGTTCCGGAGGCGAGACAAATACCGCTATACCCGAATGCAAGCATGGTCGCCGTGGGCAAGCTGGACTACGCCTATGAGCTGTCACCGTACAATCGTGTGATACATTTTCATACACGAGACAGCCTGAACGAAGTCATCTCATACTATACAGAGACCCTCGCCAAACAAGGCTGGGTTACGGACGAAGAGCGAAATAGCTACGCGTCCAGGCCTGTCTTCACCAACTCGAACCTCGGAGAGAATATCCCCTACGGGCTTGAATTAACGATTTCCCAAACTAACAATGAAAGCGGTATGGCAGAAACGGCTATAGACATCGAAGTGTTACGCGTACCTAAGGCAGACGTGACCCCGCTCTATCCGGGTGCTACACAGCAAGCCGTGAGAGAGGAAAAGGACGCTGAGGGATTCCTGTGGAGAGAAACTGTACTTCTCACCAGGGATGAAGCTGGAGCAGTGGTTAGTTACTACATGAAGAGTATGCCGGAGATAGGATGGTTCGAGAACGTGCCTTATTATGAGGGGACCGGAGAGACCCTCTACGATTGGAACGTAACGGGGGAGTACATGGCATTCACAGATAGGGCCGGAGATATGCGCGTGCATATAGCCACTAAAGAAGAAGGGGACGGCAAGACGAGAATAGCTATTCGAGTGAGAGTACAAGTACAGGAGGCACAGGCATCACCGTGAAGACAGCGGTGAGCCTGTACCTCAACAGCTAAATCTATATTTCTACTTACCGCCCGTGGCACTGCTTGTACTTACGTCCGCTGCCGCAGAAGCAGGGGTCGTTGCGGCCTATCTTGGTCTTCCCACCCGCACCAGGAGGTATCGGAGTGGACGCGCCAGGCTTCTGACCTGGACGTTGCTGGTGCGAGCCGGGCTTGCCTTTGCCATTGCTTGGCCTCGAAGCCTGAGCGCGCCCATCGCCGGAGGGAGTTGGAGGAGCCTGGCGCTGAGGCTGTGGAGGTGCGGGGCGGGATGCTGCTCTTGAAGCTTCCGCCTTGCTCCCCAGCAGTAGCACGTTCAGTACTGCTAGCTGGCGTATCTCTGCCTTTAACTCATCGAACAGGTCGTAGGCTTTCACCTTGTACTGCACCAGGGGATCCTTCTGGCCATAGGCTTGCAGGCCGATAGAGTGGCGCAGTTGCTCCATCGTGGTGAGGTGGCGCGTCCAGAGGTAGTCTATCACCCGCAGCATCAGGTCCGACTCCTGCCAGCGCACGAAGGCATCCTTCACTATGTCGCGCACTTCGGGGTCTAGCTGGCCGAGGGGGGTGTTCTCGATTTGCTCAAGCCCTTCGAGGCCGAGTCGCTCCTCTATGTCCCGGTAGACGGAGCGCGGCAGGCGGTTGTCCACGAGGGCGATGAGGGGCCAGGCAACGTTACTCTCCACGAACACGTCCCCCAGCACCTTCTCTACCTCGCCATACAGAACCTCAAGCTGCTCCTGTACCTCAAGCACCACATTGTCGCTTTCGGCACCCATCATAGAGGCAGAGCGACCACCCGACTCACCTTCCACGTAGCGCGCCGCCGACGCGGAAGAGAGGATATAGGTGTTGTCTATAGTCTCAAGGAGACTTCGGACTCGCTTTTCGACAAGTGCGGAGTGCGGAGTGCGGAGTGCGGATTGGCTAGGGCCATTCTGTCCCTCGACCTGTAGAGCTTCCTCTTTCGTCCGCCGTCCGTCGTCCAACCTGCGAGCATCGGCCTCCAATTGCGCAAACAGTTTCGCCAGCTTCGGCTCCTGGTCACGCTCGAAGGACTGGGTGTAGAGGCCGAAGAGGAACTCTTTAGCCTCTTCGTAGCCCATCTCCTCGTCCTGCATCTTGCGGATAACGTCAATGGGCAATCCGAGCGAGCGGGTGAGCTTGTTGTAGTCAATGGTGCCTTCGCCCGCGATCTCGTAGTAGACGTCGCCTATATGGAAGAAGTCCTGGAGCTTTTCATCTACACCCTTCAACTGGGTCGCGAGCACACCCTCGAAAGCCTCCTGAGCTATCAGCTTTAGCTCCTCGGCTACGGCCTCTGTGTCGCCCTCCTCGGCAAGTGGTGCGATGCGGTCGGTGAGTATGGAGCGCAGGAGGCGGCGCACTATGTCGTCGGGGAAGGTATCGCGTATCGCCTCGAACATGGCGACGTAGCTCTGGGTCTTGGCGCTCTTATCCTTCTTGCCGCGACCATCATCGGGAGGCGGCACTGCAAGCTCCTGCACCTTCTCTGCGATCATCTCGCTGATGACGGGACGTGGATCGCCGTCGCGCAGGATGATGCGGCGCTCGCCGTAGATGACATCGCGGTGGGTGTTCACCACGTCGTCGTACTCGACCAGGTGCTTGCGCGTGTCGAAGTTGTACCCCTCCATCTTCACCTGCGCCTGCTCGACGCTGCGGCTGATCATGGAGTGCTCGATGGGCATGTCCTCTTCCCAGAGGTTCTTGAAGAGGGCCGAGTTGACGATATTTTGATTCACACCGGAGCGGCGCATGATCTCGTCCTCGATAGAGACGTAGAAGCGCGTCGAGCCGTTGTCGCCTTGTCGCCCTGCGCGGCCACGAAGCTGGTTGTCGATGCGGCGACTCTCGTGCCGCTCCGTGCCTACGATGTGGAGGCCACCTATTTCGTTGACACCGAAGCCGAGGACGATGTCGGTGCCTCGACCCGCCATGTTGGTGGCTATCGTGATGGAGCCGCGCTGGCCCGCCTGCGCGACGATGCTCGCCTCGCGCTCGTGCTGCTTGGCGTTGAGAAGGGAGTGAGTAAGACCCTCCTCATCGAGCATCTTGCTCAGCTCCTCCGACTTCTCGATGGAGACCGTGCCCACCAGCACGGGGCGGCCCTCCTCGTGCATCTCCTTTATCTCCTGGACGACTGCGCGGAACTTAGCGGCCTCGGTGCGGTAGATGCGGTCCGGGTTGTCCATGCGGATCATGGGTCGGTGGGTAGGGATAGGCACGACTTCGAGCTTGTATATCTTGAAGAACTCCTCGGCCTCGGTGGCCGCTGTACCTGTCATACCGGCCAGCTTTGGATAGAGGCGAAAGTAATTCTGGATGGTGATGGTGGCGAAGGTCTGGCTCTCGGACTGCACGCGGATGCCTTCCTTCGCTTCGATAGCCTCGTGCAGACCCTCCGAGTAGCGGCGGCCCTGCATCAGGCGACCCGTGAACTCGTCTACTATAACGACCTCGACCGACATCTTAGGGTTTAGGCGCTCGTTGGAGCTAACGACCTTCCCTTCCTGCCACAAGACGTAATCCTTATCGCGGCGGAAGAGGGCGTGTGCCTTTAGAGCGTTGTCCACGCCATACACGAGCTGAAAATTATCAGGGTGGTAGAGGTTGTCCACGCGGAAGAAGGCCTCGGCGCGACTGATGCCGTCGTCGGTGAGGATGGCACTACGGCTCTTCTCGTCCACCGTGTAGTCCGCTTCGGGGCGTAGGGTCTTGGCGAACTGCGCGGCACGTATGTGTATCTCGGCGGAGCCTTCGGACGCGCCCGATATGATGAGGGGCGTGCGCGCCTCGTCAATCAGGATGTTGTCCACCTCGTCCACGATGCAGAAGTTGTGGGGGCGCTGCACCATGTCATCGGGGGAGTTGGCGATATTGTCGCGCAGGTAGTCGAAGCCGAACTCGGAGTTGGTGCCGTAGGTGATGTCTGCGCCATACTCGTCGCGGCGCTCCCAGGGGGCCATGCCGCTCAGGATCGCGCCCACCGAGAGGCCAAGCATCTTGTAGATAGGTCCCATCCAATCGCTGTCGCGCTTGATAAGATATTCATTCACGGTGCAGAGGTGCGCCCCGCGTGCCGTCAGGCCGTTCAGGTAGAGAGGTGCGGCGGCTACGAGCGTCTTGCCCTCGCCCGTCTTCATCTCCGATATTTTCCCCTCGTGGAGGGCGATGCCACCCATGAATTGCACGTCATAAGGGCGTAGGCCGGTAGTGCGGCGGGATGCTTCCCACACCACGGCGAATGCCTCCGGTATCAGGGCGTCCAATATATCACGCTCGTTCGCACGCTGCTCCTTGCGGAACTCGCCCTGGAGGGTGCGCAGTCGGTCAAATATACCCCGGTCCTCGGCCCTGAAGTGATTCATCAACTCTGCGAAGGTGTCATCTTCCAGGGCGTCGCGCTTCTGCATGAGCCGCGCAACCTCGTCGGGCTTGACGGCCACAGGCGCACTTTGATCCGCGGCCTGGGCGTCAATCGCCTCAATCAGAGCGGCTTGCTCCGCGTCAAGCTCCTCGAACTTCACAATAAAAGGCTCCAGAGCGTCAGCGCCCGCGATGTCGGCTACACGTGCTTGCATACCCTGCCAGAACGCGGTGCGCGCCTCCAAGATGCCTGCGCGGAACGAGGAGGTGCGCGCTTGCAGGCGCTCTTCTCTTCCCGCGAACTTCTCAGCGAGAGCAGCCAACTCATTTCGGATTTCGGATTGATTGTCCGTCGTCTGTCGTCCGTCGTCTCGTATAGCGGCAGCAGCGGCAGCCAGCAGCTCCGAAGTGGCCTGCTCCTCCCAGTAGAGGTCGTCGGCCAGGGGGTCCTTGGGGCCGAGGTCAGGTGCGAGACTTTGAGGGCGGTTGTCGCGCCCACGCCGCCCCCCACGATTATCCTGTTGGGCAGGCTGCTCCTCCAACCCGGCAGCCGCCTTTACGTCGGCGGGGAGGCGCAGGCCCTGGCGAGCGAGGTGCTTCACAAGGTCGCGCTCGGCGAGAGCGCGCACCAGCTTCACTGTAGCCGCTTCGAGAGCATCCAAACCTTGTAGGGGCACGGCGTGCGTCGCTACGCTCCGTGCCCCTACGTCGCCCTGCACCAACTCGTTCAAAGTGCTGAGGCCGATGGAGCGGCGCAGGGCCAGCATCGTCTCGTTGGTGCGGCCAAAGTAGCCCGCGACTTCGCGGCCCAGGAAGCTGGCGGTTGCCTGCACCTGCTTTATCATCTCCTCAGCGGAGGGCTGCTGGGGGTGGAACTTTGCTTTGGGCACTGACGCCAGAATGGCCTCGCGAAGGCCGGGCTTTGCGTCTAACATGCCGCCCAACTGCTCGCTAAGCTCACCGATGAGAAGCTCTATCTCCTCCTCAAGCTCGCGGCGATCAGCGGGCGGGCGCTGTAACTTTTCGGCGTTCATCGCCTGGAGCTGCTTGGAGTCGGCAAGCAGCACCGAAAGGACGCGGCTCGTTTGCTCGCCCGTCTCGATGATGGCGCGCAGACTGTCAGCTTCCCCTGTCAGGCGGTTGGCCTCAGACGTGACCGACGCGACCTCACCCGACTCGATACGCTGCCAATCGGCTTCAGTTCCCGCTTCCTTGAGAAGACGGAATGCTTCGCCGCGCACGCCGGCAGCTTGCTCTCGCTGGCTCTCCAATAGCTCTTCTATGTGTGTATTCGCCTGAGCGACCATGCGCCGCAGGCGGGTCATCTCTTTGTCTGTGTTGTCGAACAGACCGCTTAGCCATTTGATCATTTGTTTTCCCTCTAATAATTGCTGCTAGGCAGTTGCTTTAGCTGGTATCTGGACTTCCATCTCAACGAATAACGAATAGAGCGTTCACATACTTTCCTCACGATCTCTCTTTCGGAAGTAAGTCCCATGTCAATGGAACATCCAAGGAAAGGGAAACGCATCGTGTGCCTTCAGGACGGGAATGCATAAGATAGTGTCTTACAAGCATGGCACTTTCTCGCGCAGGGTCACTACTCCGCAAGGCTTCATCGCCTACATAAAAGTCAACACTCAAGTCGGGCGTCAGCCACCCTTTGTGCTCGTGCTCTGGATTGGAAAAGCGCCAACCATCAACACCAAGTATGGCAACCCCTAATAGTTCCAAATCGTCAACCAGCCGAAGGGCATCTGTTGGTCTCAGGCAAAGCTCGTTCCCCCAAACGATGCCGGTGGGGACATACTTATCAATTAGCTGGCGCAGTCTCGATTCTGTTACTACTGGTGCTTGTTTCATCTGGGTCTCACAATATCACCAAAGGGGTCAATCCACTTCGGCTTGTTCCTATCACTCACGTGGAAAACATCTCCAGTTATATCATCGCGTGTTACCTAGTGACCATCATCTCGATAGTAAACGGTTGCCGGGTTGCCGGGTCGCCGGTCGCCAGCCAGACTGTTGCTTTAGTTT
Source organism: Chloroflexia bacterium (assembly GCA_035274425.1). Taxonomy (GTDB): domain Bacteria; phylum Chloroflexota; class Chloroflexia; order QHBQ01; family JADMIH01; genus JADMIH01. Next base: position 13,713 of record DATEOC010000087.1, read on the forward strand.
CTGCTGGGTTCTCAAGTACATCATCTATAGCTAGCTTGGTCCACCCCCTCTGGGTACCCTGTCGTGCTTTCCTTATGTCAGGAAACTGCCACTTCACGGAAGTTTGTGATTCTACCCTTTATGCAGTAACAGTAGTCGGCGTACTGACTTCTATCTCCAGAACATGGGCATCTACCGCACTGATTTCGGGCATAAGATCGCCATCTTGAGCCATCCACTCCAAATGCGCCTGCAATGCTTCTTGCATAAGCTCCAGAGTCTCCTCTATGGTCTTTCCGGCAGCTATGCATCCGGGCACATTAGGAGCGTAAGCCGAATAATTTCTGGGTGCTTTTTCAAGCACCACTAGAACCTTATAGCGCATTATCGTATACCCTCCGCTATCTTAATTTGACGCCTGAGCTCCGCTCGATGGAAAGAAGTGTGCCTACCCTCACTTCATCACTCAGGTGCCCGGCGACGGTTACTTTCCCTTTTCTGGTTGGGTGTTTATAGTGGCGATGGCTCCCTTCCTGGGAAATTTGATACCAGCCATCTCCTTCGATCTTCTTTGACATCACGTACCTTCATATTCGTGAAGCGTCAGCCTTTTACCTCAAAATAATTCGCCAACCCCAGCGCCTTTAGCCCACTCTCAAGCGCGTTGTGGAACTGCGTCGATTCGATTACTATCGCGGGAGTAGCTTCGCCTTCCTTCATCTTCGCCGGTGGAGGAGTTGCTACGGGGGATTCGCTTAGAGATGTGTAGAGGCGGTCCGCCAGACCGGCGGCATCGCGCACGTTGTCGAGGCCATTATTTGTCAGCACTGACTGATACGGCTCGTAGGCGTCGGGGTTGAGCAGGCGTATGTTGGCGAGTTGGATAGCGAGGTAGACGCGGCGCGTGTCGTCCTTTTCGCGCTCAATGGTTTGTTTAGTAAGTGCTGCCAGGCGGGCCATCACGGCGTCGCGGAAGGTGCGCGCATCATCCGTCGTTTGTAATACGGCTACGAGCTTGTGGAGGTTGCGCTCCGACAGGTAACGGTTGAACATGCTCTCCGAGCCAACGAGCATCTGCGCGAGGTCGAGGCCCCACCGCCCCTGGGCGCTGTGCAGCAGCGGGTTGAGTTGCTCCAGTCGCGACGTCACCCATGCGTGGTCGGCTACCGTCAGAAGGTAATTGACCAGGGGTGCCATCCCCTCTTTATCTTTAGCGCCCGACTTCGTCGCCATCTGCATAGCCTTCTGCCCCAGGTGGGCCTCGAAGTGCAGCAGCTTGTGCAGGATGATGCCCACGAGGGGGGCGGGGCCGTCGCTCCCGGCGTCACCCAACTGCGGGTTGTACTCGACTATCACGCCACGAGCGCCTGATTTGAGGTCAACCAAAGTCTCCTGGGAAGGGCGCAGGTATACGTTCTGCCCCCACGCGCCCGCCATCGTCAGCATGAGACGGTTGAATTCGTCATGCACCTGTGAGGGTAGCGCCTTATTCTCGGCCCCGACCCTGGAGAGGAGGAAGCGCAGAGTGTCTACGCCGATGCGGCAGTAGCGGCACGGCTCGGTCTGGTGGCGCGTGCTGTCGAGGGTAATCCAGCCGGGACACTGCTGTGTGGGACATTTCACCACGCGCGGGGTCTGTAAATTGACGGTACGCTCCACGTCGGTTGTGGGCATAGATTTTGTCTGCTCCATCTTGGATTTTAGGGGCTTAACGCCACGTAGGGGCATGGCGTGCGTCGTTGGCGCTCCGTGCCCCTACACGGTTCGCCATCATCCTATATTGTAACGTATAGGGCATAGGCCACGCCAGCGCGATTAGCGAGACGATAGACGATAGACGATAGACGAATGGCACGATCCATCTTTCGTCCTTCGTCCTTCGTCTCGCTATACCGCCATTGAAGGTTAGGGTACAGATATTGCTATTGATAGCTCCAACACGTTTACTCTAACAACATACGCAAGCACAGGAGGAAGAAAGAATGCAAAGGGATAGAAGGATATTCGTAAGCGGTCCGCTGCTGATGGTGCTGGGGGCAGTGGTGCTTTTCGCCGCGCTCCTGTTCGGGTCTGGAACAGATAAGGCGTCGGCGCAAGTAGCCACACCTACTGTCGCTGAGGCTACAGCTACCGTAGCTGTTACCGGCACGGTAACAGTCGAAGCCACCGGCACTGTGAGCGCCACGAGCACTGCCGTAGTGACGGGCACGGTCACAGTTGAAGCCACCATCACGGCCAGTCCGGTTGTTACAGGCACAGTAGTAGATGCTACCGCAACGGCGGGCGGTACGGCTGAGGCAACCGCCACCAGTGGCGGGGATACCACCCCAACTGTAGAAGGCACAGCCACTGTGGGGGGCGACACCACTCCAACGACTGAAGCTACCGTGGAAGCCACTGTGGAAGCTACTGTCGAAGCTACCATAGAGCCTACAGTTGAGGCGACACCCACTTCTGAAGGGAACGTGCTGCCTGAGACTGGTGCCAGTGGCAGCGACACTTTCATGTTCATCGGGTTAGTGGTGGGCATCGCGCTATTCACGATTGGCCTTGCAGCAACGTTCGGGCAAAGGCGCAGGGCCGAAAAGTAATTCGGTCATTCAGATTGGACACTCCTTCCGGTGAAGGATGGGATTAGCTGAGCAATCTCCGTCGCGACTGGCTGCGGCGAGGCGTGATGGAGATTGCTCAACGCATCTGCCCAGCTTGGGAGAAGGAGATGAATATGAACGAGCAACGCAACGCTCGAAGCGGCAAACGCGCCAGGGTAATGACGCTTAGCATCGCGCTAATGTTTGGCTTGCTCATAGCCCCCCACGTAGGGAGCGCGGGCAGCGTACAGCAGGCGCAAGGCCCCCGTAGCGTGACTATACCGGCAGGGGGGTCAGTCTTGCTCCAGGTGCGGGGTTTCTGTCTCGATTTCGGCAAGCCCTTCCCCACAGGTGAAATGTCGGCGAAGGGACTGGCGGACGGAAAGATACGCGCCGCGCTCGATTACGCCATCAACAAGGGGTACGCGGAAAACAATCCGCAGCAAACGGAGCTGGCCGTGTGGTTCATGAGAGACGGCATATGGCATGCGCCTGAGCATACGGTCGGCCAGGAAATAGTGGCAAACGCCATAAGCCCCCCCGTTGACGCCGGCGACGGCATCTCCCTCTCCGATGCTATAACACAGAACAAGGTCAGCGTGACCGGCAAGTTCGTGCCGCAAACGAAGGATAACTTCTACGGAGATGGAGAAGCGGAGATCAAGAACTTGACCGACGCCGAGCTAAAGGTATTTACACCTATTGGCATCGTCTTTTCATCGACGGCGGGCGGAGATTTCCAGGACTTGATGGCTTATGAGCTTGGTACGGAGAAGGTAGAGGTCCAGGGGACGCCTGTGCCATTGATGACTGTGATGGCATCCCCAAGCGTCACCCTTGAACCAACGGCACACCCAACCCTCACTGCTATAACTATACCAGAGACGCCTGCCAGCGTCTCTGCCTCGCCAACCGCCCAGAGCGAAAGTGATCTCCCAGGAGTAGGCGTCCCTGATAATGCCCCGGTGGTCCTTATCTCGCTGGCGCTCATCTTCGCACTGGCACTCATAGGTGTTGGCGCTGCCCTAAATCTGAAAAAGGGATAAAAAGAAAAGGACAAAAATGAAGCTTCGGTATGCCGAAGCTTCATTTTTGTCCTTTTTAGATTGTTGTTTCGGTGCCTGGCTCCGTGTAGAGGAGCGTTTCAGCCTCTCGCTCGGCTTGATCTTCGACGGCACCCATTTCGCGCAGGGAGAGGTTCTGCATCCAGAACGCCACGACCCCCACAAGGAGAGTAGTTACGAGTTGCCCCGCGTGAAATATCAGGGCGAAGGCTACCGCTAGCTCCTTGTCCACGCGGAAGAAGGCCATACCCGCCACAATGAGAGCTTCGTATGTACCAACGTTGCCCGGCAAGGCAGGTATGAGCAGCCCCAGGTTGACTAAGGCTGTCATAAAGAGCAATCCGACGACTCCAGTAAGCTCTGCGGGAAATGGAGATTTGAACGAAAGTAGCCCCGCCAGGAGCATGAATGCTGCCACCACCCACACCAGCGTCGAAATTAACGCTGCACTAATCAGTGGGCGAGGGTTCCTGAAGACGTGCATACCTTCGGCAAAGGTCTTTATCAGGCGAACGGGGAGACGCTTCAACCGCTCAGGTAGGGGGAGCTTGCCGAATATGCTTCCCACCAGTTGAGCAAATCTTGCGCTGTAGAGGTAGAAGAGGACGAGGCCCGCCACCGCTGCTACCAGCGCCACCCCCGCAACCCATGCCAGCAGGTCTGGTGAGACCCCAAAAGAGCCGGGAGTGGATATAACGGATGGAAGTAGCACCAGGCTGACGAGGAGCATGAGGAGGAGCACTATACCGTCAAACGCTTTTTCGATTACGATGGTCGCCAGCACGGTGGTCTTGCGTAGGCCCGTGCGCTTCCCGAGGAGATATGCGCGCACGATGTCGCCCGCCCTCGCGGGGAAGAAGGCGTTGAAGAAATAGCCCGTGAGCGTCTTGCCGTAGAGGTTGAGGAGGCTGACATGACCGGTAGCGCTCCTGCTCTCCCCGTCCTGAGAAACCTCCAGGGGGTCAAGCAAACGCTTCCAGCGCCAGCTCATGAGGAAGTAAGCTGCCAGCATAAGGAGCATGGCGAGCATAAATATCGGCAGATTCACTTCGGTCAGGTGCGCCCACACCTCCGACCAGTCCACGCCGCGCAAGACGAAGTAAAGGCATACCCCGCTTACGAGCAGCCCGAGGCCGATCTTGAAGAAGCTGTTGGTGGGGCGCTGGGACTTATCCATCCTAGTTCAAAGTTCAAAATTCAAGGTCGAAAGTTCAGAATAAGAATTCCGAGACTTTGAACTTTGAACTTTGAACCTCTAAGCAGTTTGCACGACCATGAGGGGTTGGCCGTACTCGACGGGCTGGGCATTCTGGACGAGGATGCGGGTAATGGTCCCACCGAACTCTGCTTCGATCTCGTTCATCATCTTCATCGCTTCGATGATGCCGACGGGCTGGCCCGGCTCTATGAAGTCACCCTCGGAGACGAAGGGGGGCTGGGTCGGGGAGGAGGCCGCGTAAAAGGTGCCAACCATCGGTGCGACAATCAGCTCCTCGCCCTCTCCCAGGCTTACCTCTTCCCCATGCGCTGGGTTCTGGCCGATTAGATTGACCTGGCTGGTGGACACAGGCTCAGGGAGGGTAGCGGGCGGGATATACGCCGGGGTCGGGCGAGTGTAGCCATCCACAGGGTGGCCACCACGCTTGATGATGATGCGTACCTGCCCGCTCTCAAGATGAAGCTCACTCACGTCGGTGGACGAGATCAGGCGCACAAGCTCCTTGACCTCATGGCTCAGAGCCGTGAGACTTGGAGCCTCCTCCTGCCCTTTATCTTTGTCCTTCCCCTGCGAATCGTCGCTCCCCTTCTCTGGAAGCCTTACCATAAAACCCCTCCTGAATGCGGAATGCGGAGTGCGGAATTGACGAAGGACGAAGGACGAATTATCACGCATCACGTTTCACGTATTCTGCACTCCGCATTCCGCACTCGCTAGACCCGTTCCAGGTACTTGCCGCTGCGCGTGTCTACTTTGATGCGGTCCCCTTCGTTGACGAACAAGGGGACGTTCACGACGAGGCCAGTTTCTAGGCGGGCGGGCTTGGTGGCACCCGTCGCGGTGTCGCCCCTGACGCCCGGCTCGCTCTGCACTATCTGTAGCACTACGGCGGCAGGCATGTCTATATCGACAAAGCTGTCGTTGTGCATCAAAACGTCAATGTTATCCCCTTCGCGAATGAACTTGGTTGCATCGCCGAGCAGCTCCCCGCTGAGGGCCACTTGATCGTAAGTTTCTGGGTCCATGAAGTTGTACACGTCGCCGTCGGCGTACTGGAACTGTAGCTCGCGGCGGGTGAGGCGCACATCCTCGAACTTAGCTCCGGCCTGGAAAGTGCGCTCGATGTTGCTGCCGGAGCGGAGGTTCTTCAGTTGCAAGCGCACCTGCGCGCTGCCACGCCCTTGCTTGTTGTGCTGCCAGTCTGTGATCTTATACAGCTCGCCATCGAGCATTATGGTCAACCCTTTTTTCAGATCGCTTGTAGTTACTGTCATCTGTGTCTCCGAAATAGTCGGTAATTACTCACGCATCACGCATCACTCTATCATCTATCGTCCGTCACCATCAGCTCCATATAATCTTGCTTATCTGCCTGGGTCAGCACTTCTACGCCGTCGTGGCGGAAGAGCACCAGGTCTTCTATGCGGACGCCACCCCACCCTTCTATGTAAATGCCAGGCTCGACGCTGGTAACAGCACCCTCAGGTATGGTATCGTCCACCGTGTTGCGGAGGCTGGGGCCTTCGTGGACTTCGAGGCCGATACCGTGACCCAGGCTATGGGTGAAGTAATCGCCGTAGCCTGCCGCCGCAATCACGTCGCGGGAGAGGGCGTCAGCTTCCTTGCCGCTCATGCCAGGCCGCAACTCGCGCTCAGCCCGCAGATGCGCTTCAAGCACGATGTTGTACACCTCGCGGAACTTGTCGGTCGGCTCGCCCAGGCAGATGGTGCGCGTCATGTCGGAGCTATACCCTTCCAGCTTCGCGCCCATGTCTATTACGATAGGCTCGCCCTCTCTGATAGGGCGGTCACCCGGCACCGCGTGTGCCAGCGCGCCATTTGGCCCGGCAGCCACTATCGAGCCGAAAGCGCGCTCGTCCGCGCCAAGCTCCCGCATGGTTCGCTCTATGTCCCAGGCGACCTGCTTTTCGGTCATGCCAGCCTCTATACGGCGGCTAACGATGTTGAACGCCTCATCCGATATGGCGATGGCGCGGCGGAGGATGCGTAACTCGTCCTCGTCCTTGACCATGCGTAACGGCTCCACAACGCTGCGAGTAGGTATCAGCTTGCTGTCTGGAAGGGCCTCGCTAATTTGCTGCCACCACAGGTGGATGAGATGGGCGCTCTCGAAGCCGAGGCGCTTGCAGTTTCGCCCCTTTATCTGCTCAACCACGGTGGGTATGAGCTTGCCGATGTGAACCGCAAGAGAGATGCCAAGCTCCGGCGCAAGCTCGCGGTGGGCCTGGATGCCGTAGCGCCCATCGGTGATGAGGCAAACGTCGTTGGGGCCTATCAACAGGAAGCCTGCCGTATCGAGCGGCGGCTGATCGTGGCCGCTGAAGCCGGTCATGTAGCGCCGGTTGTCCGGGTGGGTCAAAAGGAGGCTGTCTACGCCTAATTCCTCCATCTTAGCGCGCACCTTCGTAAGGCGCCGTGTGAGGGCCTGTGGGCTGTATAAATAGCCGGGCGCGACGTCGATGCCGCCACCCTCTATCTCCGCGGGATTAGCGAGTTGTACCACTCTGGGGCACTCCTTTCAGGCAGGCTGCCATACTGCCGTAATTGTGTCTAAGGAAGGATTATAACATACAGGGCGGGGAAGTGTGTAGCTAATGATAGGGGTCGGGGGTCGGGGATTACGGATCAGACTTAGCCAACAAGCCTAACCTGACCCCTGACCCCTAACCCATAGGCTTGGCATACCGCGTGCTTTTCAGGGTTAGCATGACAGGGAATGGAACACTCTCAGACATCAGCACCGACCCCGTTGCCTCAGCTAAGGCGGCGGGGCTGCGCTACGTCAATGACAGGAAGCCGGGCATCACTCGTGAGCGTGCGGGCAAGTACTGGAGCTATATAGGTCCAGACGGGCAGATTATACGTGACCGGGAAACGCGGGCGCGCATCAAATCGCTCGGTATACCCCCTGCCTGGACCGATGTGTGGATATGCCCCAACCCGGAGGGGCATATCCAGGCTACGGGCCGCGACGCCAGGGGCCGCAAGCAGTACCGCTACCACCCACAATGGCGCGAGGTGCGGGACGAGACCAAATATGGACGCATGATCGAGTTCGGTAAGGCCCTGCCGCTGATTCGAAAGCGCGTGGAGAAAGACCTGGCAAAGCACGGCCTACCCCGCGATAAGGTATTGGCTACAGTCGTGAAGCTACTCGAAACCACTCTTATCCGTATCGGAAATGAGGAGTACGCACGCACCAACAAATCATTCGGCCTCACAACCATGCGCAATCGCCACGTCGACGTTAGAGGCGCGACATTGCGCTTTAAGTTCAATGGGAAGAGCGGCAAGCAACATACTGTTGGGATCAAAAACCGTCGACTCGGCAACATAGTTGAGAGGTGCCATGAACTACCGGGCCACGAGCTTTTCCAGTACATAGCTGACGATGGCAAGCCGCACCCCATCTCCTCAGAGGATGTGAACAACTACCTTCGTGAGATCACGGGGCAGGACTTCACGGCCAAAGATTTCAGGACGTGGACCGGCACGGTGCTCGCCGCGATGTCGCTCCAGGAGTTCGAGGCTTTCGACTCCGAGGCCCAGGCCAAGAAGAACATAATGAGAGCTATCGAGTCGGTCGCGGAGAAGCTGGGCAACACACCCACCATTTGCCGCGAATGCTATGTCCACCCCCAGGTGCTCGACTCCTACCTGGAAGGTACCCTCCTGGAGACCCTCAAGGAGCGTGTAGAGAGCGAGCTGACCGAATCATTGGGCCACCTGCGCCCGGAAGAAGCTGCGGTGCTCGCTTTCCTCCAGCAACGATTGGCGCGTGTGGCGAGCGAAGCGTGAAACGTGAAACGTGATGCGTGATGCGTGAAACGTGATATGTTAAGTAGCGCGTGAATTGCGCTTGCCGCAAAGCTTCCTATTGCATACCAGGAAGGTTTATCCGTTATACTATATGAGAGCGCTTTTTTTAGAATCGCGGTATCATTTTGTAGGGGCCGTCACAGATTTTGTTATGAGTTCTTAGAAAGGGCCAGCAGGGCGATAATGAGGGCCTAAACCCATGAACAAAAGAACAATAACGGCTGTAGCTGCATTCGTTGCGGCCCTCGCGCTCGGCGCTGCTATCGGGAGCCAACCGTTGGCTTCAGATGCTGCAACATCTATAGAGGTGCGCGCAGGCATATACATGGCACAGCCTACCTCGGCCATTACGGCCACAGCGACCGTGAGCGCGCAGCCCACGCCCATACCTACTCTGATAGTTCCAACCAGCGTCTACCAGGCGGGTGGCACAGGCTCTTTCGCGTTCATCCACCCTGCCTTCGAACGCGTGTGGGACCGTACTGACCACCCACTCAAGCTGGGGCAGGTCACGCGCACATGGTTCTGGGGACCAGGCCCCAATACGACGGGCCTCACCGAGCCGTATAACGACTCTCCATTGGGGGATAAGTCCAGGACCGTGCAGTACTTCGACAAGAGCCGTATGGAGTTGAACGACCCCAATGCCGACCCGAGCAAGCCTTTCTTCGTAACGAACGGTCTCCTAACTGTCGAGCTTATATCTGGCTTCATACAACTGGGAGAGCGCGACTTCGTTGAGTACCACCCGGCCTGCACTCCGATGTCGGGCGATTTCGGAGATAGTCTCGCCCCCACTTACTTTGCCTACCAGAAGGTGTCCAACTCGCAGGCAGGCGACCATTTCGCACCCAATCTCACCGGCCAGAAGGTGACAGAGACGATAGACCGTAACGGTAATACGGGCACGGACCCGTCGAAGGCAAACGTGCAAGGCGTCGAGCTTGTGCAGTTCGAGAAGAGCACCAGGCACAATATCCCCAGGGTCTTCTGGGACTTCCTCAACTCGGCGGGCACCACTCATAACGAGCGACACGAGCCTGTCATGCAGCAGTTGATAACCCCCTGGTTCTTCGCGTCGGGCCTCCCTATAAGCGAGCCGTACTGGGCTAAGGCGAGGATACGGGGTAACATCATGGACGTTATGATCCAGGCGTACGAGAGGAGAGTGCTCACCTATGTTCCATCAAACGGCCCTGGCTTCCAGGTGGAGATGGGTAACATAGGACAGCATTATTTCGATTGGCGTTACCGTAACGCAGGCATCTGCCCAGGAGGAGTAGGAGGCAACCCCACCACGCCGGTGCCTCTCCCTACGAGTACTGCGGGCGCTACTCGCACGCCCTCCACTTCCACACCCATAGTCGTGGGCACGGCGATGCCAAAGCCCACACAATGCCCCACCTGCCCCTCGCCCACACCTACCGCCACGATAAACGTCCCACCCAGCCCAATAGTCACCGCCTCCCGCCCCACCTTGACCGCCACTCCGGCCAGGACCGCGACCTCCACTCGCACCCCCACGCCCTAAACTCCCCTCCCCAGTGGTGGGGGAGTCTGAAAAGTATGAAAAAAGGGTTCGGCTACGCCGAACCCTTTTTTCATACTTTTCAGGGGCAGTGGTACGCCACCACACTTGCCGAAGATTCGGGATGTAAGACGTTCCAGCTCTAATATTACTTCCCACTATTCTAAAGGGGTATAAGGGTGCTATAATGCGAACAATCTCGCGCCACATACTGTACCGTCCGCGAGTAATGCCGTATCAAGAAAAGAATGAGAGGAGGGCAACTATGAACATTCGAAAGTGGACATGGGTGCTATCGCTGGTTGTGGCATTAGGTCTCGCGCTCGGCGGGGCACGTACTGTGTCAGCAGCCCCTGGCGTAGACCATTTGCCGCAGACCAAGACCCCAGCCTCAGGCAAGTTCGTCCTATCAGGCAGCATATCGAGTGAGGGGTCAGGCGGCGTAGTGAGTGAGCCGCAGACCATCCCGGTAAGCGGCAGCGGCGCGTTCTCAGGCGATGACGCCATGCTTGACGTGACACTGACGGCACCGGAAGGGGTTACGTCCGGCCCCGACAAGATAATGTTCAGCATTATCGCGCTCGACAACAAGCTCTATTTCAAGACCTCCGGCCTCGGCATAGAGGACGACAAATGGTACGTGGCCGACCTCGATTCCGCCCTCACAGGTATGCCAGGCTCAGTCATGGGGATGCCTGGATCCATGACCGACCTCGAAGCGATGGTCCATGCTGCCATAAGCAGTAAAGAAGTTGGCAAAGAGACGATCAATGGCGTTGCTACCACGAAGTACCAGCTCGACGTTGATGTAGAGAAGCTGGCGATTGCCGCCGGCGGCTCCACCGAGGGACTTGAAGACGTTACACTTTCGATGCTCTTGTGGGTGGGCGATGCGGATATGTATGTCCACCAGTTCAGCGTGACTTACGACATAGAGACCACGAGCGGGGACATCACATTCAGCCTCATGATAGACCTCATGGTGACATTCTCCGATTTCGATATGCCTGTGACCATAACCGCCCCTCCGGACGCCGAGCCGATTGACGAGGAGCTTGCCACTATCCTGGGCGGAATGCCGATCTCAACGACAGGGCCACCCGAAACCACAGTCGGTATGCCCAGGTCCGGTTCAGGCATAGACAACACTATGCTGATAGCGCTGCTGGCCGTGAGTATGGGCCTGGTGCTCTCGGGCGTTGCGGTGCGCCGTGCTGCCCGTGCCCGCGTCTGATAGAGCGTCTAAATACCTGTATTAGTGCTACCAGCTCTATATGTGCTAGAACTGGTAGCACTTATCGAAATCAGGCACACGCTGATAGGAGTATATTAATGATTTCTCATAGAGAGCGGTACGTCGTAGACGAGCAAGGTCAGCGCGTGGGTGTAATTCTGGGTATGGAAGAGTACGAAAAAATAGTGGAGGAGCTAGAAGAGTTAGAATCAATTCGTGCGTTCGATGATGCAAAGGCATTGAGCGACAAATCTATTCCGTTTGAGCAGGCAATTATTGAAATAGAACAAGAACGCCAGTGACATATAGTGTTTTTATCTTACGACGAGCCCAAAGAGAATTAGCAGGCTTACCCATCGAAGTATATTTGCGCGTGCGCGATGCTATTCGCGAACTTGCACAAGACCCCAGGCCGCCTGGGCATCTCAAGTTGGCGGGACGTGAAGGACTACGGCTTCGTATAGGGGACTATCGGGTGATCTACGAAGTAGATGATAAGCAACTGATCGTGACCATTCTACACATCGGCCATCGTCGCGACGTTTACAGGTAATGTTTATTTCCCTTCCTAAGTTGTATTTTGATCGTCCAACCTTCGGGCGTCCAACCAGGCTAAATCGTTCCCAAAAAGGATGTGCGCCGCCAATCTTTCGGCGGTAGCAAGGCCAAACCCCAGTCCATGCCCCGTGAACCCCACCGCAAAGTAGACATCGGGCATATCGGGCAGCGACCCTACGAGCGGGATGCCGTCGGAGCTAAAGCCCATCGTGCCCGACCACCTGTGGGTGATGCGCGCCCCGACTGCCTCTGGGAAGTAGCGGGCCATAAAGCCTTCTAACCCATTTTGCACGTCTGGGGTGATGCGGTCCTCATAGCCAACCTCGGCTTCTCGGAAATAGTGACGCCACCCCCCCAGAAGCAATCGCCCATCGGGGAGCTGCCTGAAATATTCGTACCCATAATCGGCATAGCATAGCTGTCCCAACAGCGTAACGCCCAAGGGCTCGGTGCAAAGTATCTGTCCCCGCGTGGGTGTGACCTTGCCCATGAAGTAGGGATGCATCAGGGGTGCATAAGCATTAGTGCAGAGCGCCACTGCCCTACACCTTACCGTCACTCTTCGCGACCTCACTTCCATGCCCCCGCCCGCCCGTGGCTCGATAGCGAATACTTCCGACTGCTCGTAAATGGTTGCGCCGCAGGAGGCCGCAAGTGCCTGGGCGAACTTTACGGGGTGGATACCGGCATCTCCAGGTTGAGTCATCGCGGCAGCAAAGCCTCGCTTCAGCGGGTCTTTATAGCTGAACTTGACCTCTATGCCGTCGTCCAGCATCGCCTCTGCCGAGCGCTCCAGGTCCTCAGCCTCCGTGTCGTTGAGCGCGAGAAGGAGAGAGCCGGTCTCGTGCCAGGGGGTACCTAGCTCCTGCGACAGCCCGCGCGCTATAGTGCGGTTGTGCAGGCTCAGCTGCCAGACGTCGCGGGCCAGGTCGTGCCCGTAAGTACGTATGGCATCGTGGTAGTAATAAGCCGTGCCTGTGAGGACCATACCTGCGTTGCGCCCCGTAGCTCCCGCCGCAACGTGCCGCGCCTCAAGCACGCACACTCGCTGCCGCTGCCCCGCGAGTAAACGCGCCAGGTACAACCCTACAAGGCCCGCGCCGACTACGCAAATATCACACTCAATCGTTTGGCTGGAGGAGGCATCTTGCCAGTAAGATACGGTCATTTTGTCACCATCACCACACCATCTTGAACTTCTACTCTGTACGTCTTGAGCGGCTCATCGGCGGGGCCGGTGATGACCTCGCCCGTGCGAAGGTCGAACTCGGAGCCGTGCCAGGGGCAGGTTATGGTGTCGTCCCACAGCGCTCCTTCACACAGAGGGCCGCCAGCGTGGGTACACTCGCCCTGGGTGGCATAGAGCTTGCCGTCTACGTTGAAGATGGCAACATTATCCCCGCCGACCCTGCCGAGCTTGCACGTACCTGGGGGTATATCCGCCACACGAAGCCCTCGACCACCGGGTTGTCTGCCCATAGCACGCTCCTAACGTGGCCGTCTGCACGTGAGGACCACTTGCGATTATACTCACCGTTGCCGCTATTATAATATGAGACGTATATCATTGAACATCGAAGAAGAGAAGGAGAGCAACTTATGGCCGTGAAGTTTGGCGTGATGGTCCCCCAGGGTTGGCGATTGGACCTGGTGGATATAAAGGACCCTATAGAGAAATACGAGATGATGACCCGCCACGCGCAGGAGGCAGAGCGCCTAGGTTACGACTCCATCTGGGTGTACGACCACTTCCATACGGTGCCCACACAGGAGCTGGAGACGACATTCGAGTGCTGGGCCTCGACGGCGGCGCTGGCCCGCGACACCTCGACCATACGTATTGGGCAGATGGTTACGTGCAACAACTACCGCCCACCCGCGCTCCTCGCCAAGATGGCATCTACGGTGGACGTGTTGAGCCACGGCAGGCTCGACTTCGGGATCGGAGCGGGGTGGTACGAAGCGGAGTTCAAGGCGTACGGGTATGATTTCCCTGCCGGGCCGGAGCGCCTGCGGATGCTGGACGAGGCCATGCAGGTCATCTGCGCCATGTGGACCGAGCCGTATGCCACCTTCAAGGGCAACTACTACAGGTTGGAAGGCGCGATTAACGAGCCGAAGGGCGTGCAACAGCCGCACATCCCTATCTGGCTAGGTGGTAGCGGCGAGAAAGTGACCCTCAAGCTGGTGGCGAAATACGCCGACGCCTGCAACATCAGCGCCATGCAGCCCGAAGAGTACCGGCACAAGTTCGACGTGCTACGCGAGCACTGTGAGCGCCTGGGGCGTGACTACAACAGCATAATCAAGTCTGCCCACGTTTTCATGACCCTCCTCGAGCCTGGGCAGGACCCGGAGGCGGGCACCGAACGGCCACGCAAGCTACGTGGCGGTATCAGCCTGGAAGAGTACCGCAAAGGCACCTTCGTCGGCACGCCCCAGGAGGCGTTAGATTATTTCCATAGCCTGGTAGATGCGGGCGTAGAATACTTCATAATTTACTTCCGCAACGACCTTACACGGTTGGATACGCTGCAACGTTTCGCGCAGGAGGTTATGCCGTCTTTCAAGCATGGCTAGAAGCAAGTCTAATGTGGTTTTCGCATCAAAAGCTGCTCAACGCTGCGCGTTGAGCAGCTTTTGATGCGAAAAGAAGAGAATAAGGGCACACTACGTGTGAACTGGAAAGAAAGGGCCGATTCTGGTATAATTGATACGTATGAGCGAGCAGCGAGCGGATCGAAAAAAGACCCTCGCGCCGACTATCGAGAACCGTAAGGCCAGGCACGACTACTTTATCGAAGAGACCATCGAAGCCGGTATCGTACTGGCGGGGTCTGAGATAAAGAGCGTGAGAGCCGGGCGGGTGAACCTGACCGAGGGGTACGTTCGCGTCGAGAAAGGCGAAGCGTGGCTCTTGAACACTCACATCTCGCCCTGGCAGCAGGCAGGCAGCTACTTCAACCACGAACCGACAAGGCCACGCAAACTGCTCCTGCACTCACAGGAGATAGCGAGGCTCAGGACGAAAGTAGCGCAGAAGGGTCTTACCCTGGTGCCGCTCAAGCTCTACTTCGTGCGAGGTCGAGCCAAGCTCGAAGTGGGCCTGGCAAGAGGTAAGAAGCTGTACGACAAGCGCGAAGCCATCGGCCAGCGCGACGCTCAACGCGACATGGAACGCGACCTGCGAGAGCGAAACAGAGGCGAGTAGCTCAGAAGGCAGAAAGCAGAGTTACGCACTACTCTCACGTTTCACGCATCACGTTTCACACATGGGGATGAAAGGTTTCGACAGGGAGGAAAGCTAAGGGATTGCAAGCCGTGGAGCCTAGAACCACGTTAATAATGGGCAAAGCCATAACTGGCAAACAAACACCTGTTCTCGCTGCTGCTTAAGTAGCGACGCCTGCCCCGCCTAACCCCGGGTGGTGGGTGCAGGCGACACAAACCGGGGCGCTGCTGCTCTAACGCCTGGTAGGAGCAGCCTAAGACCACCGGGCTGGCGCAAGGCAACTCCGTCCGTGGAGGTGCCAAGTGCGAGACCCAAAACACGGACTAAGCTTGTAGCATATCACTGGCGGAACTTTCTGGACGCGGCTCTCGGATGCCGCCATCTCCACCATCTAATTCTCCCGCTTCCGTGCGTGGCGTAAAGAGCCTGGTTGGTTAGCCAGGCTCTTTACTTGTACTTGTGTCATACGTTTGATACACAAGGCCGTAACACTGAGCCGGAGTTCTTTGACAAGTACGCGCACTGCGTTGGAATCTAGGCTTCCCTGAATATCGCGCATTCTGACCGGATAATCTACTCAGGATGTAGAACCCTCCTGTTGCAAAGCCCGTTGTAGCATGACCTGTAAGTTCTGCAAGACATCGAAATAGTCCAGGAATTCTTGTTCTTCCAGAGTGCGTATTGGCTTTCGGCGCAGTTCATCAACAACCTCAACTGTTCCGTCATCGGGAATGGGTATATTATCGACGTCAAAATCGACTAGCCTACCGGTAATGTAGCTATGTACCACCCCTGCGAGCAAGCTGTCGTAAAAGGGGAAATCCCCCACAACCTTGCCTAAGTCCGGAAAAGGTAGGTCATCAAAGCGCTCATATTCACGCCTGATATGATCAATCATTGCACATTCCAGAGATCTTACAAGATAGCCGAAGTCAAGTTACACAGTGTTGGTCGCACTCTGACAGATAGAAGACCCTCGCAGTCAGCGCTGATTCTATACGAGGATCAACGAGTCCTAGCAAAACGAATGTTTCATAGCGTCAGTAGGACTCGTTGATCCTCGTATAATCCCTATTTATACCAGAAGGTCAATACCCTCCCATCGTGGGTGAAGTAGCCCCCCATATTGCCTATCTTGAGTTTGTAGGAAGGAGCCCATTTTGGATTCCACTGACCCCAGACAGCTTGGGATCGATTCTGCCTGAAGAACCTAAGAGCATCCAGCGTATACTGCTCAAGGTTCCGGCCCGCGCCATGCTTATTGTAGTGATAGGTAATCGAGTCTTCAACAGTGTTCCACGTTCCTGGTCTCCACAGCCGCTTAACTCGATTCGGTATCTGACACTGGTTGTGTACGAGCCACTGCCCGTCCCCAACGAAGAAGGTGTGTGCCTGCCCGACCGTGAGATTATACATCTCTTGCACACGTTCTACCATCTGGATAGACTGCACTACCCCGTAGCTGCCGTCTGCCTTGCGGATATGTGCGCCATCCCATAGGTCGCCCGCAGGTATCCAGCGTTCCTCCTGGGTATAGAAGGGGTGCTCTGGAGTGGTCTCAAGCTGCTCGCCATCTATGGTGAGGTACTCGATTACAGGGTCCTCCTGAACGAGCACATCCAGCACTGGATAGTAGTCCACGGTGCCTGACTCTTCATCGTAGGCCAGCACCAAGTCGCCCTCCTGTAGGGCACTGATGGCACGCGGCCCCTTATCCGTCATGACAGCCGTATCATCGCTGAAGCTGCATACCGTGCTCACCACTTTGGCTATCTTGCTGCCAGCCTTGCCTACCTTGCCCAACTTAGCAATCTGCCCGCCAGGGATAGCTCCTATGTAGGTAAGGGGGTCGGTAAGGGACTTACCGACGGAGGTCCCAAAGTCAAAGTTCTTGTTGTCGGTGACGAAGTCTATTCCTACATCCAGTGCTACGCCTGAAAGTAAGCCTATTCCTATAGCAGCGAGCAGCGGCAGTATATGGCCCGTAGGATCTGTGTACCGCACCGGATTATTCAGCACATAGGAGTAGCGGTTTAGCGCTTGAGGGTTGATCGGGCCCCATGGATCCTTCACATCCTTATGGTCATCTTCTTTAAGTTGGAACCAGAACCCCTTCTCAAGTGTGAGATCGTGCTCCTTCTTCAGGGACTTTATGAAGCCCGGCTCGTGGAAGTCTACCGTGAGCTTGTGGTTCTGCTCCGCGCCTACTGTATCTGCCGCGCCACCTTTACCGTCCTCTATACCCGGTACGATACTGTCGGGTGACATGAACCGCCCGATGCGCGGGTCGTAGTAACGGGCATGATAGTAAAGCAGGTCCGTACCGTCCAGGCGTTGCGCGGTGTAGTTGAGGGAGGTGCTGTTGATGGGCGGGCCAGGCGGGTTGCGCACCAGCCCCCACGGGTCGAACTCCTGCCTCTGCGGCTGTCCCTGCGCGCCCCGATAGTCGGTCACCACCGAGATGCTCCCCAGGTGGTCCCCGTGCAGGTACATCACGTCGCTGTTCGGGTCGGATGGCGCCTCAAGCTCATCTGTGGGCGGAGTGACTGCTTCGGTCGATATCACGGCGCTCGCTGAAGCGCCGGGCGGCTGCCATTGTAGCTGCACTCGTCCCGTGCCCACGCCATCCGAGAATTGTAGCTTGATAGAGTACTGCTGCCCGCCCGCAAGTACGATATCTTCACTATCGGTTCGTAGAGTCTGCGCGGTCCAGCTATCTATGAGGAGTTGGTTGTCGACCCACAGCTTCACACCACCATCCGAGACGACGGAGAAGTTGTACTTGTCCGAGCCTGTGTAGCCATCTGTGCTTATAGTGCCTACCCACTCCACCGAGAAGCCCTCAGGCTCTACAGCAGGGTGAGGTGAGGAGGTGCGCCAGTCGTAGTCCACCGTGGGAGAGTAGATAGTGGTCTGGAAGTTAGTGAGGTTGGAGTTGTTGTAGTAGTCGGCACGCAGCCCATTCTTGGGCACGTTCCGGTTAGGGTGTACCTGGCGCTGTGCCACGACCTGCTCGCGGAACTTGTACATGAGGCGCACCGTAGTAGCGCCGTTGTTGTTCCCCTCGATCTCCTCTTCCCATAGCCCTTCGGCGTAGTAGGTGTTGCTGTTGGCCCGCGTGCGCTTGGCCCGCTCGCCGTCGGCATCGTATATGTAGTCCTCGGTGACGCCAGCCCCGCCGCCCTGCACCTGTACGCGAGTAGGTTGGTTGTCGGTGTTCCAGGTGAAGTCGCGGTTCCTGCTGGGACCATCGCTCGTGTCTGTGTTGCCGTTGGCGTCGTAAGTGTAGTAGTTATTGTGCGTGCTGCCGCCCCTGGTCACTTGCACGTTGCGCAGGGCGTAAGGTCCGCCAAGCGTCGTAGCATTGTAATCGTAGACGTAGGTGTACAGATCGTTCTCGGTCTGGCTTTGGCGCTTGTCCTTGGTCAGGATGTTGCCGAGCCGGTCATAGGTGTAGGTCTCGTCCACGTATTGCTGAGCATCAGGTATAGTCCACCTGGTGAGGCGGTCGCGCTGGTCATAGGTGAAGTTCTGGGTCTCGTCCACCGTGTCGTTAGCCAGGTACTTGGTGATGGTAGAGACGTTGCCTACCGGCTGGTAGCTGTAGCCACGGTTGAACACCTGCCCAGGGGTGCTGGTGGTTCCCACCTTGATGCGCAGCAGCCACATCATCGGATCGGTGTACTGGTAGCTCTGCACCAGCCCGTTATGCAGCGTGAAGCTGATCGGCTGGTCCAGGGGCGTAAACGTGGCGTCGTTTGCGTAGCAGACGCTGTTGTACTGCGTCGCGTTGGTGCAAACCCGCACCTGCCTCCACCCGGCATCAAACTCGTACCTGATCTGCTCGGTAACGGTAGTCTGGGGGTTAACGTTTACGGCGGGGTAGGTTATCGTCGTCGTCCGGTCTCCGCTGTCGTACCCCCACTGGAAGATCCGCGTGCCAGGGCTGGGCAGGCCCGGGATGGTGTGGGTAGCTTTGACCTTACGCCCGCGCTGGTCGTATTCCCAACTTATATTCGTGCCGGAAGCACGGCTCATGGAAGTGCGCTGTCCTTTGCCGAACGGCACCGCCCCGTCGTAAGTGTAGGTAGCAGTGTCCCCGCCTCCATCCGGATAAGTCTTGCCCGTCAGGCGGTCCATGGCGTCGTAGCTGAACGATATCCGCAGCCCCCGGTTGTCGCGTTGCGTCTTGAGGTTGCCGCTGGGGTCGTACGCCTGGTACTGCCACGTCCCCATAACCGGGTCCGTTAGCTGGGTCTTCCGCCCCAGGCTGTCGTACTGGACGGTGGTGAGCTTCGAGTAGGTGTCTGTCACCGTGGTGAGCAGGTCGAGCGGGCTGTAAGCGTACAGAGTTGTAGCGTCGAGGCGATAGGTATCGGTCAGGGTTCCAGTACCGCTGTACTCACGCACCGCCGTGAGCCTGTCATACATATCGCTATCGCGCCGCACCATATGCTTCAGCGCGTCCGTGGAGGTCAACGCCTTCCTGCCGTCGATCACCGCATACTGCATCGTGGAGCTGATAGTAGGGTCCGGCTCCTCTATAATCAGCTTGCGCCCCAGGGTATCATACGTAGTCTTCGTCGGGCGGTACAGTTGGGTGCTAGGGGTTACATACGTCCAGAAGGCAGATTGAGCGCCGCAATCGGCCGTGCCGATGTCGATGTATCGAGGCTGAGATTGCTCAATCAGATTGCCCAGCCCATCGTAGCGCTTGTCCTCTACGATGTTCTCTTTGCAGTCCTTGCTCTCCTTCTTATTTTGGATCTCGCGACCCATACCGTCGTAGAACTGCATCTCGGGCCGGTAGGCATTGACCCCTGCTGTCTCACGTTGAGACATTACATACTTGACTGGGCGCTCGAAGTCATAGTAGTCAATCCATGCGGTAGGGTACTGCGCGCTGTCCCCGTACTTTACCTGCGTTTTGTTGCGCCCGAAATAGTCGTATGTGTAGTCGGTGGGGACGTTGTTGTACTCTACGGTGCGCGTCATCGTGCCCATACGGAAGTCGTAGTCGCGTGTCGTCACGAGGCTAGGAATCGTCTCGGTGATACGCACGGGGAACACGTTGAAGTTAGCGTCGTACAGAGTACTCTTGGTACGTGGCACGGGGTTAGCGCCACCGGGCTGGCCCCACTGAATGGTGCCCCCACTCACGGTGGTCACGCCGTACCCTTCGTATGTAATCTCTCCTACTTTGTTTCCGTAAAGGTCGTAAGTGGTGCTCATATCGCTGCTATGGGCTGTGCTCGGTAGCTGCGTCTGTAGCGGTAGGTCGTAATACTTGCGGGTGAGGGTAACGTCACCTTTGGTAAGAGGCTCGTTCCCGCCGTAGCTACCGTCATACCCAAAAACGGTCCACGCCAGCCACCGGCCCTGCCCATCCTTGATCCCCTCGTCGCGCTTGCGGTCCGCGATGTACGAGGTGGTATCGCTCAGCACCTTGTAGGTATGGGTAATCTCGCGAAGCACGGCGCCCGTCTCGGCATAGTGCTTCGTGGAGATGAGATTCCCATATGTGATGACGCCTGTCTGGCTGACGTCGTAATCGTACTCAATCGTCTTGGTGAGGGGCACGCTGCCGCGCTCCCAGGCGATATCGCGGCTCACCTTCTCGAACGAGAAGCCGCGCCATAGCCCGGTTAATCGCTCCTCCAGAGTGTCACCGTATTCGAAAAAGCTGACGGAGAAGTCCTTCTGCGCCTCAGACATCTTGCTGTTCGAGCCTATCGCCCCCTGGTGAGTAACCGTTTTATACTCTTTACCCTTCAAGAATTCGCGGTCGCGCATCGGCACGAAGCAGTTAGGCTCGGTCAGGATGGCCTCGCCCTCAAGGGGTTTGCCACTCCCATCTACAGGGTAGCAGCCCTGGCTGCCCTGCGTACCCAGGTTCCCCTGGTAGAACCAATGCTCGATGGCGTTGCCGTTGGGGTCGATTTCTTTGACGTAGGAATGTCCCCTGAACTCGCTGTTGCGTTTGTACACCAGGAGTGCCCTATGCTCCTCTCGCTCATTAGGGTTCTGATATTCGTTGTAGTAGACCTGTGCCGAGGTAGGATACTGGTTAGGGCCGGAGTCGTTACTTGTGAGCATCGTGCCCAGCGAGTTATACGCTGGGTCTTGGTAGCCCTGGTAGCTCCAGACGTATGTGTTTCCCCTGCCGTCCGTAAAAGTGCGGCTCGTCACCCGCCGGTTGTTCTTGTAGTGCTTCGCCCACGTAGCCGTACCCATGGTGGCGGCGATTGTTTCGTACTCGAACGTGGCTACTCCACCCTGGTTGTTGTCCGCCTTGTATAGCCGGTTCCACCTTCCATCTGGATAGGTGCCTGTGCCCCTGGTGAGCCAGTAGGTGAAGGTGATAGGGGGCATGTATGAAATGTTGTCACTCCCAAAGAGCCGCAGCTCCTGTAGCGTCAGTTTCTTGGTGCTCGATATAGGCTCGCAAAGTGTCTCGTTATTGTCACAGCTGGATGCATCCGAGAGGAGGTAGTTGTGCCAGTCGGTCCCGTCCTGGAATTTAAGGTCATAGCGGCGCACCAACTCCCAGGCGCTCGTCCCTGGGTCGTATGGATTGCTACGGTTGCTCTTCACCAACACCTCTTCGAGTTGCTGCGTCTCCTTCACCTCTGGCCCAAGCTGGGTGCTGGGGCGCTCAGATTCGGTGTCGATGGTACGGTCTACAGAAGTAAACTCTACTTTGTAGCGAGGATTTGCTCCGGTGACACGCGTCCCTCCCCAGGTGATACTGCTCGGCCACACGTCGTAATCTGAGATGCCGGTGATTATCTCACCGCATAAGGACTGGATGGAAGTGCTCTTGCGGCCATATGTGTAGGTGATGATATTGCCATGAGTATCCTCGACCTTGGAGAGATGCCATTTGTAGGTCTCCATGCTGGAGTGCTCTATTTCATCTGGTGACTCACCACCACTACCACAGTTGGACCAACCCCACCATGCGTCCTCTGCGAACTCGTAGCGAGTACCGTCCTTAGTCCACACCACCCACTTGGTGCGGGGCAAAGGCTCCCCATCATTGTACCCACCACGCTGTGAAGTGGAATTGCCGTTGCCGGTGGCGCGAATCCTGTTGAACGACTCATCTGTGGTGCGCCACGCATAATCGGTGGGGTCGGTGAGCCTGGGCGTGCCCGTAATCGGCTCAGAGCGCATCAAGTCGTAGTTCTTCCCGTCGAGTACCAGGGAGTAGTGGCCCGGGTCGGTTGGCGAGCCGAACTTCAGCTTGTTGTACGCTATATAACCAGTGTCAAGACTCCAGCCTTTGCCAACCCAGCTGGACTGGGTCTTTTGCTTCAGCCCCTTCAGGCCGTCTGTCTGGGAGCTATCATAGTTGAGCTTGATCTCTGGTTTGTTCTCGTCAGGCCCATCCGGCACTTCAAGCTCGTACTCGAACTGCACATTACCCCGGAACAGACCAACCTGCCAGTCCTTTAGAGAGGGGAGGAACTGGTCCGATGGCCTGAAATCCTCGGCAGCCGTGAACGTGCTGAAATGGTCCACGTACGCCGTGAGCCGCCGGTTCTTGGTATCCACATTCGTAGCGAGCGGGAGCCATTCTCCTCCACCAGAGGCGCTTTCATCGAACCAGAAGAGCGCCAACTCCTCCTGGGTGTAGCCCAGGGCTTCCAGTTGCTGAGGCGTATAGCCAAACGTGATGATGAGGGGCTTGGAGAAGTGGTGGAATTCCTTGCCTTGTGCGTCGGTCGCGTTCAGGTAAAAGGTTGGGAAACTTCGTTTGAACGCTGCTGTGTGCGGAGGTACACTGTTTTTGCTACCTGGCTGCCCACTGAACTGGAGCGTGAGGGCACGGTCTGCGGCGTCGGGTGGCACCTGGACCTCTATCTTGCCATCGGGACTCCGTAAAATGGCGCCAGCGCCAGGTAGGTAGGATACATTGCTTGGGCCGAGGTTGGGCGGGAGCACCAGCGCCCCGGCAGTCTCGGCGACAGGGAAGTTCAGGCGGGCCGCGGAGACCTGCGCCCGCGCCACTACTGCCTCTCCAGGCGGCAACTGCACCAATCGCAGGGTGGCAGTGCGTGTGGCACTGGCGCCGCCAGCCAGGCTAGCCAGCTGCCAGTTCCAACCTTTAACCTGTGGGCCACGGTGTACCACCGCGCCCACAGGGAGAGGCAAGGTAAGGACAACACTTTCAGCCGGGTGAGCCGACTGGTTGCGCACGCTGAGGGTGACGGTGAATACGTCGCCTAGCGATAGGGTGCCAGGAGTGACTGTTAGGTCTAAAGTGAGGCTTGGGAGTTGGGGGTCCACCCAGGGCTGCTCGGTGGGTTGCCCAGGAGGCGGTGGCAGAAGGGTCTCGTTGAACTCCTGCTGCGCTATAGCTCTTTGCGGAGCAGAGAGAGGGATGCCAGCAAAGGGGCTTAGGAGCAGAGAGAGGATAATGAGACAACTTACTGCCCCATTAAGGAAACGGCTCTTTCGCCGCCGCAGATGCTTATACCAGACCCTATAGAGAGCGAATGGAGAGATAGGCTTGGAAACGTGATCACGACGGTTATGCGGGGTGTGGGACGTGCTGACCGAGTTGGACATGCGGGACATGGGGGGTTCCTTTCTGGGTAGGACAATGTCACAAGTTAGCAAAACACTAAGACGCCGGAATAACTAAAGCTAGAGCTTCCGCTGGCCAAAGAGCTTATTCAATTTTGGATTTCAAGTGGGACGCAGCTATACAAGAGCTACGGCCACCGAGTCAATCCTCCTTTAGGTTTTTCCTTCTTTCAATCTTCTTGAAGCAGCCGAGGCCACCCAAAATAATCTATATGCTATCCAAAATTCATCTTGGAAAGATAGAGATAAATATCCCTACTATTAGGGCACTTTACCCTGAATTTGAGGGATAATGGCCTGAATCCAGGGAATTGCGTTTAGCAATCTCCGAGTGGATCGCTACTCAGATTCAGGTGCTGATCTATCTGCTTATATCGTGTATTCGAATTATGTGACCCGCCGTAGCCAGGCGTTGGCTCAATATCACGTCCCTGGGCCGTCGCGTAGCGCGCCTTCCACTATTGGGCCTCTAGCGGCTATTCCCCAGTAGTACAATGCTGCTTCTGTACGATTTGTAAGGCCTAACTTGTGATAGATGCGTGTTAACGAATTCATAATCGTTTTCTCTTGCAAGTTGAGGTACTGTGCAATATCCCTGTTGTTGTAGCCTCGGGCTAGAAAGCTTAGTATCCGTCGCTCAGTAGAATTGAGTAGTGTTGTGCGCTCTGGCACAATCTGGTACCTTTGCCCTCCTGCGGCTCGGACTATCGCGGCTCTGAAATCTCCGTTATTCTTTGGGTCTACCAGGAGGATATCTGGCCCTGCGTCCCAGAGGTCTTTCCAGTACTCAGGGCAAGTATTGAACGTTACGACAATCCACCGCTGCTTTGCTCGCTCTACCGGATCGAGCACCTCCAAACGCTCCAATACACGAAAGGCGATGCCTTGAGGAAGGTCTATCAGGAGCTTGATGGGAGCATCATGAGCAAGGCGAAATCCCTGGCCCTCGAGCCGGCCAGCGAGGTTGCGAACCAGCGGTAACGCCCCACCCCACACGTCAAAGAAGTGAGAGTCATCCGATTTCAAGCAAGAGAGGTCGGTGTCCTGGTTGTCAATAACCACGAGGTAGCATCCTCCCCTGCTTTGTATTTACATTAAGAGTGCATTTCGAAACCCGCGATCAGCTATGTGATGGAGGACGAAGGACGAAAGACGAAAGACGAAAGACGAAGCGGGTTGCGATGAGGAAACAAGTGAGCTGCAATGATGGACGCCAATACCAAAGTGTGACTGGAAAACGACCAGGGCGACCACCCTTCCCACTTATTATAGCCAGGGTGTGTTAAGACTCTGTTAAGATGGGTTGTTGCAATCTATGTAAGCGTATGTTTTCTACAGGTGTGCTAGAATACTGTATCCTTTTATAGTCATGTTAGATTTCTATACTAAATATAAATTCGATTTTCCTGCCTGTTGTAACTATTCTACTCTACAGTTGTGCTGGACATCCCACCCGCGGAGAGATGAGACGTCTAAAGCAAGAAAATATGCGGGCGCACTCGCATATTTTCTTGCTTTAGAGAAGGGATTATTATAAGCTGGGTGACGAACGTGCAGGCTGGCACACCCACACTTGTATCAGATGGGTGAAGAGGATAGTGTTATGAGAATCACTCGTGCCCGCCTGACATCCCAACGCTTCGACATCCTTTGGCTGAGCGTGGCTACAGCCATAATCACGCTTGTCATGTTCCTCTCCGGGTTATGGGGGAGTGATGGACACCTCGCGGCCCCGCTCGATGATACCTTCATACACTTTCAGTATGCTCAACAGCTAGCAGCCGGGCACCCCTTCGAGTACAACACCGGGGACGCACCGTCCTCCGGCGACAGCTCATTCATCTACCCGTTCATGCTCGCTCCGTCGTATCTGGTTGGGTTGGACGGGATGAAGACTCTATTTTACGCGGATGTGCTCAATTTCATAGCGCATCTCATGATTGTGCTGCTGATGTATAAGCTGGGCTTCCGGCTGGGTGGGCGGACGCTGGGGCTGTTCGGCGCATCTTTCCTCCTGCTGGACGGCAGTCTAAACTGGGTCTTCCTCTCAGGTATGGAGACGGGCATCTACTCTGCGGGGTTGGTAGCATTCTTCTGGTTGTGGCTGCGGGATATTCCGGCTGGACGCCTTCACTGGCTAGCTGCGGTTGGTGCGCTGGTCGCATTGGTGAGGCCGGAAGGGCACATCCTGGTATCGCTGGCTTGCCTGCTGACGATTATATATCTGTGGCGGAAGCGCAGACTCGCCTGGGGATACGTATGGCTGCTTGTACCCATAGTTGCGGGCCTGATACCTTACATAGCGAACGTGGTTATGACCGGAAGCTGGCAGTTCAACACCGCCTCAGCGAAGTCAATCTGGTACGTACCTTACTCCCCCTTGCGTGAGAAGCTCTCGATCACCGTGGGCTATGCGATCACCGCCCTAAAACAGACCTATCTCGGCCTGGAAGTGGGGCGCTCGCCGTTTCCCTTGCTGGCGGCACCGTTGGTGGTGCTGGGCATATTCGCAGCCCTTCGCCAAAAGATAGCTTTGTTTACTAACCGCACAAGGAAAACCCGCCTGCGCAACCTTACAAAACACGCACGAACGGGGCACGATAAATTACGCCCCTACATGCGCCCCAATCGTAGGGGCGTAATTTATCGCGCCCTAGCGGACCAACGATTTTTCCATACGCTTATGGTCCTTACATTACTGGGTGGCATCGGTCTAGCCCTATTACTCCCACCTCTCCATTTCAACCGCTACTATATGCCTTATAACGCTTTCGTATGGCTCTACCTCTCA
The DNA here is from genome assembly GCA_035274425.1 of Chloroflexia bacterium. Classification (GTDB taxonomy): domain Bacteria; phylum Chloroflexota; class Chloroflexia; order QHBQ01; family JADMIH01; genus JADMIH01. The sequence goes on from DATEOC010000087.1 coordinate 40,341, forward strand.
ATCGGCTTACTCGCCCTGGTCAAGCCCGCCGTTGCGCTCACGCATCACGCTTCACGCTTCACGCGTCGCGTGCCACAATCTAAACCAAATTCCGCACTCCGCACTCCGCACTCCGCATTCGCGATAGTAGTCCTCCTCTGCCTGCCGCAATTCGTCGCCTACTTCTTTGTTCTTGGCGACAGCACGCGCGACATCTATTACCAGCAGATGACCTTCAGCGAGTGGGTACGGCGCTACACACCGGCAGATGCGCGCATTGCCGTGAACGATATCGGTGCGCATAAGTACCTGAGCAACCGCTACGTGTTGGACCTTATCGGCCTGACGAGCAACTACATGCGGGGCGCGTACTTCGGTGGCTGGGGCGCTATCTATGACCGCCTGGCGGCCCTCCCTGAGAAGGAACGCCCCACGCATTTGCTTGTTCACCCCAACGCCTTCGGGAACGGCCTTGATGAGAGTATCAGCCAGAGCTTCCTCAACCCGCTATATGCTATCAGGGTGCAGAACCCCATCATCACAGCGGGGGATACCGAAGTTCTGTACAGGGTAGACTGGGGCAACGCGCTCCTCGATCCAGAGGTGACATACCTGCTCCGCATGGGAGAGAAGGCGGTAGATACTTTCAACGTAGGTGACCTTGACGACGAACGCCACCACGCTTACAAGCTGATGGGAAGGCAGTCCTCTATGGCTGAGCCTAAATCCGTCGTCACCAGCGCACCCTACGAGGAAAGCGGGTTCACCCTCACCGAGAGTGGGCGAAGGCATTCCGGCTGGGAGGAGTTCTCGGTCAAGAGCGTGCCTGGCAAGCCTCTTATCATCGTGGTCCGCACACGGCTGGCTCCCGACGCCGGCCAGATGCTGCTGGTATTCGCAAATGGGCGAGAGGTAGGTCTGTGGAAGTCACATAATGAGCGTGCAAGCGCCTGGCAAGAGTACGAATACGCTATTCCCGCCGAATTCATAACGTCCGAGCAGACTACCGTTCGTATAGACTCCACCTTCGACCCCGGCGGCCCAGGCTTCTCCGATTACCGTTACTGGTTTTACGCGCCGTGAAACGAATAATCACACGTGATTTGGGCGCGGGGCTGCTGTTACTGTGTGGTCTGCTCGCCTTCGTGCCGAACTTGAGCGGATATTTTCTGTCGGACGATTTTGTGCTCCTCTCGTGGACGCGCGCAGGCTCCCCGGCAGAGGTAGCCGCATTCTTCGACCCCAGTACGCCCTGGTTTTACCGGCCCGGCGTGAAGGTAGTCTACTGGCTCGGGCAATCGGTGTTTGGACTGCACGCCGCGCCATTTCACCTATTCTCACTCCTCTTGCATGGCGCGAACGGCTACCTGGTCTATAAGCTGGTAGCGCGAAATGCCCCAGGTAGGATGGGGTGGGTCATGGGGCTGGCGGCGGGACTCCTCTTCCTGCTGAACCCTCACCACGCCGAAACTGTCTCATGGATCGCTGCCGTGGGAGACCTGCTGGGCAGCTTCTGTATACTCTCCTCTCTGAGCCTTTTCCTTCGCTTCAGGGAAAACCCCAGGTTCCCCTATCTGCTTGGCTCTCTAATCCTCTTCACTATTGGCCTATTCACGCGAGAGACGGTTGTGGTACTTCCAGCACTGCTGTTCCTAGCCCTGCTGACCCTGGGCAGGCACGCTCCGTGGGCCAATAAGGCTACAGCACATGGAAACCCCACCATATTGCGCGACATCCTCTATGCAAGCATATACCTCCTGCCTTTGTTAGCCTACTTTGCGGTGCAATCTGTGGGCATGGGGGGCACTGCGCTGTCTAGAGGCGGTTTGCAGTTCCGCCAGCTAAACTTAGACTCCATCGCCCTGGGAGTTATGGACTACGTACATGGGCTGGTGCCGGGGGGCAGCACTATCGCGGCGCTGCCCCTGGATAGTTTGCGCGTCGTCGTGTGGGTGGAGCTGGCATTCGTGGCGCTGATTGCACTGGCATTATGGCGCATGAAGTGGCGAGTCATGCTCTTCGGAGCTGGTTGGTTGATGATTACGCCGCTCCTCTTCGTTTTCTTCAACGCACCCACAGACCGCTACTTCTACCTGCCGTCTATCGGTTATGCCAGCATAGCAGCGGCTTTGATCGCCGGAATAGTCCAGGCTGCCGTAAGATGGCAAATACCTCTTGCGCCTGTGAAGCTAACGGCTGCTATGCTTGCGGTAGCGCTCCTTTTGCCACAGGGACTGAGCCTGGCTGCGAAAGAGCGAGCCTGGCATATCGCAGGCGCGGCCAGTGGAGGCGTATTCCATGACATGCGGGAGGGAGTGCCTATTCCTGCTATACACGCTCACTTCTATTTTGTGGACCTGCCTCCCTTCCTTGATGGGGTGCCCACATTCCAAAATGCGCTGCCGCAAGCCCTCCACCTCGTGTATGGAGATCCAACCCTGACGGCTTCGTCCACGACGTGCGAAGAGCTTGGGAGCGCCGAGCTACCGGAGCCTGCCTATTTCTTCCGCTTCAAGGGGAATGGCGCTGAGCAGTTCGCAAGCGTGGGAGAGTGCAGAAAGTAGCACTCTTTGAGAGTGAATAAAAAAGAGGTTCGGCTACGCCGAACCTCTTTTTTATTCACTCCCCATATATAAGGCGATCTACTTCACGATAACTTGCGCTACCATCTCAGGGTGGAGAGTACAGAGGTAGTCGTAGGTGCCCGCCTGCGTGAAGATGTAGCTGTACTTCTGGCCCTTGTCCATTATGGGCGACTCCCACAGGAACTTACCGGCGACGCGCTGCTTGCTCACGGTGTTGTGGATGGTGGGGCCGACCTGGGTCCATGTGACCTTCGTGCCCACTTTCACGGTGATTACCTTTGGATTGAAGGCGAAATCTACGATGTCGACATTGACCTCGGTGGCGTTCGCATATTTCTGGTCGTAGCGGAACTTGCCAAGCTGGGAAAGTAGCACCTCGAACTTTGTGCCCGCATTCTCCGTGTGCAGCTCGAATACGGCGCGCTCGAAGTACTGCACCTTGTACGTCTTGCCGTTCAGGTCGTTCTTCTCCATGAACTCATTGGAGATGGGAAGCCCCTGCTGGGCCAGGCCGCCATTCGCTTCCCAGTAAGCGCGGAACTTGCCGCCCAACGTCTTGCCCGTCTCGTTGAACTTGCGGGCGTTTTCGGTGCTCGCAACTTGATTGGGCGCATTCCCCGAGTACTTTTGTTGGTAGAGGAAATTGCCTAGCAGCGAAAGGAGTACGTCGAAGGGCGCTTTGTTCTCAGGGTGTTTCTCGAATACGGCGCGCTCGAAGTATTGGACCGTATAGTTCTTGCCGTCTGTATCGCTCTTCTCCTGCATCTCCTCCGATATAGGATAGCCTTGCTGGGCAAGTCCCCCATTAGCATTCCAGTATTGCAGGAAGCGGCCCGATACGGTCTTGCCGGTCTCAGGGAAGGAGCGCGAATCGTTCTGTGCATAGCTCGCCCCAGAAGCGAAAGCAGGCGCAATGAGCGCCATCATCGCCAAAGCGGACAGCCAGCGAGTCTTAAGGTTGTACATGTAATCTCCTCTCTCCTACTAAATAAGTAATCGGGGCATTCACCCAAATCCATTACGGAGAGGGTTACAGGACGGACGACGGACGACGGACGACGGACGATAGAGTGAAACGTGATGCGTGATGCGTGATGCGTGAGAGTGTTGCGCAGCTTCTGCCTGCTGCCTGCTGCTTACTGCCTTCTTCCATCCTTCGTCCTTCGTCCGACCTCAGTCCGCGCCGTGCTGGCCTTTCTTGGGGCCGCCATCGCTATCTGCTTTATCCGGGTCCTGCCCCTCGGCAAGGCGCTTGAATCGCTCAAGGTCTTCCTCGACGCTCCTCGACATCGTATGAGTGGCGGCCTCGCCTATCGCCTCTAGCCAGGTAGGCTCGTACTGTATCACCACATGCATTTCGGTGATGTTGCCTCGCTCTGACAGAGTAACGGCACCTGCATTGTCGGCCCCGGAGGTAGAGTTCCAGGTTACCGAGCGGTTGGGCACCATCGCCTTGATCTCGGCGTCCCACTCCTTCTCGATAGGCCCCAGTTTGGCTTTCCAGTGAAGCTCCCTGTCCCCTACCCGCGTCACCGACTCGACGTGTTTCATAAAAGAGGGGAAGTTCTCAAAATCGGTCCACATCGCGTAGACCTTATCAATAGGCGCATTGACGGTCACATCCTGCTCAACTCTCATTACATACCTCCTGATGTCATTTCTTGGATTGCGGGAAGAGAGTAGAGCAATAAATATGCCGTTGGGGACGACAGACGACAGACGATAGACGACAGACGATAAATAAGGGGGGAGGTAGTTACAGTTATCCTTTACACAGTTTCACCTGTCTAAATTGCCGAAGCAGGCATTAAGTGATATAATACAAAGTGCATAGCTACGCCCAATTCGGGGAGTGTAGAGAAACGGAGGGAACATTTCAATGCTAGACCCAAAAAGTGTAAGCGGTTCGCCCCGGGCCGAAGTCATGCGCGCTGTCCAGCGTCTTGGCTCGGCTTCGATCAAAGACCTGGAGGCAGCCCTGGGTGTAACTACCACTGCTGTGCGCGAGCAGATAGCTCATCTCTTGAGGGAAGGCTTCATCCAGGCGACACGCGTGCGCGGGGAGGTTGGTCGCCCATACTACGTTTACTCTCTTACCGCCAAGGCGCAAGAACTTTTCCCAAAGGACTACGCTGCTCTTGCCATGCTCCTGCTGGAAGAGACGCGAGAGCTACACGGTCAGGAGGGGCTGCGGGAGCTACTCAACCGCGTGAGTCGCAGGATGGCGGAGAAGCTGGGAGGCCATGCGGAGGGTAAGGAGCTTTCTCAGAAGCTCATGGGTCTGGTGGCTGCTCTGGGGGGCGCAGGCATGGAAGTATCGATGCTCCCGGTCACCGAAGGCGAAGGCCAGGGTGAAGGTAGCTTCGTATTGAAGGCCCACTCCTGCCCTTACTTCGAGGTAGCGAAAAGTCACCGCGAGATTTGCGAGATGGAGGCCGAGATGCTAGGCGACCTCCTGGGCACGAGCGTAGAAGTCAGGCTCGGCAGCCGTATAGTCGAAGGGCAATGCACATGCGATTTCCATGTCTCCCTCGCCAGCGGCACAGGGTTACGGCGGGAGAAAGTTACCGCTCTCGGAACGCCGGAGTGATGACGGGACGAAGGACGAAGGACGAAGGACGAAGGACGAAGGACGAAGGACGAAGGACGAAGGACGAAGGACGAAGGACGAAGGACGAAGGACGAAGGACGAAGGACGAAGGACGAAGGAC
>DATEOC010000088.1:0-77168 GCA_035274425.1 Chloroflexia bacterium
TACCACTGTGCCTAGCGCCACAGCTACGACGTGTACAATCTCCTTCACGGACGTGCCGCCAGACCACACCTTCTACTCCTTCGTCAGATGCCTGGCGTGTAGGGGTATCATCTCCGGCTACTCCGACGGTACGTTCAAGCCAGGGAATGAGATAACGAGAGGGCAGATAGCCAAGATGGTCTCCAATGCCGCTGGCTTCTCCGAGGACCCAGGTCCCCAGATATACGAAGACGTAGACCCCTCCAATCCTTTCTACCAGTGGATCAATCGCCTCTCGATGAGAGGGCACATGGGAGGGTACAACTGTGGGTTAGTGCCAGAGGAGCCGTGTGTCCCTCCTGACAATCGACCGTACTTCAGGCCGTTCGCCAACGCCACGCGTGGACAGCTATCGAAGATAGTCTCCAACGCGGCAGGGATAGGAGGAGACCCCACAGGTCAAATCTACACGGACGTGCCGGAAGGCAACCCCTTCTACGTATGGATCATGCGTCTAACCCAATTGGGAGTGATGGGAGGCTACCCATGTGGAGGAGAGGGAGAGCCTTGCGATGACGAGAACCGACCATACTTCCGGCCATTCACCAACGTGACGAGAGGTCAGGCATCAAAGATAGTGGCTAACACCTTCTATCCCAACTGCGAGAGTCGCTGAGACAGGCTGAGCAGGTCAGGTACATAAATCAGGATTAGGGGGAGGGATAGCAAAATCGCTATCCCTCCCCTCTTATTAGTTACTATGTTTAAGTGTCTACTTCTGAGAGGGTGCGCAAGAACTGCACGCCTTAGCCTGTCATTCTGAGCGCAGCGAAGAATCTAAAGCTCTCGGGGCGTGTACTAGGGTAAGCATCCTAGATTCTTCGCTGCGCTCAGAATGACACTCATTGCTTTACACCTTGCCGTACACTTTTGGACACCATCTATGCATTGGGAAGATACTGGCCGCAGAGGTGAATATGGTAAACTTGAGTCGTGCCCGCGATAGAATCGTGTTTGTCTGCGCCTGCCCGCAAGAACCTTTTGGGGATTTTGAGACATGGTGACCAGCCAACAAGCGTATAGAACACAATATGACCGCGATAATATTCGGCGAGAACTGACCCGACTCTTTGGGCACGAGAGCTTCACGGGGAGACAGGAAGAGGTCATCGCGCAGGTGATGACCGGTGTCGATACCATCGCGGTGATGCCTACTGGGGCCGGGAAGTCGCTCTGCTACCAGTTGCCCGCGATGCTCCTCCCTGGAGTAACGCTGGTGATTTCGCCCCTCATCGCACTGATGAAGGACCAATTCGACTCCCTGCCGGGGGAGGTGTACGAGCAGACGACCTTCATCAACTCCACGCTGGGGCTGGACGATACGATGCAGCGCATGGCGGAGATATTGTCGGGGCGGTACAAGTTGGTCTACTGCGCGCCGGAGAGGTTGCGGCAGCAAGTCTTCCTGGACGCGTTGCGGAAGGCGCGCATCTCTATGCTCGTTGTGGACGAGGCGCATTGCGTTTCGATGTGGGGGCACGACTTCAGGCCGGATTACCTCTTCATAGGAAAGTGCCTCCCCACTCTGGGCCGCCCTATCCTCCTGGCGCTTACAGCGACGGCGACCCCGCAGATGCGCGAGGAGATAGGCCAGCAGCTTGGGCGGACGTTGAAGCCCGTAGTTGCAAGCGTCTTTCGCTCCAACCTCTATTACGAGGTAGAGGAGCTTGCCGACAAAGAGGGGAAGATGAGGCGGCTCATCGAGATATGCCGGGCGCAGCGCGGTTCAGGCGTTGTCTACGCGAGGAGCCGCGAGACGTGCGAGCAGCTTGCCGCTATGCTGAGGCGGGCTGGCGTGCAGGCAGCCCATTACCACGCAGGCATGCTCCCCGAAGAGAGAACGCGCACCCAGGAGATGTTCATGCTCGACAGGGTGCGGGTGATAGTGGCGACTATCGCCTTCGGTATGGGGATAGACAAGAGCAACGTGCGCTTCATAGTCCATTTCAGCCCGCCGGGGTCCCTTGAGAGCTACGTGCAGGAGTCGGGGCGAGCAGGGCGCGACGGCAGGCCGTCACGATGCGTGTTGTTTATCACGCAGGGAGATAAGAGCAACCTCACGCGCTGGAAGCGGCAGGAGATGCTTGGGCTTGAGGAGCTGAGGACCGCCTACAGGGAGATAGCGCGTTACGTCCCTGAAGGGAAAGCCGCATTCGCCAACCTGGACGCGCTGGGGCAGGGGAGCGATGGAGAGAAGGGGAAGTTGGACGGCACGCAGGCGCGGGTGAGCGTGAGCATGTTGGAGCGGGCGGGGCTTATCAGCCGGCATTTTGACGCTCCCCGTACTGCTATGCTGCACCTGACGGCCTCCGGCGCGCAGGCGGGAGATGAGGAGTTCAGAAGGTTTGTAGGAGCGGCGAGGCTTGTCGAGGGGCAGAACTTCAAGCGAGATACCCCATACCTGGCAAACACGCTCGGTATCCCACCGGATGAGTTGGAGAGAAAGATGCTCGGCTGGCAGGAGCGAGGCTGGGTGAGGTTCAGGGGGGAGAGGCGCGAGCCAGTAGTGGAGCGCGTAGCCGCTCCCAAGAACGCATCCGCCGTGATAGAGAGGCTGCTGAGCCAGCAGGACGAGGTCTACCAGCTTGCCATCAAGCAGATTATGCAGTACGCAAGCACGACTGACAGGTGCAGGCACAAGATGTTGGCGCACCACCTCGGAGAGGCAATTGGCAACTGTGAGACAAGCTGCGACTATTGCGCCCCTCCCCTCGACCGCCCCACCCAGAAAGAGCACCAGATCGCGGAGCTACCAGACAACCCCGGCCAGATTATCGTAAGCTGCCTCGCGAGCTTCCCGTTCAACGCCGGGAAGCCTAGCCTCGTCAACGCGCTGATGGGGTCGGCTGCGAGCAACGTGCAGGCGGACCGTATCAGGCACTTCAGCGCGCTGGCGGGGGCTGTGAAGGCATCCATCGAAAGGGCCATTGACCAGCTTGTGGAAGAGGGCTACCTTTCCTTCTACGAGCACCAGGATGGCTACAGGCTGCTGGGGATTACGCCGGATGGCCTTGAAGGAGTGCCGACAGGCACTGTTACGCTCAAGCCAAAGAAGGAAAAGAAGCCCGAAAGAGTCGAGCCTAGAGAGCGAGAGTTGCGCCCGAAGTACGAGCGTAGGCAAGTGGAGAGCATGGCGGGAGAGGAACGAGAGCTTACGCCGGCAGAGTTTGACTTATTCGAGAGGCTGCGGGCGTGGCGGCGCATGACTGCCAACCGCGAGGGGTTGCCTCCGTACGTCATCTCACACGATAAAACGCTCAGGGCAATTGCCCAGCGCAGGCCAACCACCCCCACGGAACTGCTGACGATAAAGGGGATAAGTGAGCGGACATTGGAGAAGTACGGGGCTGAGCTGATGGAGGTCATTGGGCAGGAGGAAGGCGACCCGGCTGAATAGAAACGCACTACACATGTAGAAAGCGCCCGGCAGATAAATCTGCCGGGCGGGATTCAATGACAAGTTCTGACTACAGAATCAGGGGCCGCCAATGACCCGACGGGCACGGCCCCAGAAGATGCCGAGTGCTATCAGGCCGCCGAAGACGACTATGCCCGCGAAGAGGGGAGTGAGGGGGCGAGATAGTAAGTCGAAAGCGAAGGCGAATACAAAGACAAGCATGGCGTTGACCACAGCCAACTTCCAGATCTCGCCATCGCCCGTGTGAAGCACAGGGAAGACCTTGCGCCCGATGATGGCATTCGCCCAGCCGGAGGGTCGCCTGAGGTTGGAGAGGGTCAAAAAGGCGACGAAGATCGAAGTATAGAGGGCAGTGGCGAACGCGCCGAACAGCGACGGCACAATAAGGACCAGCACTACCACCGCGACCGCCAGGCCGATTATCCAGAAAGCGATCCGCTCCAGGCGAGAGCGTGGGACGGGAAGGCGGCGTGACATGCCCGAAGCCTGGGGCTTGCCCGCCGGCTGCTCCTCGATTGTGACGATGGGGCCACCTTTGACGCGGTCTGAGTGGACCGATGCCTGTGCCTGCTGCTGGCCGCTCGCCCGCTGGTTCCTTATGAAGTTCATCATGCTTACTCCTAACTTTCCTTTAGCCCATTATATACGCAATGACACACCCCCACGTTACACGAATCGTTATCGAACTGCCAGGGAAGCGTCCTGGTGGCTTTCTTACTTTCACGGTACATCGAGGGTCAACAGGCGGGTGTCGCCCTGCGATTGGCTGTCGGCGTGGTGGATGACTACCTCTAACTTATGCTGATCCTCGATATGGCGGAACTCGAGGATATTACGCTGGCCGTTGCTATTCAGGTCGAGGAAGTAGGTCGTCCCTTCACGGAAAGAGTAGTTGCTGAGGACGAAGTCATCGGAGCCTATGCGGAGGACGGTGCCACCCAGGAGGCTTATCGTTACAGGTCCCGATTGCAGCGCCACCACCAGGGTTCCCAGACAGCCACACATCGCCAGGAGGAGAGTGAGACACCCAATCTTGAGCGTACGGCGCACGGTATTCGCCCCTTGCGCAGGAGGCTTCTCCTCGGTGGGCGCGATTACCAGTTCGGGCTTTTCTGCTTCTTCCATGAGAGATAGAGTTTCTAATCCCAGGTGAATCTTAGAGGGTATTTACCAATGAGTGTAAGAAGAGTGTCATTCCGAACGAAGTGAGGAATCTAGGTCTCTATCTACCTGGCAAGCTGGGAGATTCCTCACTTCGTTCGGAATGATAAGTGTAGAGGTGCTTCGCTACGGCATACTCCTCAGCCTTCGTCATCGTTGTGAAACACCCTCTTATCTTCACATAGACTTCTCTTAAGATGTGAAGTTTAGTTTGTGACCCTCTCTACTGCCTCTCCCCTGGTCTGAACGCTTATGCCACGGGGAGATTAGCGTGCTATAATTTACCACATTTGGAGAGGAGGCACACGCTATGATAGTCGTTATGGTGCGTATACCGGTAGGGAGTGACGAGGAAGGCGACGGTCTGGTGAACAGGTTCAAGAACAGGGCGGGGTTGGTGAACAAGCATCCGGGGTTCATGGGGTTCGAGCTGCTGAAGGGAGAGGGAGAGTATGTATCGATGACACGCTGGGCGGACCAGCAGAGCCTGGACGCATGGATGCAAAGCCAGGCTCACGAGCAAGCTCACGCCAGAGTGCCTGCGGCGATGGGAGGCTCTCATGCGCAGGAAGGCAGCAGGCCAATGGGCGGAGGCAGCGTGAGCAGCTATGAGGTGGTGATACCTGGAAGGGAGTAATACACATATGTGCAAATAGCTTAGCTTACTGTGACCTTCTCACTATAATGGCTGCAACCAGCTTTTTACGGAAGCGCGGGTCTTGCCCATCGGGAGGGGTCACAAATGAAAATCAGCTTCGCACGTAACGCTTACTTGGTCCTGGCAGCTATTGGCCTGCTGGCAGCCACCTCCATGGCCCTCGCTTTGCAGCATACCCATGTAGCAGTCGCGGATGGGGTGGCCTTCCAGCGCGGGGATGTGTTCGCCGGAACGGGCAACGGTAAGGTGAAGCATTTCAGCTCATCGGGCGTACTGATCGATACGCTCGATACCACAAGCGGCAGCAATGAAGAGACCGGGATGTGCTTCGACGGCCAGGGGAATCTGTACGTGACGAACTGGACCGCCAACAGCATGACCAAGTTCAATAACAAAGGGATATTGATAGGCCACCCCTGGGGACCGACCTTCAACAGCCACCCTGAGAGCTGCGTAGTGGACGAGGCAGGCAACGTCTACGTAGGGGAGTCGGACGACAGCGCCCGCATCTTCAAGTTCGACTCCAACGGCGTGGAGCTGGCGACGTACAGCCCCCAGGTTGAAGACCGGGGAGTGGACTGGCTCGACCTTGCCCCGGACCAATGTACGATCTTTTACACGTCGGAAGGGAACGCGGTCAAGAGGTTCGACGTATGCACGAATACGCAATTGCCCGATTTCAGGTCGGACCTCGATGGGCCGTGCTTCGCCCTGAAAGTACGCATCAACGGCGAGGTCATGGTGTCGTGTGAGAGCCAGATTTACCGCCTCAGCTTCACAGGGACGACGATAGAGACTTATGAAGCGAGCGCCTACGGCGAGACGGGCACGCTCTTCGCTCAGAATCTCGACCCGGACGGCACTTCCTTCTGGACGGGGGGCTACGGCTCGGGGCAGATATACAGGATCGATAGAGCGACGGGTGGACTTGTACATGATTTTGATTCGGAGCCTGAGACGTTCCTTGCAGGGCTGGCGGTATTCGGGGAGACCACAGCGGCACAGCCTACGCCGACGCCCGGTAACGGCACGCCAACCGCGACGGCATGCCCCGTGCAGTTCTCGGATGTGACGCCAGGAAACCCCTTCTACCCGTTTGTGAGATGCCTGGCGTGCAGAGGCATAATCAGCGGCTATTCGGATGGGACGTACAGGCCGGGGAACAACATCACGCGGGGGCAGATATCGAAGATGGTAGCCATCTCGGCGAGCTTCGATGAGGACCCAAATCCGCAGGTGTTCGAGGACGTGCCGCCTACAAACCAGTTCTACGTATGGATAAACAGGCTGGAGCGGCGCGGGCTGATGACCGGCTACCCATGCGGCGCGGCTAGCGAGCCATGCGTGCCACCAGGCAACAGACCATACTTCCGGTGGGGCGCGGACGCAACGCGTGCGCAGCTTGCCAAGATAGTGTCGAATGGCGCGGCATATAGCGACCCGCCTGGGGAGCAGTTCTTCACCGACGTGCTACCCTCGAACACCTTCTATACGTTCATCTCACGCCTGTCCGCACGAGGAATAATAGGTGGATACCCATGCGGCGGAGTGAACCCTTTGACGGGAGAGGCCGAGCCGTGTGACGCGCAAAGCAGACCGTACTTCCGCCCCAACCTCCCTGTGACGAGAGGGCAGGCGGTTAAGATCGTAGCGACCACCTTTTTGCCCGGGTGCCAAACACCGTAAAGCCGAAAAGCCACGTCAGCAGTAATCTGCGATAATCTCATTTACAGCGGATGCCAGGAGACTTAAGAGCAGAGAAACCAGGGCCTGCTTATATCACACGAATATACAGGAGTCAAATATAGCAATACCACTTCTTTCAAATCACAGACCTCCCCTGTCTTGAGAACTGGTAGTTCCCATAAGTCCGACACCCGCATCTGCGGCTTTCATTTGGCCTTCAAGAATCTTCAATTCGGTTTCACGCGCGCCTTTCAACATTTCTCTTCCGATCTCACGAAGTTCCTTTGCGGTTTCTATCGTGGTTCTGTAGTGATAAAAGCGAAGATAGGCACCGGAGATCATCAATATGGTTGCAAAGGCGATTACTACCACGAATTCTAATTGCTCGAGATGGGCTGTTCGAAACCCAAAGAGTTCTAATTTCAGGATTAACACAGTAAAGACTACAACAGTTCCAAAAGCGAGAAGAAAAGTGCTGACACTCTTATCGGCAATCGTTGAGACCCCTTGCATCGCCTTCACAACAGTGGCAGTAAGAGCATCAAACTGCTGTGTGACAGCCCCACTGATACGATCCTGAACGTCCGATGCTTGCTCCGATGTTTGGTTTCTTACTTGAGGTGGATTTTGCATATATCACTTCCTGCACAAGGTAGTATAGAGTCCTATGTTAGCACCGCACACGGGGTTGTCAACTTCCAGACTTTCTAAGCAGGCTACCTTAAACACAAGATACAGCCTACTAAGCCAATGACTCAAGTGATCAATTCGCTTGTGCATAACCTATGCTCATCTCAAGGTAACAGAACAATCAGACACTTATGGGTCTGCAAAAGCCAGATGATTATACATTCTATGAGTATGATTGTCAATAGGAAAAGGCCCAATTTCCGGAAATTAGGCCTTCGAGAGAGTTTGGGGAAAGCGTGCGGAGCTACTGCTGCATCATGTTGCGCAGGTTCGCAATCATGCGGCGCTTGCCCTTACCGCCCTTTCCCCCTCCCCCACCGCCACCGGTCATCATCTTCATCATCTTCTGCATCTGCTTGAACTGGTTGAGGAGGGCATTCACGTCCTGGACGCTGGTACCGCTGCCACGGGCGATGCGGCGGCGGCGGCTGCTGTCTATCACCTCCGGGCGGTGACGCTCCATTGGGGTCATGGATCGGATGATCGCTTCGATCTGGTTGAAGTCGCCCTCCTTGACCGAGACCTGCTGCTGGCGCATCGCTTGGCCGATGCCCGGTATCATGCCCAGCACTTGCTCCAGGGGTCCGAGCTTCTTGACCTGCTGTAGCTGGCCGAGGAAGTCTTCCAGGTCGAAGGTGGCAGTGCGCAGCTTCTTCTCCATCGCTTTAGCCGACTCGACATCGTACTCCGCCTGGGCCTTCTCGATGAGAGTCAGCACGTCGCCCATACCGAGGATGCGCGAAGCCACGCGGTCAGGGTAGAACGGCTCAAGCGCGTCAGTCTTCTCGCCGGTGCCTATGAACTTGATAGGGACGCCCGTTACTTCGCGCACCGAGAGGGCCGCACCGCCGCGAGTATCGCCATCCATCTTGGTCAGGATGAGGCCAGTTACGCCTACCTTCTCATTGAACTCAGAGGCGGCGCGCACGGCGTCCTGTCCGGTCATCGCGTCCACAACAAGGAGAATCTCGGTAGGATGGAGGCGGCTCTTGATAGTCGCCACCTCTTGCATCATCATCTCATCTATGTGCAGGCGGCCTGCGGTGTCGAGGATGACGGTCTGGTGGTTGCCTACCTGCCCCTGCCGCACGCCATTGACGGCGATATTGACGGGGTTGGCACCCTGCGGCTCAGAGTAGACGGGGATGTTTAGCTGCTTGCCCAGGGTCTGGAGCTGGTGGACGGCGGCGGGGCGGTACATATCGGCAGCGACCAGGAGAGGGTTCTGCCCGGCGCGGCGCAACTGTAGAGCCAGCTTGGCAGCGGTGGTCGTCTTGCCCGAACCCTGTAGGCCAACCATCATAATAATGGTTGGTGGAGTCTTGGACGATTCGAGACGGGCAGCTTCGCCCAGTAGCTCGATAAGCTGGTCGTGGACGATGGCGACCACCTGCTGGGCGGGGGTGAGGCTCTTGAGGACTTCTTGGCCGATGGCGCGCTCGCGCACTCGCTCCACGAAGGTCTTGACGACCTTGAAGTTGACGTCAGCTTCGAGGAGGGCGCGGCGCACCTCCTTCATCGCCTCGTCAATGTCGGCCTCGTCCAGCCGTCCCTTGCCGCTAAGGCGGATAAAGGCGGCATTTAATCTGTCGGATAGGCTTTCAAACATGTTTGTTTCTCTCTAACAATATCTAAACACAAAGACGCAAAGGTCACAAAGTATTCCTTACTATTATACCATTGGCTCACGGTCTTTTGCCGATCACCGTCCATATTGTGTCTGTTTCGGTTGCTGGCTCGCTCGTGAATTCTCTGAAGAGGCGTATGTCTGTAAATCCTGCATCTTCGTAGAGGGCAATAGACTGCTCCCGGGTGTACCAGCGCACGCCTGGTGAGCGGGAGTAATCCTCCGTGTAGACAACCACTCCATGGCGGAGCAGTTCGAAACGATCATGGACGTGCTCAAGCTGGTTAGGAATGTCATAACCGTTTCGGGACCATCGCCGCACGGTCAGGCCATCTTCGGGCCTGACTTTTTCCCCAGTTTGCTGCCAGTCTTTATAGGCAAACACGCTTTCGGTGGTTGGCTCAGTCCAGAGGATCATAAACGGCATGGCGAGCGTCCCACCGGGCTCAAGGTGCCCATAGAAGCGCTTCATCGCTTCGGCGGCAGCCTCCAGATCAATTACCAGTTGGAAGGAACTGGAAGGGACGATGATGGTACGGTACTTTCTTGGCAGATCGAGTGAGGCCATGTCCTGCTCGTACAGAGTGGGTTGCAAGCCAAGCTTTTCCGCCTTTTCGCGGCAGAGCGCGAGCATCTCCGGCGAGTTGTCAACGCCATCAATGTCAACCCCGTCAGCAAGATAGTCGAGGAGCAAGCGGCCCGTGCCGCAGCCGACATCGAGGACGGGCTGGCCGCTCTCGTCTATAAGGTTCTTGTAGAAGGACCTGTCCGGCCACTGGGTAGTATCGCCACGCAATAGGTCCCAGGAGGCTGCAATAAGGCCCCTGTACTCATAATCCGATTGTGTCATGATTCCTCCAGGGCGCGATAAGTCACGCCCCTACACCTTTTCCGCACTATGAAAAGAGCGCCTGCACGAACTGGCGAGCATCGAACTCAGCAAGGTCGCCTATCTTCTCTCCGGTGCCCACGTAGCGCACTGGGAGGTTTAGTTCTCGAGCGATAGCGAATACGATCCCACCTTTGGCCGTGCCGTCCAGCTTGGCTACGGCTACGTCGCTCACCTCGGCTACATCCATGAAGGACTTGGCCTGCTGGAGACCGTTCTGCCCGGAGGTGGCGTCGAGCACCAGGATGGTCTCGTGAGGCGCGCCGGGCTGTTGCTTGGCGATGATACGGCGAACTTTACGCAGTTCCTCCATGAGGTTGGTCTTGGTGTGGAGCCTGCCTGCGGTGTCAATTATCAGCACGTCGGCGTTGCGCGACTTCGCGGCTTCCATCGCATCGAAGACCACAGCTCCTGGGTCGGCCCCTATCTGATGGCGAATGACAGGGGCACCCACGCGCTCACCCCAAATCTGAAGCTGCTCGATAGCTGCTGCACGGAAGGTATCGCCCGCGCCGATGATGACGCTCTTGCCCTGGTCGCGCAGGTACTTGGTCAGTTTGGCGATAGTGGTGGTCTTACCCACGCCGTTCACGCCGACGACAAGGATGACGTAGGGCCGAGCTTCTACGACTTCGCCCTCAACTTGGGGCGCACTGCCGTTTCTGCGGGCGGCCTGGTCGCGCTCAGGTTTTTCTAGCACCCAGACAAGCTCATCCTGTAGAGCCTGATAGACGGCAGAGGGCTTCTTTAGGCGGTCAGCCAGGACGCGCTGCTTCAGGCGGTCAAGCACGATCACGGTGGTGTCCACCCCGACGTCCGCCTGGATGAGGAGAGTTTCGAGCTCTTCCCAGATGTCCTCGGTGATCTCGTCCACCTCGAAAAGGGAGACGATCTGCTGGAAGAAGCCGCGCTTGGTACGCGTCAGCCCTTCCTCTACCTTCTGCTGCTGCTCCTGTAGCTGCTCTTCAGTCGGTTGTGGCTGTTTGTCTTTTCGGCGGAAGAAGCTGAACATGGGTGGGTTGCGGACGGAAGACGAAGGACGGAAGATGAATGAAACGTGATGCGTGATGCGTGAAAGTATTGTAAGTTTGCTTTCGTCTTTCGTCTTTCGTCTTTCGTCTCGTCTATTATCCTTCTTCGGTCTGTAGCCCTTCGTCCCCGTCGGGGCCTTGCAGGTCGTTCCACATTTCACGGACTTCGTGGAAGAACTGGAGGGCGTTGTTGATTATCTCCTTCTGGCGCTCTTTGTCGGGGACGAAGACCATCAGGAGGAGGCCGCCAAGTAAGGAGAGCCAGAAGAGTATGCGGGTGGTTTCACGAGTGAGAGAGGTAGCGCCACCGACGACGCCTCCCACGGCACCCCTGACGCCCTTGCCTGCTTTGGATACACCCTTCGAGACGCCGTTGCGGCGATGACTCACCGCAGAGGCGAGGTCGCCGGCGCGATGAGCTGCGAAAGTGGAGGCGTCGCCGAGGCGGTGGCGACCAAAGGTGAGCGCTTCGTCGGCGCGATGCCTGGCGAAGGTAGCGGCGTCATCAGCGAGAGGTCCGGCCTTGTCGAGTGCATCTTGCGCCTTGTCACGGGCTGCGCCCAGCAGATCGGATAGCGCACCGGGGGTCTGGGAGGCTATATCGCCTACTTTGCCTGCGGCCCTACCGGCTCTGCGGCCTGCGGCAGGCATCAAATCGTCCAGCACGGTGCTTATAGTTTTGCCACCTACCTTTTGAGCGCCCGGTAAGACTTCCTGAATTACTTTCCCCACGACCCCAATGGCAAGCCCTCGCGCCATATCGGCCAGGCTTCCCGCGCCCGAACCGGCAGCGCGGCCAATAGTGCGTGCACGCTTACCAACCTCGGCATCCTCGAAAAGTTTGCTGGCGCGCTTTTGGGCTCCAGGCATCACGTCATCGCGGACACGCCCAAAAACGTCTTGCGCGACGGGCACTACGTCCTCTCGCACGGTGCGGGCAACGGTGCTTGCGGCTTCCTGGGCGGCTGGAATGACGTTATCCTTCATGGCCTCGGCAGCCTTCGGAGCTACGTCGCTACGTACCGACTCGATAACCCCTGCTACCTTATCCTTGATAGCTTCGAGGAAGTTGCCGACATCTTTGCCGTCTATATCGGGTAAGGAGAGGTTCGAGGCACCTTTGCGGGCGTCATCGGCGCGGTGCCTGGCGAAGGTGGAGGCCTCGTCCGCACGGTGGCGGGCGAAGGTGGCAGCATCGCGTGCCTGGTCTATCGCGTCCTCAAGCATAGAAGAGAGGTCTGCGTTCTTAGCCATCTTGCGGGCACGCTTGCGAACGTCGCTCACGGTGTCGCCAAGGTCGATATCACTGGCTGCGCTTTTCGCTTTGTCGAGAGCGTCGCCCAGCATACCGCCGAGGTCAACTTTGCCCGCGGCACGGGCAACGGTCTTCGCACGCTTCTTGCCCTCTTTGCCCAGCTCTTCGAGCATATCTTCGATGCGCTCTTTCGGGGTCGGCTTGCGCCTGCGACCCGCGAGCACCAGTATAGCGCCAACGACAGCCGCTACGGCAGCGGAGAGACCCAATATGGGGATGAGGTCGTTACTGTCGTCATCGAAATCCAAATCGGCGTCGAGGTCGAGGTCCGTGCCTTCAAACTCATTGTACGTTTTATCCATATAGCCCTCCTGATGGGGTAATCCTCACGGAGTGGTAAGCAAGCATTATGCCTCGCTATTATACAACAAGAGGGGAGAAAGTGGCCTGGGGACGGACGACGGACGACAGACGACAGACGACAGACGACGGACGATATTAAACACAGAGACACAGAGAGCACAAAGGTAACACAGAGTTTATTTTTGGTTACTATTTACCCTTATAAATCTCTGTGCGTCCTCTGCGTCCTTTGTGTCTCTGTGTTTAATCCGTCGTCCGTCGTCACGCCGGGACTTTGAGGGAGAGGAGCTTGGAGGTGCCGTCGCCTGCCATCGAGACGCCGTAGAGGGTGTCGGCGGCTTCGATGGTGCCACGATTGTGGGTTACGATGACGAACTGGGTCTTCGCGCCCAATTCCTGGAGGGCCGTGCGGAAGCGGGTGACGTTGCTCTCGTCGAGGGCGGCGTCTACCTCATCGAGCACGCAGAATGGGACGGGGCGCACCTTAAGGAGGGCGCAGAGGAGGGCTACCGAGGTAAGGGCGCGCTCACCACCTGAGAGGGCCGCGAGGGTCTGCATGCGCTTGCCGGGGGGCTGGGCGGAAATTTCGACGCCCGTAGCGGTGTAGTCCTGGGGGTTAGTCAATTCGAGGCGGGCGGAGCCACCCGCGAAGAGGGTCGTGAAGAACGCGCTGAACGCATCGTTCACCTCCGCGAAGGTGGCGGCAAACTGCTCGCGCATAGTGCGGTCAAGCTCCCCTATCACGCGGCGCAGGGTCTCGGCGGCGGAGGAAAGGTCCTGGAGCTGGCTGCGAAGGTAAGTGTGTCGCTCAGAGAGGGTCGCGTGCTCTTCCAGCGCGAGGGGATTTACGGGGCCGATACGCGACAGCTTCGACTTGAGCGCCACTATCCGTCGCTCTAAGTCGATCATCTCAGTCTCTGCTGAGGGGATATGTATCCCGGCTGTGTCGAGTGGCATCGGGGGACTGTCATTGCTACGGTTGCGCTCCCACAGGTCGCGCCAGCTTCCGTGGCTAGCACCTGCGGATAGGTTCGCGTTGCCGTTTGACGCTCCTTTTACATGGGCCAGGGTCGGTGCGGCATCTTCACCCAACTCTTCCGCTATCTCAAGCCATAGGGTATCTAGCACGCCCGCACAACGCTCGCGCTCAACCAGGGCGCGGCTGTGCAGCGTTTCGCTTTCCAGGAGAGACGCTTGCAAAGCCGACTGCTCGGCCTCGACACGGCTGACATCTCCCTCAAGCGACTTCACCTCTAGCTCCGATGGGCCAACCTGGGCTTCTATCTGGGCAAGCTCCTGGGCCAGCGCGTCCATTTCCGAGGTGTGGGCTTCTATCTGGCGGGCGAATCGTGTTTCTTCCTCGTCAGCTTGAGCAATGCGCTCCTGGAGCGCGGCGTACTTCGAGCTGTTTTTTTCCAATTGAGAGCGCAAATCATGCTGGCGGGCCTGCGTGTTGCGAAGGGCCTCTTCCAGGACAGCGATACGTGTCTGGCTTGCACCTGTGGAGTACGCGATCCCCTGACGTTGCGAGGTGAGCGCGGCCAGGAGTGACTTAGCCACCTGTAGCTCATCACGTAAGGGACCAGCCTCCTTTTCAGCCTCCTCGATTTGAGCGGAGAGGTCGGCTTGCAGATTCGTGGTGGACTGAGCCGATTTTCGCGCATCAGCGAGCAGCCCTTCGCGCCATGCCAGCTCCTGCCGAAGGCGCGACACAATACCCTGCCGTTCAACGTGCGCCACCTGTGCGGCTACCTGCTGCTTGCGGGCGACATCTGCTAAGGAGGCAGCCTGCATCACAGCCGCATCGCATCTGCGCACGGCGACGTCGGCTTCCTCAACTTCATTTTCCGCCTGGGCCAGCGCGCTTGCAAGTGCTTCTCGTGCCGAGGTCAACTCCCTGCGCTTGCGCTCACGGGCGAGGAGCGTGCGACCCTGCGCCTGCTTATCTCCTGTCCTCGTGTTGGAGCCGCCCGTTACTGAGCCGCCCGGGCGTACCACTTCGCCATCGAGCGTGGCGAGGGTCCAGGGCGCGTTCGCTTGCAAGCTAGCTATGGTCATTCGAGCCGATGGGAGGTCTTCTACTATGAGCAGACGACCCAGGAGCATCTCAGCGAGGCTGCGCAGGGAGGGGTCGTACCTGACCAGGTCGGACGCCACCCCAACGATTCCTTCGCCCCTCGGCGGAGACGATAGAGGCAACACGCGCAGGGTATCGAGGGGAAGGAAGGTGGCGCGGCCCGCGCCGGTCAGCTTGAGCATCGCTATGGCGCGCTCCGCGTCGGCCCAATGAGACATCACCACCTCTTGCAGGCGGCCACCCAACGCGGCTTCGATTGCGATTTCAAGATCGGGCGGGACCTGTAATAATTCAGCGACGGTGCCCACATAGCTCGATAGCCTGCCATCCCTCGCAGCGGCGACAACGGCGCGCACCCCGCCGTAGAGGCTGGCCTGCTGCTCTCCCGCGAGAGAGGCAATTTGGGAAGCAAGCGCGTCACCCTGCCGCAAGAGGTCTCGGCGATGAGCTTCGGCTGCTGAGCGGGCGGAGCGGGCCGTGTCCAGGGCAGTAGCAGCGGCGGATTGAGCACGGCTCGCCTGGCCAACGGCTTCCTGCGCGGCGAGGAGATCAGCGTGTGCCTTCCCAAGAGCCGCTTCAGACGCGTCGAGCTGGGATTGCAAATCTACAAGCCCGGCCTCACCTTCTTCGGCGGAGAGCGCCCATTTAGCAGCCTGAGCCTGGGCGTCACGCAATCGTCCCTGGAGGTCGGAGACACGACGCTGGAGCGCGTCCACCTTGCCTGCACAAGAGGAATAATGCACCTCGGCTTCTTTCACCTGCGCGTCGAGGGCGGCCAGTTGTGCCGTTACCTCGCGCTCGGCCTCCTGGAGGGAGGACATCTCGGCGACTCGCTCGGCGGCATCGGCTTCAAGGACGCGCAGCTGGCGCTCCAGGGCAGTGCGAGATGTTGTGAGGTCGGCCTGCTCCTGTTGGAGAGTGCGGCGCTGACCTTGTGCTGAGAGGAGGCGCTCACCCATGACGGCGTGTGCCTGCGACCTGGAGGCATGAGCGGCCTGTATCTTTGCTCGCCGGGCATGAAGGCCGGATACTGAGTCGACCAGGCCCCAGGCGCGGGCACGCACTTCTTGCAGGGCGGCGTCTTTCGTCGCGACCTCAGCTTTGCGGACGGCGACGGTCTGCTCTGCCTCACGCTCGGCCTCCTCGGCGCGCTGGAGGGCGGCGATGGAGTGCGCCCACCTGCCCGCGTACCACGTCTTGAGGAGGGTGTGGAGGTCGCACTCCAGCTTCTGGTACTCCTGGGCCTGCTTCGCCTGGCGCTCCATGCGGCGGACCTGCGGCTCTAGCTCAGAGGCCAGATCGTTGACGCGGGCTACATTCTCCTCGGTGCGGGATAGCCTGCGGAGGGCGTCCTCACGCTGGGTGAAATAGCCCCGTATGGAGGCGGCCTCCTCGAAAAGCTCTCGCCGCTCCTCCGGGCGCAGGGAGAGGGCGGCGTCTACCAGTCCCTGCCCCACAACGGTATAGGCCTCTCCGAGCGATTGGGAGATTTCAAGCACGTCGCGCAGGCGCACGCGGCTCTTGTTGATGTAATATTCGTTCTCGCCGGTACGAAAGGCACGCCGGGTGAGAGTTATCTCAGCGAACTCGAGGGGGAGGAGGCGGTCGGCGTTGTCGAGGGTGATGGAGACCTCCGCCATGCCGAGGGGAGCGCGGTTGGAGGAGCCTGAGAAGATGAGGTCTTCGGTCCTTTTGGCGCGCAGGTTGGAGAGGGCCTGCTCGCCAAGCACCCACCGCACGGCGTCGGCCACGTTGCTCTTGCCGGAGCCATTGGGGCCGACTATGGCTGTAAGCCCCTCCCCGAAGCGCAGGTCGGTGCGCGGGGCGAAGGTCTTGAAGCCGTGGAGGGTGAGGTGTTTGAGACGCATGGATATGGGAGTGTTACGGACGAAAGACGAAGGACGAAGGACGAAAAAGCATGAAAAGTGATGCGTGATGCGTGAATTTGTTGGATATTGGGTGAGCTTCTGGCGGAGGGCGGCGATGTACGGATGCAATTGTACCATGAAGGGAGGGGCGTGTGGAAAATAGAGGGGTTGAGAAAACGTTGAGAGTTGGGGTAAAGGAAAAAGGTGTAGGGGCCTGAATTGGGCGTAGGCCAAGAACCCGCGAACGGCCCTGGTTAGAATGGGCGCTCTTCCCATAGATACCCTTGCAAAAAGCGGAGCGTACATAGACTTCTCTTAAGTGCGCGCTCCGCTTTTGGTCTCTCTATGCGACGAGAGAGCCAGGAAAGGATATGTCATATGGACAAAACCTAACCTCCGATAGACTCTCCTTAACATCGGAGGTTAGGTTCTAGGAAGGATAGCAATTCTGATGCTGGCTGAATCTGGTCTGGAAATAGACTTCTCTTAACGTTTCCAGTTCAGTTTGTAGCCCTCTCCATTACCTGGATACTAGGCTACGCACAGGCGGTCGAGCGTGATGATGATGCGGGAGTTCTTGAGGGAAGGGTCGGGCTGGATGTTGCCTGCGTGACGGATAGTGAACAAGTCAGCGCCCGGAGAGGCCGGAGCGAGGTAGTCGAAGGCATGGGTGGTGTGCTGCCAGGCGCGGTCCTGGAAAGGCTACCCGGCAAGGCAGGTCCTCCAAACATCTTACTCCCTTCCTCTAACTCCTCTTCTAAGGCTGCCGCAGCCTCATCCTCGCCCAACTCGCGCAGCATGGTTATAGCATCCTGTGGCGGCATCCTGCCTAGTACTGCAGCTCATCGAACTGTCGGATGTAGCCATATGTTCAGCCACCCTCTTGCAGATTTTCCATGTGGGCAATCAACTCCTGAATTTTCTGCATCCAATCTGCTGCCTCAGATGCTTCAGAGACGTTGCGTAATGCAGCTTGCGCATATAGCAGCGCCTCATCGAAGCGGCGATCTTGCATAAGACCGAGCGCAATATTGAATCGGGTCTCCGATGCGCTATATAGATCAGCTGCTGCCTCATAGTAGCGAATAGCTTGCCGCCAGTACGGCAAAGCGCGGTCAAACTCGCCGGCAACGTAGTAGATGAGGCCCAGTTGGTTATATGTAATCGCCGCGTCCTGCACTGCAGACGCAGGCAGCAAGTCGAGCGCCTGTATATAACCTTGCTGGGCAGCGTTGAGGAGACTCGACAATTCCTCATCGGGCTGCCCAGCATTTATCGCTTCTTTAAGGCGCTCAAAGGCTATCGTCCCTAGTTGACCATGGCAGCGCCCGCAGACCAATCTGTCTTGGTCCTCGCTAAGTTCCAAGCTGAGGTTGTACCAATGCTCTGCCTGGTCTAGGTCGCGCAACGTGGGAATGTTCTTGTAGGTATGACCTAGGTTGAAGGCAGTAATGGCTGCACCAAGCTTATCCTTCATACGAAGCGATAACTCGTAGGCTTCTTCATATGTCTGCACGCACTCAGGGTTGCCTTGTTCCCGTAGGATCTGTCCTAATTCTGTGAGGCTCACCGCTAGTGTACGTATCGTGTTTCGTTGTGCCGCATCCAACTCTTCCACGGGCAAAGTGGCTAAGGCAGAGGCGCGTTCGCGGTTCCACTTTACATGCGTCTCTTGTAGCCTCTCAGCCGCAGACCATTGCCGAGACTGCCTTGTGAGGCGTACTTGATACTCGATAAAGATATTCCACTCTTCCTCGCGCCCTGCTATAGGTCTATCGGTGATGGAATCAACGAAGTCAGGCACAAACTCCTCAACCAGCCTCTTCCATTCAGCCCTTCGGCCCATATAGTCGTAGAGAACTCGGAGTCCCTGCATCGTGCTTATAACCGCTGACCACCAGCCGTTCGCACGCGCTAACTGACGAGCATGCAATAGGTTGTCCTCTTCAGCGACCAGCGTACCTAACATGTCCTGATTACCCTCAGCGAACTTTTCCGAATAGTAGTTCCCTAAATCGCCCATCGCCAACACATAAGCGCGGGTGGGCAGGATGGGGTTGTGTACATAGTAATGATGGAAGAGGCCCTTGAAGTACCATGTGAGGGCTGGATGGACGGTGTAGAAGCCATTGCCCAAATCCGTAAGGAGACCCACCTCGGCGGCGCGATCCAGCAGGGCAATACCTGCCTCACGGGTCAGCCCACGGACGGTGGGAACACTCCAGTCTGCCATAGGATTGCCAATCACGCGCAAGGTATCCACATCCACGAATCCTTGGAAGAGGTGAAGCAGGGCCACTTGCCCGCGCTCCTCTTCAGTGAAGGCATTAGAGAAGCCGTAGTCGAGCGACGCGCCTAACGACTTAGTGCGGCCCTCGCTCTCCTCGTCTTCGAAGGCCTCCTCTCCTGCCCTCAATCGCGCCACATAAGTCTCTATCTGCGCCTTCTTGGACAGTCCATTGCGTAGGGCATGTCCCACCACTACCGTGATGGTCAGAGGGTTACCCCAAGTATAACGTAGGAGGGGTCGCCAGTCCTCCACATCGTCCAAACGCTTCCCGTACTTCGCAGCCAGAGCTTTTGCCAGTTCCAACCGCTCCAGCATCGGCATGGGAGGTATCTCCACGCGGATAGGGAGGTTGCCCAGCCAGCCCTGCTCCTCGCGCCGAGAGGTGAGCAGGAACTTCGCCTTTGTCTCCTTAGCATCGCGCAGGAAGCCCGCTAACTCCTTCTGCTCTTCCGCACTCAATATCGAGGGAGTGCCCGAAGGGAAGCCCGCCACCTGCTCTACGTTGTCCCATATCCACAGGAGCGGCACTTGTCTCATAACATCGAGGGCTACCTCACGTCTCTGGTTGTCATCGAGCGCTAACCAGGATATCTGCGCCTGCTCCAATGAGGGGGCGAACACTCGCCCGAAGGTGTCCAGCGTCCTGGGGAGAGATAGTGGTTGCTCGAAGGAAGTGAAGAGGACAGGGCCTTCTATGCCACCTGTAAGCGAGTACCATCTGGCGAACTCGGCGGCGGTGGTGGTCTTGCCGCTCCCGGCATAAGCGTGTAGCAGCACGACGTGATGGCCGTCGAAGGCACGGTCCAGGGCCAGAAGGGTCTCATCGCGCCCGTAGAAGCCGACATCTGGGCGCTTGGGGAGCTTGGAATCGATATCGCCACGGGCAGGTGTGGCATTGGCATCTCGAATGGTAATCTTGATCTGATCGTCACCTTGCTGCCTGGGAAATAGAGAGATAGGAGTAGCCTCGTACACCACCGGCACGGACCAGTCCTGCAGGCGCACGGGGTCATAGGCGATCTCGCGCATGGGCTTCTCATCCAGTTGTCGGCGGCCTTCCTGTACAGCTTCACCGAGAGTGTAGCCCTGTAGGAGTGCTGAATAAAGGTCAGCAACGAATTGCGCGGCGGTAACGGCGTAAACGTTGTAACGCATAGCTATTACCCCTGCCACACCCGCATCCACTACCTCCTGAGCGAACGATCCATAAGCGCGTACGCGTGTCTGGTCACCGGCTATGCTCGCGGCTTCTGTGCCCTCAACTACCTGCGAAGGGCTAGTGGGGGCCTCGGCATGCGCAGAACGGCAGGCGTTTAGCACCAGTACGGGGACCTCTGTCTCCTTGAGCAAAGCGCCCAGTCTGGGTCCGTCCACGAAGCGGATGTTATGGATCTCGTTCGGGTTCTCAAATACGAGATAGCCTCTTTGACCCTTTACCGGTGCGTAGGGGAACATAGCCTGAGGTGAATATCTACGGGGGTCGAAGATTTCAACTCCTGCTCGTTTCAGCTCTTCCTTTACAGCTTCTTGCTCTTCTTGCGTGTTACCTTGCAAGCTGTCGAGCAGTTCAGACACGTCGAGAAACGCACCGTGCCCATCAAAGTGAACTACGTGGTAAGGTTTGCCGGACTTATGGGCAAGTCGAAGAGTCTTGCTTAGATTTTCGTAGGTGGGAGGGCGTAGCACATCGAGTATGAAGTGAGCACGCGCATCATCCGTGAGGCTCTTGACCAGGCGACTGGCTACCGAGCGGAAGGGCACATCCTGTTCCTTGCCGGGGCGGCATATCACCAGCAGGATGCGAATAGGACTGGAGGAGGCAGAGGGTAGTTGAGGGCTAGAAACGGGGCTAGAGTGAGTTCGAGTAAAAGCTGCGGCACTCAAAGCCGGGAGCGTGCCGGTTTGAGGGTCACGCACTAGCTCCCAGGGGATGGATGCCGCTTCATATGCACCTGATGACACTTCGATACGCATGTTCTTCAAGTCATGCCGGATAGCAGACCAAAAGAGGATAGTAGCATCATTAGCTTTGAAGAGCTTGGTGAATAGCTCTTCCCCCTTGCGCTCCATCCACTGCTCGATACGCGCCGCAATCTTGGGAGTAGGGTCAATCGGGTGTTGCAGATAGTCCTCGAAGTACCACCGGAGGTCCTCTTGTTCCTCTTTACTCAGGTCGAAGGAAAAGGGGAATTGAGAAATAGCAGATGGGCGAAGCTGGCCTGGCCCACGGTAGGTGAGTTCGACTTGGCCCTTGCCGTCGCTGTCCACTGATTGGGTGAAACGCAGGACCGAACTCTGTGCGCCGAATGAAGACCCGCCTGAAGACATGATTACCCCCTGGCAACTAAGAGCTACTTTAGTTAGTACAGTATAGCATAGCCTTCCGGTGCAAACAACTACGTGAGCGCGGTAAGAGCGGATACAAAGAAGGGGACCGCTTGATGCAGTCCCCTTTTTACATTCCTCAACTGACTATTGGGATATATCCCTCTCCGGCGTCTGCTCCATAGTCGCCATACCGGGCTGTAGGCCGGGGCGTGGTGCCCTTTCAGGCTGTGCGGGCGGGGGGGTGGCGACAGGCTCGCGGCCAGGAGGCTGCACCAGGCGAGGCTGTGGGCGAGGCATACCTTCGAAGAGGGCCTCGAAGTCGGCGGCGTCCAGCGTCTCCTTCTCGATGAGAAGCTCGCTGATCTCGATCAGCTTGTCCTTGTACGTGGTCAGGATTTCTTTGGCGCGCTCGTACGCTTCCTCGACGAGGGCGCGCACTTCCTTGTCTATCTCGTAGGCTATCTCGTCCGAGTAGTTGCGCTGCTCGGAGATTTCGCGGCCCAGGAAGACCAGCTCTTCCTTCTTGCCTAGCGCCATGGGGCCGAGCTTGATGCTCATGCCGTAGCGCATGACCATCTGGCGGGCCATCTCGGTGACGCGCTCGATGTCGTTCGACGCGCCGGTGGTCACTTCCTGGAAGATAATTTCCTCGGCTGCGCGGCCACCCAGCGCGAAGGCCAGGTTGTCCTTGAACTGCGACTTGGACCACATATAGCGGTCCTCGCCCGGCAGCACGCGGGTGTACCCACCCATCATGCCACGCGAGATGATGCTGATCTTATGCACCGGGTCGACGTTGGGGAGCATGCGCGCTACCAGGGCGTGGCCCACCTCGTGATAGGCGGTGATGGCCTTCTCGCGGTCGGAGATGAGGCGGCTGCGGCGCTCAGGCCCGGCGATTACGCGGTCTATCGCTTCCTCGACCTCGGACTGAGTGATGGTCTTGCGGTTGCGGCGGGCGGCGAGGATCGCCGACTCGTTTACCAGGTTCTCGATGTCCGCGCCGGAGAAGCCGGGCGTAACCTTGGCTATGGTCTCCAGGTTGACGTTCTTGTCAATCGGCTTGCCGCGCGTATGGACGTTCAGGATGGCGACACGGCCCTTGATGTCGGGGCGGTCGAGCACTACCTGGCGGTCGAAGCGACCTGGGCGCAGGAGCGCGGGGTCGAGCACGTCGGGGCGGTTGGTGGCGGCGACAACGATGATGTTGGTCTGGCTGTCGAAGCCGTCCATCTCGACCAATATCTGGTTGAGGGTCTGCTCGCGCTCGTCGTGGGAGCCGCCCAGGCCCGCGCCACGATGGCGGCCTACCGCGTCAATCTCATCCACGAAGATGATGCAGGGGGAGTTGCGCTTGGCCTGATCGAAGAGGTCGCGCACGCGGCTCGCGCCGACGCCGACGAACATCTCCACGAACTCGGAGCCTGAGATGGAGAAGAAGGGCACTCCCGCCTCGCCCGCGCACGCGCGTGCAAGCATCGTCTTGCCCGTGCCCGGAGGGCCCACGAGGAGGACGCCACGCGGGATGCGCGCGCCCAGGGCGTTGAACTTTTCAGGGTACTTGAGGAACTCTACCACTTCGGTAAGCTCCTGCTTGGCCTCCTCCACACCTGCCACGTCGGCGAAGGTGATGGTCGGCTTGTTGCCGGTGAAGAGGCGAGCGCGGGACTTGCCGAAGGAGAGGGCCTGGTTGTTGGTGCCTTGCGCCTGGCGCATCATGAATACGAAGGCGGCGACGAGCACCAGCGTTGGTAAGAGGAAGCCGAGTATACCGAGGTAGTTGCCGAGTTGCGGGGCCTTTTCGACACTGACTACTACGCCCTTCATCTGCTCATCGGTGACGCCTGCGCTCTTGAGTATGGTGTATATGCTTTCGGCGCTGTTCGGCTTCTGAGAAACGCTTGTGGGGCCGGTCTTGCAATCGCCGTAACAAACGGTGATAGTGTTGTTTTCTTCACGGTCTATGATCTGGGAAACCTTACCATCCTTCACATCCTGCACGACCTTAGAGATAGGTATCTCCGGTGAAGAGCCGCGATTGTTCATAAATGTGAAGAAGAGGACCAGCATGGCTACCATGATGATCACCCAGACGAAGCTATTCCTGAGCCATTTATTATCAGTCATTATCTTTCCCTCCCGGTTACCGGGGCGCCCTGTTGCTGTAGTGCAAAGGTGATTTGTCGATTCTCTATCTCTATTAACGCACGCCAGCCGAAAATAGTTGCTACGCGCGCAATGGGGACGCTATTACATATCGAATTATACACTCCGCACGCACGCCTGTCAAAGCGCATCGGGCGGGCGGCACGCGCTGAAATGGCTGGTGCGAGATTAGAAATGGATTAGAAATCATCCGTTAGAGGCGAGCCACAAATAATCCTCTATCATCTGCCTCCTATCGTCTATCCTCACGTGTCACGCATCACGTTTCATCGTCCGTCGTCCGTCGTCCACCAGACCAACCTCTTTGCTATAATGACCCCGTGGAGAGGGTGAACGGTTCATTTGAGTGGTGGCGCGCCTCGGTATGGAGGATACGCGCACTGGTTGTCATGGGGTATGGGGCGCTTGCTCTAGCGTTCGCGTGGCCGCTTCCTCTCTACTTATCTGATAGCGCGGTGCTTGCCAGGGGGGCAGACTTCTACCAGCATATATGGAACTTATGGTGGGTAAAGTTCTCGCTACTGACTCTCCACACGAACCCTTATCACACAGACTACCTCCATTTCCCCAGCGGCCAATCTCTCGTCTATCACGTTGTTGATCCGCTCAATGGGATGCTCTCCATTCCACTACAGGCGGCGTTCGGGCTGCTGACGGCCTTCAATCTGCTGAGGTTAGCGCACCTTGTCTTCTCGGCGACGGCGGCTTACGCGTTATGCAGGACGCTGGGGCTGCCACGTCCGGCAGCGTGGGTAGGCGGGGCGCTCTTTGCTATGTGCCCCATCGCTGCCACTTCCTTCGACCTGGGGCAGCTCGTTGAGATCAGCACCGGCTGGATACCGCTTTACATCCTGTGCCTCATCAAGGGTTTAGGCAACAGGGCTTTAGGTCTGCCCGCCGGAGGGTGGGGCTGGCTGGTGGGCGCGGGCCTCTCCCTTGCCGCATCTGCCCTTTCCACCTGGTACTTCTTCACAGCGCTGGTGCTGTTCACGGCGCTGTATGTCGCGTGGGAGATAGGCAGTCTGTGGTTGGACGAAAGACGAAAGACGAAGGACAAAGCGAGATCAGTTGATCCGGCCCGTCGTCTGTCGTCTGTCGTCTGTCGTCCGTCGTCTGTTTTTCGTCCTTCGTCCTTCGTCCTTCGTCTGATCGCACGCGCTGTCGCAATCGGTGCCGGTGCAGTGGTTTTGCTAAGTCCGATCATCGTCGCGCTGCTGGTTGAGAATGCAAAGGGCGGGGACTACCTGGTCTCGCCTCTACGCACAATTATTGCTAACTCGGCGGACCTATTCTCGCTCTTCCTCCCGATGCCGGCGCGGTACAACAATGTGACCATCAATCCGCACGGGGGTAGCCCCGCGCTTGGATGGACGGTGATAGCCCTGGCAGTATTAGCGCTGGCTACGCGCAAGCGAATCCGTGGCAGGGAAGGTGGCGAAAGGCAATTGAGGAGAGGCCATCTATACTTTTGGCTCGCAGTTACCTTAGCCTTCGCGCTTCTTGCAATGGGGCCACATCTCCTTGTATGGGGTAACGATACAGGAGTGCCGATGCCTTACCTCTTATTGAACAAGGTGCCGTTCCTGGGTGCGGCGCGGGTGCCTATACGCTTCATGCTGGTGGTATCGCTAGCTATGTCGGTGCTGGCGGCTTATGGGCTGGCGGCCCTGGCGAAATTGGTGAACAGACAAAGGATAAGGGCTGCGGTGTTCGTGGTGGTTGGACTGCTCGTGGCGGTGGAGTTGGTGGGGATACCCCGCACGCTGATCGCTCCCAGCGTCCATCCTTTCTTCCAGAGCATCGCTAGCGGCGACGCTGAAGGGTTGCACGAGGCGATTATGGAACTGCCTGCCGGTGTGAGGGCAGCACCGGCGATGCTCGTCCAGACCGCCCACCAGCACCCTATATTGGAAGGATACACGGCGCGCAAATATCCCTACCCCTGGTTTGATGCCACCCCTGGCATCGCCCAGCTGAGCAGGTCAGAGTCGAACGCACTATTAGGGCTGGAGCCGGACATCGTTACACCTCCAGTTGCCGATACCGCGCTGGCGGCACTCGACTACTACGGCGTGCGCTATGTGGCGGTCTACGCGATCGGCAATGGCGGGTTGGATGATAGGACAAGCGAGGCAACAGATGCACTTTTCGGGACGCATAACATAGTGCCCCAAATCCGGGATGCCACCCTGACCGTATATAAAGTGCCCCCTCAATCTCCTAACGGTCCGCTCGTTGGGCTGGGTAGCGGGTGGTACGGAGTCGAGAGCGCCGGAGAGCGACTCTGGCGCTGGACTGACGGCCACGCCTGGGTGCAAATCACGAACCCCACTGAAGAGGTGATGCCTGTGCGCTTCCGCCTGGCAGCCTACACAAATACCGCGCCACGAACGATGCTGCTAACGCTCGACGGGCAGGAGATCACTCGCAAGGAGATAAACCCTCACCCGGCGCAGCAAGTCACAGCAGATATGAACCTCTCGCCCGGAGAGCACTGGCTGGAGATAAGCTCCCTCCAACCTGCCGAGACGCCGCCGGAAGACAGTCGCCGCATCAGCCTCGGTTTCGAGAGCGTGGAAGTCGTACGGCGGTGAAACGTGATGCGTGATGCGTGATGCGTGATTTATTAATCACAAAGGCCACAAAGACACAAAGAACACAAAGATTTCTATGGATTTATCATCACGTTTCACTCTATTGTCTATTGTCCGTCGTCTGTCGTCTGTCGTCTGTCGTCTGTCGTCTGTCGTCTGTCGTCTGTCGTCTGTCGTCTGTCGTCTGTCGTCTGTCGTCTGTCGTCTGTCGTCTGTCGTCTGTCGTCTGTCGTCCTTCGCGAACGTTTGCAACCTCACAGCGAGCAGCTCGTTGTAGGTGTTAACCCATCTTGGGGTTGGCTCTGGCGCGACTGTGGATTGGTGGTGAGCGTGGGAGGGGGTGCATACAGGAGAAAGAGAAGGCCGGATTAGGACCAAAAGGCTAAGGTGCATCCTTGACATTGCCCTTCGGGGTTCACTATACTCGACTCGGACCCAAATGCCAGCCTCGCTCTTTTGCCTCATGGCTATCATGCTTTAGAGGCGCTTTTTCCCCTGTATGCTACGTAGACAAAGACGTCTTACCTTAACCGCAAACCCTTACTTCCAGTAACGATACCAGCCATATTCGGGGCCATGAGCGAGAGGCTGGTGGTAGCCCTGCCCGGCAGGGTATTGGGTATAACTCACGCCGTGACGAGCTATCTGCGTTACAATCGGACCAGGTAATGGCCCTGAATAAGGCAAGTACGACCTGGAAGTGGCGCGAGGCAGCGTATGAAAGGAGATCGGTCATTCATGGGTACCAAGAAATTTGAGCGTTTCAAGCTGATATTAGTCGTAGCACTGATGATGGTTGTTATAGGGGTGGTGTCGCTTGGTGCGCGCCAGTCGCAAGGGGTGACAGTCCCGCCCGGACATCTCACCAAGTCGCCCAACGCCAGCGCAGGGATGGTGAAAGCGCCAACGATACCAGACGCACCCACACTTCCTGCGGCTTCCTCACCGGTGGCTTTCCAGGACAGTTTCTCAGGCAACCTTGATGGTTGGCAGACTGTCCAACCCGCAACGTGGGGCGCCAGGGACGGGCGGTTGCAACAGTGGGGCGATGCCACGGGTGAGCCTGTGGACGAGCCGTCGGTGCTGGCTACAAAGAACGTCACGATTGGCGACGGCAAGCTCGAAGCCCACATCTACCCTACTGGCGGCTCGCCGGTGGGTCTGGTGTTCAGAGGCTCCGACGCCGGTTATTACAGCCTGGAGCTGTACCCGAACCTGCCCAACAAGTCATCGAAAGCAGTCCTGTACAAACTGACCTCGACAGGTGGGACTAAAGTTGCAGAGACCCCCGCGGCCTCGTGGCAGGGATATGCTTACAGCACCTGGCAGCTCGTCACGGTAGAGCTGGCGGGCAGCAGCATAGTGGCGTCGGTAGACGGCAGGCAAGTATTGAGCGCCAATGACAGCTCCTTCAACTCAGGTTGGGCCGGCGTATGGACGTACGCTAACACAGGCGCGCAGTTCGACAATGTTCGCATCCAGCAGACGGGCAGCCGTTAGTAGAGAGGTACTGTATAAAGATGAAAAAGAACTTTACTCCGGTACTCTTGCCGGTCTTAGCATTTATGATGGTGGTGGCCTCCATGTACGCCACCTTTGTGGGTAACGGCGTGGGAGCCGCAATAGCAGCCTCATCACAGAGACAGACTCAGGCTCCCCTGGCAGATTGGAACGAGCCTATCGATGTTTCCAATGAGGACTGGTACGACAACACCTCCACGGTGGCGGCTTCTCCTCTCAATGGAGCAGTCACTGTTGCGTGGGAGCAGCGTGACGAGCGGCCTGAATACCATTCGTTCGGGCGAATCAGGCATGCCAGTAACGATATAGTCAATGGCGATTTCTTCGTCCAGACCGTATATAGCGGCGGCTGGAAAGAGGTTGGCAATGTGAAGGTGAAGGCGGACTCGCAGGGGTTCCGCCACATGGTCTTCTTCAAGTACAATGGCTCCAATGCTACCTGTGCCGGCTACGCTATAGTTGGCCCGGATGGAGGCCTGGCGAGCACAGAGACTATACCCGACTCGTGTAACGGTTTCTACAAGGTCACGGCGCTTGCAATAGGCCCTGATGATACCGCGCACGTCCTCCTGGGGCGCGACAACGACAATTTCCACTACTTCGCACGCACCTCCGGTGGCGATTGGATAGTGAGAGATGAGCTTGTCAGCGAGGACAATCGCCCTAACAATCTAGCGATAGCCGTAACTACGGACGGGACGGTCATGGCAGCATGGCTTGCGCTCAATGGCAAGAACGACGTCTTTACGGGCATCAGGACCTCTCCCGGTGTGTGGCATATCGAGGACATATCGGAGGAGTGCTGCGACGGTTGTAACTATGACTCCAACACTTATGCGCCCTCCCTCGCAGCCGACCGAACAGGCGGAATACGAGCCGCATGGGCAGACGAAGAATGCCCCCACGTAACCCCCCGCAACACCGATATCTATTACCGCGAGTGGACTCCCGATGGTTGGAGTGAAGATGGCCCGATCCTGGTCGCCGGAGATGCGGATGGTAATGATGACGAGACGCAGCAGTTCTGGGCCGCAATCACGGTGGACAACCTGAATAGGTCAAACATCATCTACGGCACCGACTACGGAAGAGGTCGCGATAACTACACGACAGGTTACATCGTCGGAACAGGCAACAACTTTTCCGCCGAAGAGCGACCAGTTGAGGATTACACCGGCAATGCATACGCTAAGGAAGCTTCGATAGGGCACAGTCCTGGTTATATCCACTCGTCCTTCAACAGTAATCGCGATGACTCGATGAAGGACACCTACTACGTAAATGGAGAAATCAACGACGGGGGCATCGTGACACCCATGCCCACCGCAACTGCTATCCCGGAACAACCGCCGTGCCCCAATGAGCAGTTCAAGGATGTCTGCCCGGAGCACTTCTTCTACGAGCCGGTGCTGG
Source organism: Chloroflexia bacterium (assembly GCA_035274425.1). Classification (GTDB taxonomy): domain Bacteria; phylum Chloroflexota; class Chloroflexia; order QHBQ01; family JADMIH01; genus JADMIH01. Next base: position 29,075 of record DATEOC010000088.1, read on the forward strand.
CACTCACGAGTGCTAACGTGATGAGCGGCTACGACACGGTGCCACCATGTAATAACAGCCTGTGGGTCCCCTGTTTCAAGCCATTCAATAACCTCACCCGTGGCCAGGCGGTCAAACTTATCGCCCTGGGTGCAAACTTGCCCGCCAACCTGGAAGGGGCTCCACACTTCACCGACGTGCCTGATGACCATACGTTCTATACATTCGTTGAGTATGCGTACAACGCAGGCGTTGTCAATGGCTACCCATGCGGTGGACCAGGCGAGCCTTGCGACTCAGAGAACAGGGCGTACTTCAGGCCCGGCGTCCAGGTTACCAGGGGTCAATTCACCAAGATGGTTTCAATTGGCTTCGACTACAATGACCCGGTAACGACGCAGACCTTCGAGGATGCGCCCCCGGCGAGCACCTTCTATCTATGGATAGAGCGTCTGTCGCAACGCGGGCTGATAGGCGGCTACCCGTGCGGTGACCCCTCGGAACCATGTATCGCACCGGACAACCGCCCGTACTTCAGGCCGGGCAATAATGTGACTCGCGGCCAGGCAGCCAAGATCATCGATGGAGCACGCAACCAACCGACCCCTACGCCCACCGTTGCACCTACTAATACGGCAGCACCTACTAACACGGTAGCACCTACCAACACAGCGGTCGTCCCAACGTCGACAGCCGTCCCATCGTCAACCAGTATCTTGCCGACCCTTCCCATCGGGACCTTTACTGCTACGGCTACATCTACACCGGTTAGCGGCGTGCGGCCATAAGGTAATCACCCTTCCAGACACCTCCCTGATTGAGGAGAGTTTGAAAAGGACAAAGAATAAAGGTCCGGCTGCGCCGGACCTTTATTCTTTGTCCTTTTCAAGAGGTAATGATCATACCTGGGATCGGAGGTTTGTCCTGGAGATGTGAAAGAGTGCGAGCGGGCATCCAACGCATGGTACAATTGTGGAGATGAACACGAAGAGCGGGCAGAAAAATAGTGCTGGGTCCAGCAGGTTGCGCGCGTTGCCATCTGTGGACAGGGTGCTCTCACAGGAGAGCTTGCGAAGTACGCTTGCCGCACTCCCCCACGAGATCGTGGCGCAAGCAATACGCGACGAACTCTATAGCATACGTGAACTCTTGCTCAGAGACGGGACTGAGGTCCCTGACGTCACGTCGGTAGCGGCACGGGCGGTGGAGCGCGCATGGAGGACGGTTGCTCCGAGCCTCCAGCCGGTGATAAATGCCACCGGCGTGGTGATACACACCAACCTGGGGCGAGCGCCCCTGAGCCGTGCCGCTAGAGAAGCGGTGATGAGGGCATCGGGCTACGGCAACCTTGAGTTCGACCTTCAAGCGGGCGTGCGTGGGTCACGCTATGTCCACGCGGTAGACATCCTGCGGCGCGTCACCGGCTGCGAGAGCGCGCTTGTGGTGAATAATAATGCGGCGGCGCTTGTGCTGGTGCTTGCAGCGCTGGGCAAGGATAAAGAAGTCATTGTCTCGCGCGGGCAGCTTGTGGAGATAGGTGGGGGATTCCGCATACCCGAAATTATGAGCCAGAGCGGGGCGAAGCTGGTCGAGGTGGGCACGACCAACCGCACTTATGTCGCCGACTATTCGCGGGCGATCACCGGGGAAACAGCGCTCCTCATGCGCATCCACGCGAGCAACTTCCGCATAACAGGCTTCACGACGACACCTACCGTTGCCGAGCTGGCGAACCTGGCGCACGAGCGTGGGCTATTCATGGTGGACGACGTGGGAAGTGGCGCGCTGCTCGACACCACGCGTTATGGGCTGGCTGCCGAGCCGATGGTGCAGGCGAGTCTCGCTGCTGGGGCCGACATCGTGCTCTTCAGTGGGGACAAGCTGCTGGGCGGACCGCAGTGCGGGGTCATAGTCGGTAAGTGGGGTATTATCGAGATGCTGACAAGGCACCCACTGGCGCGGGCGTTGCGGGTAGATAAGCTCACCCTGGCAGTTCTCGAAGCGACGCTAGGGCACTACCTGAGGAACGAGGCTGAGAGGGAAGTGCCGGTATGGAGGATGATAGCGGCGAGCCAGGACGAGTTAAAGGCACGGGCCGAAAGGTGGGCAACCCGCCTCACGACCGAGGGAATAAGGTGCGAAGTCGTGCCCGGCGAGTCGGCGATAGGAGGAGGCTCCCTCCCCGCCGAAACGCTCCCCACCTGGCTGGTGAGCATCGCGGTCCAGAGCACGGAGGAGAATAACAGTGAAGATGCCGGACGGCTGGCTCACGCTCTCCGCAAATCCCCTACCCCAATCATAACCCGCCTTGAGCGCGGCACGCTCCTACTCGACCCGCGAACGGTGCTTGAGGAGCAGGAGGATACGCTGCTGGCGGAAGTGAGCGCGGGCGTGAAAAGTGAGGATGGACGACGGACGACGGAGTGAAACGTGATGCATGAAACGTGAGAGTACCCGTCAATAACCTGTAATTCATAATTCGTAATTCCCAAAGAACCTCTGCGCCCTCTGCGTCTCTGCGGTTCCCATAAATAGTCTTGGCGTTCTTGGTTATCTTGGCGTCTTGGCGTTTCAATAATCACGCTTTGGAGGCGCGTCCGTGCGCCTGGAGCCAGAGGGCGCGCTGCTTCACGGCTGCCGCGCGGTCGGTCGGCCTGTAGCGGGCCAGGAACTCTTCCCGGTAATGGGAGAATGTGCCGTCGAGAATGGCGGCCCGCATCTCCTCTGCCACGCGCACCAGGAAGCGCAAGTTGTGGATACTATTGAGCCTGTATGCTAACAACTCTTCTGCCCTGAACAAATGGTGGAGATAGCCAAGAGAGAAGTTGCGGCAGGTATAACAGTCGCAGTCAGGCTCGATTGGCGCGTCAACCAACGCATAGCGCGCGCTCTTGATCGGTAAGCGACCATCTCGCGTGAGCAAAGCGCCGTTGCGGGCGACACGTGTAGGTAGCACGCAGTCAAACATGTCTATGCCCCGCGCAACGCACTCTACCAGGTCTTCGGGAGAGCCGACACCCATAAGGTAGCGAGGTTTATCTGTCGGGAGGAGAGGCGTGGTCTCCTCAAGGATATGGTGCATCTCATCTTTAGGCTCGCCTACGCTCAAGCCGCCAACCGCGTAGCCGGGGAAATCGAGAGCGGCAAGTGTGATTGCGCTCTCCCGGCGCAAATCCGGATAGGTGCTTCCCTGCACGATGGCAAAGAGCGCCTGGTCGCTTCGAGTATGTGCCGCCAGGCACCTTTCGGCCCAGGAGTGGGTGCGCGCCAGGGCGCGGCGGTTGTAGTCGTGCGGCGAGGGGTAGGTCGTGCATTCGTCCAGCACCATAATGATGTCGGCCCCAAGCTGCTCCTCGACCCGCACTACCATCTCCGGGGTGAAGCGGTGCGTCGAGCCGTCAATGTGCGACTTGAAGGTAACACCCTCATCATCGATCTTGCGGTTATGGGAGAGGCTGAATACCTGGAAACCGCCGCTATCGGTGAGCATTGATCGGTCCCACGACATGAAGCGGTGCAGCCCGCCGAACCTCTCTATCAGCTCCGCGCCGGGTCGGAGGTAGAGATGGTAGGTATTGGAGAGGATGATTTGCGCTCCCAGGTCGCGCAAGTCGTCCGGCGATACAGACTTCACCGTCGCCTGGGTGCCCACCGGCATGAAGACCGGCGTCTCGATAGCGCCGTGCGGAGTGGTCAGCACCCCCGCCCTCGCGGTGCCTACCGGTGTTTCAACTGAGGCTACAAGCTCAAACATAATTCATTCTTCAACATTGACTTTAGAGTACGGAACCGCCAAGACACTAAGAACGCCAAGATACCGCCAAGATTACTTATGGGAACCGGAGGCGCTGAGATGCTGAGAGCATGTTTAACAATTATGACGAAAGCAGGGTAGCCTGCTATAACGAAGCACCCTTTTCCCTGTCATTCCGAACGAAGTGAGGAATCTAGGTCTCTATCCATACATCCAAGCTCGGAGATTCCTCACTACGTTCTGAATGACACTCTTTTTACATTCGTTGCTAAACAACCTCTGAGATTCCTGACGCTTTATCACTGCCAGAATTGTAAGGCGAGGGCTATCTCTTCCAGCACCCAGGTATCCAATTCTAGACCTTGTCTGGCGACCAGCGCAGGCCTGGCTTCAAGGCCACCTATTCGGCCCAATGCCCACGCAGCGTGGCCCCGCACGAGCGATGATTCGCAATTCAGAGCGCGTATCAGCGCCGGAATAGCCGCCGGGTCGCCTATGTTTCCTAAAGCTACTGCCACATTGCGGCGTAATCCCTCCCATTTGGCACGCTTGACGGGGCTGTGGCGGAAGCGCTCTCGAAACTCCTCTTGCGTTATGTCAAGTAATTCTATGAGCGAGGGGCTTGGGCCGATCCCCATCTGGGCGGAGAACTCAGGGTGGTCGCCCGGCAATGCTTTGCGGTTGACAGGGCATACCTCCTGGCAGATGTCGCAGCCAAATATCCAGTCGCTAATGAGCGGACGCATCTCGCGGGGGATGGGGCCGCGCAGCTCTATGGTCAGATAGGAGATGCATCTGTCGTTATCCAGCACGCCTGGAGCGATGAGCGCGCCGGTCGGGCAGGACGGCAGGCATCGAGTGCACGTGCCACAATGTGTCTTTACCGGCTCGTCAGGTGGGAGCACAACGTCGAGGAGCAATTCGCCCAGCAGCACCCACGAGCCGAACTGGCGGTTGAGGATGTTGGTGTTCTTCCCGTACCAGCCAAGCCCGGCGCGTTGCGCCACAGCCCTGTCCACGATGCGGGCCGTATCCACGAGAGCGCGTGCCTCTATGTTCCGACCCATGAGCGATTGGGTATAGGCGTGCAGTGCCCACAGCTTCTCTTTGAACACTTCATGGTAATCGAGACCCCAGGCATAGCGCGCAACTCGGCCCCTCGGCACGCCCGGCACAGATCCTTGCACGGCCTCGCTTGAGAGGTAGCTGATACCTAGAGAAACTATCGTCTGCACGCCAGGCATAAGGTTGCGCGGGTCACCCGCTACGCTGGCACGCTCTTTGGTGAACCATGTCAGGCCCGACAGGAGGCCGGCGTCGATGCGCTCTTCGAGTACACGCTGCGCTTCAGGGAAAGGTGCTGCTGAGGTGAAGCGCACAATGTCAAACCCTAGCTCACGCGCCTTCTCCGAGATGGCTGCTTTGAGCATTTCAGGGTTATCAAGCATGGCATGGCCGCTTTGAGAGCTTTCGGAAAGGACCAACGGTTTTTGTGGAGCAGCGCCAACCATAATCTCTAATTCTACCATAATTCGCCACGTGCGTAGCGAGGGCTACGATATAGGGAATGGCGAAAAGGGAAGAGAAAGGCCAGATGCTTGGTGGATCAAGCACCTGGCCTTTCTCCGGCTGATGGGGTAGATAAGCTATTTCGTGCCGTTGGTGTGCAGCGCGACTTGCAGTTCCGGCTGGATGAGGCCCATGCCGAGCTTCTCTTCGAACTCTCGCAGTAGGCTCTTACTCCCCTCGAAGGCGTCCACCGGCATTGGCTCGCCCGCGAGGATGCGGCGCAGGAGGGCTAGCTCGGTACGCGAAAAGCTCTTGCCGTGCAGCTTGTACTCCTCGAACGCTTCCCAGGCTATAGGCGCGACCGCCTTGGCGCAAACCGCTACCTGGCTGGCGAGATCGCGTATCTCTTTCTGGGCGTGAGGGTCCATGCGCAGGCGCAGGAAGTGGAAGAGGTTGTGCAGGTTCATCTGCCAGTAAAACTGCGTGTAGGTGGAGAGGGGCAGCACGGTGCGCGCCAGCTCCCGCGCTATATTGTCATTCAGAAACTGCTCATAGTGAGCGTATGCCGTATCGCGGTCCTCTTTGAGGAAGCGCAGGAATCGCTCGACAATCTCTTGCGGCACAGGCTCCTGGGAGCGACCTTGCTTGTTGTCCTTGCTTTGGAAACCCACGTCGGAGATGGGGGGGTCGTGGAACTCCTCACGCACGATTGAGTAACGAGCGCTCTCCTCATTAACCGAGGCCGTGCGATGGCGCAGCCACTGCCTGACGACGAATATAGGGGCCTTGATATGGAATTTGAGCACGATCATCTCAAATGGAGTCGTGTGATCGTGACGCATCAGGTAGCGGATGAGGCCCCGGTCCTCGCGCACGCTCTTCGTGCCACCGCCGTAGGAGACGCGGGCGGCCTGTACGATGCTCTGGTCGCTCCCCATGTAGTCAACCAGGCGCACAAAGCCGTGGCTCGGCACCGAAAGCTCCTGGTCAAGCAGCTCTTCGGCTGCGGGTGAAATGATATGGCCCATAGCCACCCCCTATGTGAATGCGGAATGTGGAGTGCGGAATGCGGAATTGCGAGCAATTCTATCATATGGGGGTTGTGGATAACTTACCTATGAAAAAGCACGAAAAATGAGGTCCCGGCGATGCCTGAACCTCATTTTTCGTGCTTTTTCAGACTCTCCTCCCCGGTGGGGAGGGGCTTGGGGAAACAAAAACCCGGACAATCCTGACGGACCATCCGGGGTTCTGTTCCTTCCGAAGCTCAGCACTTCCGAAGTGATATCAGTATACAGTATGCCCGCTCACCTGTCAATTGGCGCGGGCGATTCTTTTCCACAATCTCACCTGGATTGGAAGGGCAAGGCTCGAATTAGACGTTAGATGTGTATGCTATAATACCCTGACTCTAGACTTTGGACTCGGAAATAGGAGGAGCCAGATGACCACCGGGAATATGCCGAACCCACCTGACCACCTCAGCACGCAGGCGGCAGTTGGCGACGTGAAAGGGCAGGACGCAGGTGTCACAGGAGGTTCAACTGCTGCCGAGGAGGCAGCCGCTCCAGGGGCGACTACGCTCGGCACGGATATGGCGCGCATCCTTGAGGAGGAGCTTGATGTTCTCGCCCAGCAGATGGTGTATCACAGCCAGATTATGTTCGGGGTAAGCGCTATGGGCACCGATGCGGTGAATGCGCGCAACAGCGTGCTCATCATAGCCAATGCCTTGAGGAATGATACGAACGCATCGGCAGTACACGCCCTGGCGAACCTGGGGGACGCGCAGATTGCCCAGGTCAACGACCGCACCCTCCCCTTCAAGATGGGGACGCAGATCGCAGGATTGCTGGAAGGTCTCCTCCTGGACAGCATAGGCCGGGCATATAAAGACGACCCAGGCAAATTGCGAGAAGCGCGGGTGATGCTAGAGCGCATATTCCAGGCAGCGAACGAGAAGGCATGGGCGCAGCCAAAGGGATTGGTAGCCTTCCAGGCACCCGGGCCCGGCCCCAACGCTCGGAGTTAGCTGGTGGCAGGTCGCATATCGTTCTCCCGCAGACCCTTACTGGGTCTCTCGCTTGTAATCGCGTGGCTCTTGTGCTGGACGACGCTCGCTTCGGCGCAGTCGCAATTTCCACAGCGCGACGGCATAACGGCTGATGGCACGGGGACACTCGATGTGGCTGCCGTCAACGCTGCGGCTGCCGACTTGCAACGACTTGGGGTTAAGCCGCTGGCCGTATTTGTCTCCTCCAATGTGACTCCGGACGATATTGCCGACTTCGCCCGTAGTGCAGCAGAGAATTACGGGCTTAGCCCCAGCGGTATTCTAGACCCCAATTTACTGGCGGTTGTGGTGTCGCTAGGCGGGCGGTCAGCTACCATCTTGTACGGAGACTCGCTGGTTGGTGCTATGACCCAACAGCGTGGGGGACGCACTGTAGCCCAAATCTTACGCGAAGACTCTCTGAATCCGAATCTGTCAAGTAGAGAGTATACGGAGGCATTCGCAGATACGTTGAGGCAGGCGGCGAAGGAGATAGACCTTTTCAAGAATCCGCCTCCTACTGCCACTCCCGTTGCGCCTGTGACGATTGATACGGGCGGGATAGGTGGGGCGCTGATCTGGATAGTGGGCGGCCTGACGGTGCTCGGCGCGCTGATGGTGGTAGTCCCGTTGGTCTACAGGCGATGGAAGCAAGGGCAGGAGACGGCGGCGCGAAGGCGCGTCCTACAGGACCAGCTTGTGCAGGCGCGCAACGTCACCGCCGACATGATTACCAACCTCGACTTCCCGGTTGATCCCAACGAACAGATAACATACAGGTTCCTGGCGCTGACGTTGGAGCGCGAGCGCCCCCAGCAGCTCGCGGATATCAGGGCGCAATATGATGCCATGTATGACCATGTGGCGGAGGCGCTGGCCCGGTACAACGCAACCAACAAGGGCACCTACACGACCGAGCAGGCGATGACTTCGGCTATAGCCCAATACCAGGGCGTACAGACCGAAATCAAGGCGGCAAGCGAGTTCCTGCAACGGCTTGCCGACCAGAGCAGGCAATTGGAGGCACAGACCAGGGCCGCTCCAGGGGAAGTCGATGCCGCAAAAAAAGCCCTGGCCGCAGCGGCTGACGAGATACAGAAGCTCGCTGCGGCCGCCCCCGACCTCCACCCTATAGACGCGAAGGCTACGCTCACACCTGCCCTGGAGAAACTGTTGCAGGCTGAGAATTCACTTGCAACAAAGCCATCATTGTCCCTCCAGGGGTATGACCACGCCCGTTCCGCTCGCGATTTGGTAGAGCAGATAAGCGCTGCCCTCAAGCAATTGTATTCTGCATACAATTCGCTGGCTCAGCACAGGGGAGAACTGGCTGGAGCAAGGTCGAAAGGGTTCAAGCTTGTGGAGAGCGACAGGCTCTTCGCAAAGGTAGTGAGTGGGCTATCGCAGGCGGCGCAGAAGCTTGAGCAGGGTGACATGGCCGGATTTACGGAGGCGCTCCAATCTGCGAATGCGCTCCTGAGCCAGGCAGAGCACTCGGTACGGGACGAGATAGCGTTGCAGGCCGCGAACAGCCAGGCACTCGACAAGCTGAAGGCGGACGGGGAGGCGGTAAAGACTCTTATCCAGCAAGGCGCTCAGGCGTTCGACAAGGTGGACGAGTACGCGGAAAGCTCGTGGCGAGATATACGGGGCAATGGCACCGAGGCCCAGAGTGCCGCCGACGATGCCTACAGGCTGTGGTCGGAGGCATCTGCGCTGAACGCTGTCTCGCCGGAGTCGCCACAGGACTTCACCCAAGCGAGAGAGGAGATAGATGAGGCCAATCGCCTCCTTGAGAAGGCACGTACGCTCATCGCCGCCATCTTCGACCGCCTGAAGCACCTCGAGGAGAGCAAGCGCATCGCGGCAGACGAGATCGAGGCAGCGCGGCGCGACATCGCGGCAGGGCACTCCTTCATCTCTCAGCATGACCCCGATATCAGCCCCAGCCCCGACAATATGCTCACAGCGGCAGAGAAATCGTTGCGCATCGCGCAGGAGGAGATGGCTAAGCCCAAGCCAGATTGGATAAGCGTAGTGGCGCAGGCGCGCAAAGCCAATGATCTCGCGGACAAGTCCCTCGCCAATGCACGTAGCGAGGCTGAGGCCATGCAAGCCCGCAGGCAGAAAGCGCGCACCACCGCACAGCAGGCCGAGGCCAGCTTGAGCCGCGCGGCCAACTTTGTGAGCGTCCACCGTGCTGACCTGGATGATTCGGTCTTCCAGGGTCTCAAGGCGGCCAAAGAGAGTATGGAACGCGCCCAGAGCATGCTCACACTGTCCGAAAGTGGAGAGATGGAAGACCTGGAGCGCGCTCAGGCTCTAGACAAGGCAGCAGAGTCCTACAGAGTGGCCCAGCAGGCCGCAGATGCAACTTATGAGGCAGCCTCGTCGCAGTTCGCCGCGCGGGAGTCGCTACGGCGGGAGGCGTATAACGAGCTACAGCGTGCGGAGGCAGCTGTAAGATCAGCCGCTCTTTTCATGCAAGAGCATCGTGGGGTTCTCAGCACGCAAACCGTAGGGGCATTGCAGGCCGCGATTGAAGCCATGCCCGCCTGGCGAGACGGTGCAGACCCTGCGTACCTTCAAGCGATCTCGAAGGCTGCCAAGAAGGTGGAACGCAATGCGGAATCAGCGCGAGATGCAGCCGAAGAAGAGGTCCGTGCGCATACCGAGCGCCAGAGTGCGGACGAGATGGAGGACCTACTGGGAACCCTGTTGACGATAGGTGCTGCCGCTGTGCTAAGCGGCGGTGGTAGCAGGCGTAGAGACCCAGGGTGGGGACGCTCGTCGGGAGGTGGGGGCGGAGGCATATTTGGCGGCTCCAGCAGCTCCGGAGGCGGAGGTAGTTCAAGCAGGGGAGGTTGGGGCGGTGGAGGCTCCGATAGCGGCTCGTGGGGTGGGGGCGGCTCTGGCGGCGGAAGCTGGGGAGGTGGTGGGTCGAATAGCGGTGGGTGGTAATCCTGTCGTATGCGCTTTGCCTTTATGTGATGTATAATGTGATGTATATAAGACACTTTTCAACGGAGCCTAAGATGAGCACAAAAATTCGCAAACAGATTTATATTGAGCCTGAGCAAGAAGAATTCCTGAAGCAGATGGCGCGCGACACCGGCTTGTCTGAAGCGGAACTAATCCGGCAAGCTATTGATAATCAAGCCCAGATAAGGCGTGATCCTCAGCCCGATGTAGAAGCATGGAATAATATACTCACCTTTATACAGAAGCGAATGGAGATAGGGTACATACCCACTCAATGGAAGTGGAATAGAGAGGAGCTATATGACCGCAAGGTTCTTCGTGGACACTAACGTCCTGATTTACTCTTATAGCCTTTCTGAACCCGATAAGCAACACACAGCATTGGAGGTCCTTAAGTATATAAGGACAAAAAATAGTGGTGCGATAAGCACACAGGTGCTAGGGGAGTTCTTTGTCACAGCCACTCGTAAGCTTACGCCTCCTTTAACGGTAGATGAAGCCTATCAGCAAGTGTCTTACTTTATTACCGCCTGGACGGTTATTGAAATGACAACGCCATTACTGCTAGAGGCCTTACGAGGCGTCAGGAATTACCAACTCAATTATTGGGATGCGCAAATATGGGCCGCAGCACGTCATAATCGCATTCAGACTGTCATCACCGAAGATTTCAACACCGGCGCAACAATCGAGGGCGTAACCTTCATCAACCCATTCTCCCAGGGGTTCAAATTGGCCGAGGTTTTGGGATAAACCCAGAACATCTTTGCAAACTAAACAAAGTGGGGAGCGTATCGACGCTCCCCATTTTTGCTTCGTCCGCTATTCGCTTACCAACCCCTCAACTGGCGGTCCTGCCACGGATACTACGTAGTCCTGCGACGATAGCCGCCTCTTCGCCACTTCGCCTACGATTTGGGGCGTTAGCGCCCAGATGATGTCGGAGTAGCGCGAGATGTAGTCATAGCCGAGGCCGAATAGCTCTATCTCGCTGAGTGCTCCCAGCAAACCGTTGCTGGTCTCAAGGCGCAGAGGCATCACGCCTGTCATGTAGCGCTTACCTCCCTCCAGTTCCTCCGGCGAGATAGGCTCGGTGCGTATCCGCTCGATCTCGTGGCGGATGCTCTCGATGGCCCGCAACACGCTGCTGGGGTTGACACCGGCGCGCACTGCCCACGGCCCCGCGCCCAGCCCCGCCTCGAATGAGGACCCGGCGTGGTATGCCAGCCCCTGGTCATCGCGCACGTTCTTGCCCAGCCTTCCCATAAGACCGATGCGCCCCAGCAGGAGGTTCATAAGGTCGAAGGCATAGTAGTCAGGGTCGGTGCGCCGCAATCCAGGGAAGCCTAGCACGATGTCGTTCTGCGTCTTGCCCGATACGAATTTGTAGATATTGTGAGCGCCCTGTGGTGGGGCCACATCGGGGACTGTATAAGGCTCCGGCTCGCCATCTCCGGCGCGCCAACCGCCAAACAGCTCTTGCGCCTTCGCAACTATCTCTTCCGCCTCGACGTCGCCGACCACGAAGAGGAGCGCACGGTCTGGACGGAAATAGCGAGTGTAGAAGGCCAGCATGTCTTCGCGGCTGATGTTGTCAACCGTTTCCAGGAAGCCCGCCGTGCGGTTGTGGTAGGGGTGGCCCTCAGGGTAGAGCGTTTCACGGAATGCGCGCTCGGCCACTGAACCTGTGTCGGTCTCCATCTCTTTGAGGCCCGCACGCAATTGGGCGCGCAGCTTCTCTATCTCCCCTGCCGGGAAAGAAGGGGTGAGGACAAGCTCCGCTATGGTCCCAAGCAGGAAGTCCGTATCCTCTTTGAGGGCGCGCCCACCGGTGTCCATGAGCGCCTTCCCGGCGTCGAGGCCCACCGATACGGCCCTGCTCTCAGTCTCCTCGTTCAATTGCTCGAAGGTATGGCTCTCGGTGCCACGACGCATCGCGCGCGCCGTAAAGGACGCCAATCCTGCCTTATCAGAGGGGTCGTACATCGCCCCGCCCTTAATCGCGACCCGCGCCACGAGCGTTGGTATGGTCGGATTGGGATATACTACTACTGTCATGCCGTTGTCCAGCACCCGCCGCGTTACGGTCTCAGGGCTGAGCCGATCTGTATGTTGCTTCTCTAATATTTGCATCTCTGTATGTTATCTCCGTTCTTGTGGTTAGTAGCGAGTAACGAGTAGTGAGTAGCGAGCAGTTGGTAACTCGCTACTCACTACTCGTTACTCTTCCGTCGGTATGAACCACCCTACGGTACGGTTCTTCTGGGTCAAATAGGTGCGGGCGACGCGCTGCACATCCTCTGGGGTGACGGCGGCGAGCTTCTCCAGGGCGCTGTCGTACACATCCGCGGTATTGATGCTCTCCAGGAAGCCGAACATGTAGGCCTGGCTCGACACGCTGTCGGACGAGTAGATGAACTGAGCACGCGACTGCCTCACCGCCTTTTGAAGCTCCTCTTCCGGTATATCCCCTTCCTGTAGCTTACGAACCTCGTCAAGGAGCGCATCTTCTATGGTGCGCAGGCTCGCTTCGTGGTCGGGTGTGGGGTGGGCGTTGGCCGACAGCGCGAAGAGGTAGGGGTCTTTGCTAAGGGAGAAGTACGACCCTGCGCCCACGGCAATCTCGGTCGCTACCAGCGCACGGTATAGGCGTGCTGACCGCCCAAGTCCCGCCCCGCCGAAGCCCATAGGCTTCGCGCCAGACAGGAGGGCATCAGCGACCATCAGCGGATAAACGTCTGGGTGGGAGGAAGAGGGTGTGTGGTAGATGATCTCTATCTGTGCGGTCGCGCCTGGGTGCTCCACGCGCACGCGCCGCTCTCCCTTCTGCTCAGGCTCGATGGCGCGTACCATAGGGATGTCGGGGCTGGGCGCATAGCCGCCGAACGCCGCCTCTATCTTCGCCAGCACCTCCGCCGTGTCGAAGTCGCCAACTACGACTACCGTCGCATTGTTGGGCGCATAGTAGGTCTTGTAGTGATTGTAGAGGTCGTCGCGGGTCATCGTGCGCAGGTCGCTCTTCCAGCCGATGATGCTGTGCCCGTAAGGGTGAACTTTGAAGGCGGCGGCGGAGATTTCCTCACCCAGCAGGCGCTCCGGCTCATTCTCGGTCCCTTCGCGCTCGGAGATTATGACGGTGCGCTCGGAGGCTACCTCGTCGGGGTCGAAGAGGGAGTTGACCATCCTATCCGACTCGATACGTATACCGAGGTCGAGCCTGTCGGCAGGCAGAGTCTCGAAGTATGCGGTCCAGTCGTTGGAGGTGAAGGCGTTGAAGGTTCCGCCATTCTCGGCCACCATGAGGTCCATCTGCCCCTTGCCCATCGTCGGCGTCCCCTTGAACATCATGTGCTCGACCCAGTGAGACACGCCGGTGATGCCGACGTGCTCATTGCGCGCCCCCACTTTGTACCACACCCAGAAGGAGACTACGGGCGCGGAGTGCATCTCTTTTGTGATGACGGTCAACCCGTTGGGGAGGGTGCGGCGCTCGAAGCTCCTCTTTGGAGCGGCGTCATCTCCAGCCTGGGCAGCGATTGTTTGCTCTATATCTGCTTCTGTTATAGCCATTATCGCGGTTTCTCCTATTCCTATTATCTATAAACAGCAGCCCCGTAAGAGGGGCCATACATCTATTATAACCGACGAGGCCAACGGTTCGGAGGTCATCTTTACGTTGACACCCCAGGCACGCTCTGGTATAATTCACACAATGACGGGGTGTAGCGCAGCCCGGTAGCGCACTTCGTTCGGGACGAAGGAGTCGTGGGTTCAAATCCCGCCACCCCGACCAATAAAGTTAGCGAGCTTGAGCTATCAGGCTCGCTATTCACTCCTAACTAGCAACTTCCGGCATGACAAATGAAAGTCTGTATTAGATGCAAAATCGAAAAGGAAGAGGATGAGTTTCACCGTTCTTCACGTTTCAAGGATGGGCGGCAATTATATTGTAAGCTTTGCAAGAAGGGCATTGATGCTGACATCTATATACGGGGAGGAGAGGAATACAAGCGACGAAAACTGTTGCGCCAGCAAGCGGCGGCCCAAAGAAATGCCGAACTTATATTTGAGTATCTGTTACAGCATCCTTGCGTTGATTGTGGAGAAACCGACCCCTTGTCCTGGAGTTCGATCACGTTCGAGGCGAGAAGAAGAGAAATCTTGCTGACTTGATCCAAAAATATGGTAGGTGGGAAACGATCAAGGCCGAAATTGACAAATGCGACATACGTTGCGCGAACTGCCACAGGCGCATAACCGCCAGGCGGATAGGTAACAAGCGGTACAAGCTGTGGATCGAATCGTCATAAAGCATGAAAAGAGGTTGGCCTTCACAAGCCAGCCTCTCTTTGTTGTCTCAATGTACTCTGCGCCTCTGCGGTGCAATCTCTATCGTTAGTTGCCGTCAGGTGTCCTAAGTTCGTCGGGTGAATCTCGTAGCTCACCCTGGATTTTGGCCGCTTCTGAGGAGGCCTCGGTCTCCCAGCAGTGGTCGTTGTAACAGTCCACTATGTGCTTGCACGCCTCCTCGACCGAGTCGGTAATTACGAGCAGTTTCAGGTCATCCGGGGAAACCTTCTTCTCCGCCAGCATGACCCCCTTGATCCAGTGGATCAGACCCTTCCAGTAATGGCTGCCGAAGAGGATGACCGGGAAGTTCTTGACTTTGCCCGTCTGGATCAACGTCAAGGCCTCGAATAGCTCATCCATCGTGCCGAAGCCACCTGGGAAGATGACGAACGCCTCCGCATACTTCATGAACATCACCTTGCGGACGAAGAAATACCGGAAGTTGATCGAAACGTCAACATAAGCGTTGGTGCCCTGCTCAAAGGGAAGCTCGATGTTGCAGCCGACCGATATACCACCCGCTTCCTTAGCGCCACGGTTCGCGGCTTCCATGATACCCGGCCCGCCCCCCGTAACGACGGCGAAGCCTTTCTCTGCCAGGCTGCGCGCAAGCTCTACTGCCGTCCAGTAGACCGGATCGTCCTCCGTAACACGCGCCGAGCCGAAGATCGTTACAGCCGCGCCGAGCGTCGCCAGCGTGTCGAACCCGCTCACGAACTCGCCCATGATACGCAACACGCGCCAGGTATCGGAACGGGTGAAGTCCTCAGCCTTAGGCGCCCTCTCCAGGAGGCGCTCATCCTCGGTGGGAGCGCCTATGTTTGTCGATTGGTTGAGACTCTGGTTTGGGCGGAGTTGTCTATTGCGGGCCTCAAGGTCAGCGGCGCTGGCCGTGGGGGGAGTACGTGGGGCAGGCTTAACTCCATCTCTCCTCTCCCTGGATGCTGTCTTAGTACTCTCTTCACTGTTGTCAGTAGGCATAGTCCTTGACCACCTTGCTTGTCGAATTAGAGAAGTTATAGCTTGGCAGAATGCGTGCCATCACGTTTCACCTCAGCCCTGCGAAGAGGTCGCTTCTCCCTTCCGGCCTATCCGGTAAGGGGACTCCGGCGGCCAGCATGTAATATTCGGTGCCCCGCATCTTCTCGGCCAGGTCAGGGGGAAGGATGCTCCATCGCTCTATGTCGGCGGTCTGCGTGCGGTGGTGACGCATGCTGCGCTGCTTCACATCCATCCACTTGCGCACGTCGATCTCATTGGTAATCTGATCGTCATAAGAACCGAAAGTTGAGAAATCGAGCTTCAGGAAGTCGGAATCGGAGTCATATTGCAGCATCAAGTCGCGGAACTCCTCCATGCCTGAGCGAGAGAAGGTTGAATAGTAGAGGCGAGAGGTCTGCCACGGCTCGCGGTCTTCGGGGTAAAGGAGCGGGTCGGCGGCTGTGGTGAATGCCTCCGTCGCGAGCTTGTGTATCCTCAGGTGGTCTAGGTGGCCATAGCCTCCCTGCGGGTCGAAGGTGACCATGATAGTAGGCTTGAATTCGCGCACAATCGCCACCACCTTGCCGAGCGCTTGGTCATGGTCGGCATTGTGAAAGTTGGCAGGGTCGTCATTGTCGGGCGTGTCGACCCAGCCCGAGTCGCGGTAGTCCAGGAACCAGAGGTCCTTTATGCCGCACACCACCGCAGCCGCCCGCAACTCCGCTTCGCGCACCTGGCCGATGTTCTCGCGGGTCGCGTCGACCGAAGGATGTATTTGTCCCGCCTCGCCACGCGTCGCGCAGACGAGGCCGGTCCTTATACCTTCCGAAGCGGCTTGCGCGAAGACCCCACTCATCAACTGCTCGTCGTCGGGGTGGGCAAAAA
This sequence comes from Chloroflexia bacterium, assembly GCA_035274425.1. Lineage (GTDB taxonomy): Bacteria > Chloroflexota > Chloroflexia > QHBQ01 > JADMIH01 > JADMIH01. The sequence goes on from DATEOC010000088.1 coordinate 45,568, forward strand.
GACCTAACAGCGATAAATCAGACATGAACCTTCTCCTCAAGGAGTAATACTTGAACGTAAAGACGCAAGGGGATCATAGAAGACCATTGTACACTATAACTGTAAGCGTTCATTGTAGCCCCTCCGCTTCTCAGCTATAATTGCTGTAACATCCAGAAATAATCTTGGCGGAATCTTGGCGCTCTTGGCGTCTTGGCGGTTCCGTTCACTGCACCGATCTAGATGCGTTTGCCTTAGAAAAGAGAGGTACGGCTTGATAAGCGGAGAAAAGAGCGGCCTGGTGCTGAACGGGGCGCGTAAAGCATTCCAGAAGGTGGTGGCCGTAGACGACCTCAGCTTCACGGTGCCATCAGGCTCGATGTTCGGGCTGCTGGGGGCGAACGGCGCGGGGAAGACCACTACCCTCCGCATGATACTGAGCATCCTGCGGCCTGACGCGGGAAATATTACCTGGAACGGCACGCCCATTGACGACGTGCCCAGGCACGCGTTTGGCTATCTGCCGGAGGAGCGCGGCCTATACCCCAAGATGAAAGCGGGGGAGGAGCTTGTATTCCTCGCGGGGCTGAATGACGTGAGCGCACCCGAAGCGACGAAGCGAGCGCGCGCCCAACTGCAACGTCTCGGCCTCGGTGATGCCTGGAATCGCAAAGTGGAGGAGCTTTCCAAGGGGAACCAGCAGAAGGTGCAGGTGCTGGCGGCCATCCTGCACGAGCCGGACTTGATGCTCCTGGACGAGCCGTTCTCCGGCCTCGATCCAATCAACACCGAGCTGCTGCGTGAGACACTTATGCAAAGGCAAGCGCAAGGGCGCACCATCATCTTCTCCAGCCATCGCCTCGAGCAGGTAGAGGCAGTCTGCGACCACGTAGCTATCATCCATAAGGGGCGGCTGCTAACCACAGGGCTGCTTTCAGACCTCAGACGCAAGTCAGGGCGCAAGCTGGTGGAGGTCGAATTCGCGGCTCCCAATAATGGGCAAGCTCTCGGCGTTGATACTTTTCTTACTTCCCTCGCACCCCTCAAAGTGACTTTAGAGAGCCAGCATAACGATACTTTGCGCCTGGAGATGGGCGACGGTGCGACCTCAGACCAGGTCCTGCGAACAGCGATGGAGCATGGCCCCGGCCCTGTTAGCCGCTTCGAGGTCGTAGAGCCAACGCTGCAAGAGATATTCATAGAAGCCGTAGCCGCCGCCGACCCCAGCGCCGTTGAGCAGCTCAAGGAGGAAGGCACGATGCCTGGGGGTGTGGTGCTGACGGAGGGATAGGGCGGACGACGGACGACGGACGATAGAGTGAAACGTGATGCGTGATGCGTGAGATTAGTGTCCAACTCGTAATTCGTAATTCCATATAACCTCTGCGTCTCTGCGGTGAATAATTAGAATCTTGGCGTTCTTGGTTATCTTGGCGTCTTGGCGTTTAGATGGTCTTGGACTCTGGACTTGCGAGGAGAGGATGAACTTACGACATATAAGGCTTATCATAAAGCGCGAATATACACAGAGGATGAAGAGTCCGGGCTTCATCATTGGGACCATACTGGGGGTAGTCGGGTTTCTGGCCCTGGCGTTCTTGCCGACGCTATTCAAGCTCCTGGAGTCGCAGAGCAATCAGAGGATTGCTATTGTCGATTCGAGGAATATCATTTATCCATATCTGCCCGCCGACACGGGGCCAGTGCCAACGCCCGACCCAAGCGCGGGGCTGTCGCAGCCGGGCGTGCCAGTCTCCACAGGCATAACTTTCGTCAAGGCCGACACAACAGACCTGAACGCGCTGAGCGAGCGGGTGAAGAGCGGCGCGCTGAACGCTTACGTGATTGTGGAGGGAGACAAGGCGAGCAACGTCAGCTTCCGCTACCAGGGTAAGGACCGGCCCAGCCAGTCTACATCGGCCCGGCTGCTCGCGCTGCTGAGCACGGCGGCGATACAGGCGAGGTTCCAGGAGAGCGGCATCACTCCAGAGCAAGCGCAGAACCTTTTCGCCACGCCTCCCTTCAAAGTTGAGCCAATCGTCGCGGGCACCCTCAAAGATGAGAAGGAATTTGCCCAGTCAGCGGGGCTTGTGTATGTGCTGCTTGTGCTCCTCTATATCACCATGCTTATGTACGGCATCCAGGTGGCGATGGGCGTAGTGGAGGAGAAGAGCAGCCGCGTGATGGAGATACTGATCACCGCTATACGTCCCATCGAATTGATGCTCGGCAAGGTGTTCGGGGTCGGCCTGCTCGGCCTGACGCAGTATGCGATATGGGTAGCGGCGGGGCTGGTGGTGCTCTTCCTGAGCGGGTCGCTAGGTAATACGCTAGAGACGGCGGGCGTGAACCTGGCAGCGGTGCCCGCTACAACGCTGATATTCTTCCTGCTCTTCTTCGTGCTCGGATACTTGCTGATCGCGTGCCTGTACGCGGCGCTTGGCTCCCTGGTAAACCGTAGCGAGGATGTGAATAGCATCACTACGCCTATTACCCTGGTGATGGTCGCTACCTACCTCCTCTCTTTCTGGTCGTTGAGCAACCCCGAAGCGGATGCGGTGAAGGCGCTGTCGTTCGTCCCATTCTTCACGCCAATGCTGATGTTCATACGGGTTGCGCTCTCCAACCCCAGTTGGTGGGAGGTGGCGCTGTCGATCCTCTTGCTGGCGGCGAGCTGCCTCTTCTTCGCGTGGGTGGCGGCGAAGATATACCGCACAGGAGTGCTGCTATACGGCAAGCGCCCTTCGGTGCGCGAGATGGTGCGCCTCCTGCGGGGGGCTTAAGATTCAAAATAAACATCACCGAAACCTGCGATTTCGGTGATGTTTATTTTGAAGAGAAAGAGAATGCTTCTCGCTAAGGCGAGGTTGGATAGGGCTGGATGTCGAAGCTGCTTATCTGGGCGAAGAGGTTGTCTACGTACATCTCTACGATGTAGTCCCCTGGGTCGAAGGAGTAGACGTTGCTGATGGAGTACTCCTCGCCAAAGACTTGCTCGGCCTCCCCGCTCTCACCTTTGTCCCAAACGTACTTGATCCGGTACTCCGGGCGCTCGTAGCCGTTGAGGAAGACCTTCCACTGCACGGTCTGGCCGTTCTGCATCCCTTCGAAACTGTATTTGGTGACTATCTCTTTGACCGGAGATGGGAACGATTCGGCAAAGCTGTACTCCTCCTGGTCGGTGGACGACTTGGCGCCAAATTGGAATGCACCAATCACCGCGCTGACCTCCCCTTCCGGCGCTCGACCCGTATTTTCGAGCGAGGCGATCAAGCTCTTCAGGTCACGGAACATTTCGGCGGCGGCTTGCTGGACTGCTTCAGGGTTGGCGATGGTCTCTCTGGGAGGCGCTTCTATCCAGGTAAGGGTCAGGTTCTCGAGGCGGAAGAATAGGCTTTCCAGGTCGCGCCCGCCCGCGTCGAGGAAGAACCAGAGCGATGGCGGTACCTTCTTGCCTGAGGCTTTTATGTCGGCCACCTGCTGCGTCACCTTGCTCATGGCGTCGCGATACGCAGCTTTTGCCTCGTCAATCTTCCCTGAGGCGAGTTGAGCGATAGCCAGATTGAGGCGCACGGCTGACTGTTTGGGGTCAAGCTCCAGGCTATGGCGGCTCATCTTGATAGAGTCCTCGAAGCGCCCCTGGAGGTAATAGATCCAACCGAGGTTCCAGGCTACCTTGGCGTCGTCCTGGCCTGCGGCCTGGGTCTCCTCATAGTCCTTAGCGGCGGCTATGTGCCCTTCGGGGCTGGCGAGAGCGAGGTGAGCTTCTCCTCTACCTGCAAGGGCGTTCGCGTAACCGGGAGATAGGCTCAGCGCCTCGTCGAAAGCGGCCACCGCGCCATGAGCATCACCTCGCCAATTGAGCCCCACCCCGCGAGCATATGCCGCTACAGCCGAGTCGGGTATGTACTTGACAGGCTCCCCGAAGACGGAAAGGACCGACCCCACAGTTACCAGGCTGATCGCCGTGCCAACGGTCACGAAGACGGGGCGCGCCAAACCGGAGAAAGAGAGAGAGAGGCCAAATAGGGCCAGCGCCGCCGCCAGCAGCGTCAGGTGGACGATGTAGGCGTTGGCCTTGTTCTCCCAGATATTGTTGAGGTCGCCCGACAGCCGGGAGCGCTCCGACAGCTCTGTACGCTTCGTGAGGTAGACGTCCGCTTCATAGCCCGACACGTCGGGGAAGGACTGCGTTTTGGGGTCGAAGTAGGGGGGTGCCATAAGCTGCGGTGCGGGGATAGGCGTCTCTTGCGGCGGTGCCTCCTCGTCGTCAGAAATGATCACGGGGGCCGCAAGCTCCTCACTCAGCCTGAGCGTCTCCGTCATAACGTTGCGAAGGCGTTCGGCTGTGCGGCCATCGCCCACAGTCTCCGCCGAAAGGGCTTCAACGAGAAGCTCCTCCCAGGTGCGATACGCAGAGCCATACTGGAAATTGACCAGCGCCTTACCCGTGGACTCGGTGCCGAGCGCTTCCGACGCGAAACGCTGAGCATCGCGTATCGCCTGGTCCCCCTTCGCGCCGGCGTCGGCCTGGAGCCATCCGACAACAGCGGCAAAGAGGGTCAGTGTCGCAATGAGCACGGTGACCACTTCTTTGAAGCGCCCTTCAGTCGCGGACTCCTCACCATTTCGGCGGGACGGGTCGCTATGCATATCATAAGCTGGGGCACTGTGAGGGTCGAAGGCAGGCTGGCGGCTCCTGCGCCTTATCAGGGTGAAAACGACAAGCGCGGTAGTCAAGATGATAAGCACCACGCCCGTTATGAGAGAGACAAGCTCCGAGGCGCGATATATGTCGGGCAGCGCCGCGTCTGCCTCTATCGCCCAGGCGTCAATTCCACCCAACAATATGAATACCAGGCCACCCAGCGCCATGACGTACTTGACAGGGTGCTTGTCGATGGTCTCGGCGAAGGCGAAAAGCCAGAGCGAAATCGCTAATATGACGAGGGTCGCTATGAGGGCGACCGACCTGGCACGATACTGGTCGGCGGTGACGAACTGCGGCTCAGGGTCGAGGTCTTTAGCCAGCGCCGCCTCAGCGAGGTTTTCGGCCCGCTCGCGCTCGGCGTCATAGTTGTTGTTCTCATCGAGGTAGCGCACCTCGAAGAAGTTGCGGCTGGTGATAGCGAGGTCGGCATTCTCGATGATGGGGCGGAGTATCTCCTTTATCTCTTCTTCGGTGATTTCGGTGCGCTCCGCGATCTCGGCGTTCGCCTGGTCTATCTCCGTCAGGGCAAGCTGAAGGTAGCGGAAGTATTCAAGGTGAGCCGCCCGGTGCTGGCTCGCCTTGATGCTGCCGGTAGTGGTCGCCTCCTGGAGGTTGAGGGAAGCGAGGAGGCCGGAGTCCTCGGTGTTGCCCGCGAAGGTGCCCGCAACCGCAGAGCGCCAGGCCACTATCGCGCCCAGGATGGTCACGAGGGCAATCATGAGCGCGACGATAGTCCTGAAAGTATCGCCCTCCTCACGCGGCTTGATGTTGCCTTGTTTATCTACTCGCCCGGAAAGCCGGGCGATGAGCATCCTGAAGCGTTGGAGTATCCCAGGTCTTCTACCCATAGATGGTTCCTTTCTGGAGATGGATATTAAGAAGTGATCTGCGAGCCGGCAAAAGATGGGCAACTGGGAGGTTAATACGCTGAAGCACATCTCCCCATGTCATTCCGAACGAAGTGAGGAATCTAAAGCTCTAGCCACCTGACGAACTCGGAGATCCCTCACTTCGTTCGGAATGACACTCTTTTTACTTTCGCTATTACAGATACATTAAGGTGTTGGAGCCTGTAGCTGATCGAGGTATTGTTGAGCGGCCTTCCCTTCGGACGAATCTTTAGCCAGCTCAATGACCTTCTTGAAGTCGGTGATGGCCGCGTCGTTCTGCTGCTTAGACATATTGCAGATGCCTCTTATGTAGAATGCCTTCGAGTAGTCCGACCTGACCTTGATAGCTTCGTCCGCATCAGCGATACCCTTATCGAAATCCCCCTTTGCTGCATAGGCACCTGCGCGGTTGACCAGGGCGGTCGCCTGGTCTTCAACTCTCGACAGTTTAAGGTCCAGCGCTTTGGTTTCGTCCTCGATGGCCTTGTCCGGTTCGTTCTTTGTGGCCCACACCGCGCCCCGGTTCATATATGCGACCGCGAGGTTTGGGTCTAACCTGATCGCCTCATTGAAGTCGGCAAGCGCGCCATCTATATCCCCTGCGTTGAACTTGTCTGTACCTGCATTGTACTTCGTCTCGGCCTCTGATAGACCGCAGGCGGTCAAGGTAACAGACACGAGCAGCAATAGCGCCACAATCGATAGATACTTTCGCATTATCCTCTCCTCCCGTTGATGCAAGCCGGTAATAGGGACATCCGCGCAGCTATAAAAAGCGTAATAAGGCAGCACCCGCGCGAGAATATTTTAGCACATCTAGACAACTGATGCTGGTCCTCCACTTAGCGCTTTCCCGGAGGGAACGGCCTTGTCTTCACCCATCAAAATGAGCGCCTGCGGCGCTCATTTTGATGGGTGATCTATTCCTGGCTGAAGTGTGGGGGTTTACACGCTCCTCATCAGTTGCAACAGCTTCTCACTGATTTCGAGCGCTTCGTTCATGGGGCGCTGCCAGAGGTTCCTGCCGAAGATGAGGCCGGTAGCGCCGTTCTCCATAGTGGTGCGCGCTTTGAGCATGAGGTCTTCGTCGCTCACCTTGCTGCCGCCGGAGAAGAGCACCAGGGCACGCCCCGCGGAGGCGACCACCTTGCTCACCACGCCCGCATAGCCCAGCTCCATAGTGTTGTAAGGCTTGGGCTGGTCGGGGCTGGACTTCTCATAGTCGGGCACGTTCAGTTTCACCACGTCGGCACCCAGCTCGAGCGCCAGGCGGGCCGCGTAGTCAACCGCGTAGAGGGAGTCGTTGCCACCCTTCGTCTTGACTGCCTCGCCGCGAGGGTAGGCCCAGACGATGAGGGGCATCCCGTACTTCTCGCACTCCTGGCGGACGTGGTTCATCTGGAGGATATCCTGGTCCTGGCGGGGAGAGCCGACGTAAAGAGTATAGCCGACGCCATCCGCTCCCAGGCGAACGGCATCTTCGACGGTGGCGTCGAGGGTGGAGAAAGGCTGGGCATCTGAGGGGATGTTGGTCTTGCCGTTGACTTTCAGCACGAGAGGGACCTTGCCCGCGTACTTGTTCATGTACTTGGTGGCGAGGCCGATGTGGAACACTATGCCTGAGAACCCACCCTCGACCGCCAGCTTCAGCTGGAACTCAGGGTCGAGCGCGGGGGGATTGATGAGGAAATCTATCGGGCCGTGCTCAAGCCCCTGGTCGATAGGGAGGAGCATCATCGTGCCGTTGCCGGGTCCGTGCTCGTACATGAGCCTGTGGAGGCGGGCCTTTTTTCCGGTGGGGAGGTCGAGGTCCTCCAGGCGGGGCCGCGTAACTTTCTCTGTAGCAGGTTGGCTGCCGTTCTTGTCCCCGGCGCTCTGCTGAGTGCCACTCTTCTCAAGGGTTTCCATATTGGGGTATCCTCCTTGTTACTCCCCGGCTGCTCTGCCGGGCGGATGCTCACCGCGCTGTGAGTTTCGACCCATTGTACAAGAGCGGGTGGGGGCAGTCAAGCGGGCGGACGACGGACGACGGACGACGGACGACAGATTGATTAATCACAAAGAACACAAAGACACGAAGGCCACGAAGATTTATTGGGATTGGCAGTACCATACCTTTCACTGCGTCTCTACGGTGAACAAAACCATAAATATCTTTGTGTTCTTTGTGGCCTTTGTGGTCTTTGTGATTAAATCATCCGTCGTCCGTCGTCCAGGTTAGGCGGCCAGCTTGCGGCGGAGGAGGCTCACGATTTCTCCCGGCTCCGCGTGGCGCTTGGTCATGTGCTTGGAGAAGAGGAGCTGTCCGTTCACCAACACGTCGAAGCGGCCTTTGGAGCCTCTGACCAGGGTTATGCTTTCAAGGTCGTCGCCATACGCTTCTATTAGCTCGCCCGCCAAACTGACGGCGCGTGGCCCGTAGTGTCATTCCTGGCAGTAGATGATCTCGACTTTCATGGTGTAGTACCTCCTATGGTGGGTTCCACAGGTATGTTGAGCATAGGTTGTGCCAAGAGGGGATTACGTGGTCTGTTCCTCGGTCGCAGGCTCTTCCTGCTTGCGATACGTCTTGTGCCACCCCTTCTTGCCGCATTGTGGGCAGAGTAGACGTCGTCTCGGCTCCCCGGCGGCTCCCCAGCGGATACCGCCCATCTCCCAGACTGATCGCTCGTGGCCGCAGTTGGGGCATCGCATCATCCAGGCACGGGAATCGGCCTCCATCGACGCAGCACTCTTGGCCGGAAGGATGGCTTTGAATAGCTTTTGAAAAACTCATGGCTTAGATCTCCTCTTCACATATGGGGATATGAACAGATGGCGATGCCGATTGGACGCTATTGGACGCTAATTGTATGTCAAGGATAGGAGAGTGTCAAACCTCTATGCGTGTCATACAGAGGCCCTGCCCGGCACCTAATGAAAATCAATTGTAGGGGGCGACCCTTGTAGTCGCCCTGTTCCCCTTACGATTTCTTCTGCCAGGGCGACCACAAGGGTCGCCCCCTACACGATTCCCCTCGACTATCTGCCGGGCAGACTCTACCAGAACTTTGGTGGTATGGTACTATATCCTGGTGTGTGAGCTACTTACAACTGCCATAAGGAGATATGTATGACCGCGGGAAGTAAGCATGGTTTGCTAGGGAGGCAAGAGCTAAGCGAGGAAGAGGCGGGTGATGCTAGGCTGCTTGCGGACATCTGCAACGCCTATGAAGGGCTGGATTTGAAGCTGGGGCTTGGGGTTGCTCCTGGTGGGGGCCAGGAGACGAACAGGTTTCTCTATTACGAGGGTGGGGCGCTCGTCGGCTTTTGCAGCCTCGACTATAAAGAGCTTTGCGGGATGGTCCATCCTGAGCACAGGCGCAGGGGCATCGGCAGGGCGCTCCTGGCCGCGGCGATTGACGAATACAGGAGGCGCTCCGTAACGAATTTCCTCATAATCCGCGAAGAGGCCTCGCAGTCGGGCAAGGGCTTTGTTGCCGCTACCATGAGCGCGGAGTACGATTTTTCCGAGCATCACATGGAGCTGGAGCCGGAGGCAGGTTGGGGAGAGTCGGTCAAGCAGGATGACAGGCTTGATTCTTTCAGGGCAGCTCCTGGGGACGTAGATACGCTGGCTCACCTGACCGCTCTTGCGCTTGATCGCCCGGAAGAGGAGACACGTCGGCATTTGCTGGAGGACATAAAAGACCCAACTCAATCGTTCTACATAGCTCGCCTGGAAGGGATGCCTATCGCCACGCTCAAGGCATTCGCGTTGGGCGAGAAAATCGGCATCTACGCTTTCGGTGTGCTGCTGGAGTACCGGGGGCGAGGGCTTGGGAAGCAGTTCTTCACCCAGACCATCAAGCGCCTGATGTCCGAAGGTTGGACCCGCTTCGCCCTCGAAGTAGAGACTACCAACACGAATGCTATCGGCTTGTACAGGTCTTGTGGCTTCAAAGTAACCACGACGTATGGGTACTACAGGGTCGAAATTTAGGTGGGGGATGATAGACGAAAGAGGGTATCAGTTGGTTTTGTTAAGCGTTATTAGAGCAGATTTCAAAATCAGTGATGTAATCCGTAGGGGCAGTTCGCGAACCGTCCTGGTGGGGAGAATGCCTGCTCAATCCAGGGCGGTTCGCGAACCGCCCCTACTAGTTTGCATGGGGGTGCTATGGAGCAAACACCTGGGGAGCAATCTAAAGACAACCTATTTATGAGAGCGTGGAAGTGGATCATTGGGACATGGCAGGGTAGGATGGTTGGGGTTGTTCTACTATTGGCGCTTGTACTCTCGCTATACTGGTGGCCCGACTCAGGGTTTGATGCGTACCAGGGTGGCGAGAATTTCCAGCGTGCCAGGACGCTATGGGACTGGCTGGGATTGCTGGGAGTGCCTTTAGTGTTGGCTGTTGGTGGCTTTGCGTTCAGTCGCGCCGAGCGTAAGAACGAGCAAGAGATTGCGGCTAAGCGGGCCAGGCAGGAACGTGAGGAGGCCAACAAGCGCGCCGACCTGGACCGTGAGCTTGCTACTAATCGCGCTAAGGAGGAGCGAGAGCGGGCTGATGATGCACTGCGGCAGGCGTTGGTGCAAGTCTACCTGGACCGCATGTCGGAACTCTTGGTAAACGAGGGGCTTACCTCATCAGCGCCTGAAGACTTGGTAAGGAAAGTAGCACGGGCGCGAACCTTGACGTTGTTCCGAGCGCTAGGGGAAGATGGGGCACGCAAGGGATACATAGTACAGTTTCTATATGAAATGGGCCTTATTAAAGGCGAGAAGCCGATCATTGACCTAGAGGAGGCGAGCCTGCAAAAGGCTGACCTCAGTTTTATCTCATTGGGCGGAGCCAACCTCAGTAGAGCGAACCTTAGCCGAGCAAGTGCCAATGAAGCGAAGCTTATTGCGGCTGACCTAATGGGAGCAAATCTTACTGAAGCGGATCTTAGTGTGGCGGGCCTCATTCGAGCAAACCTTACCGAAGCGAACCTTACCAGAGCAAACCTTACTGTGGCGTACCTTAGTGGAGCTGACTTTAGTTATGCAGAACTTAGAGAGACAGATCTCAGCCAAGCAAGTCTTGATGGAGCAAAACTTAGAGGGGCGCTGCTTATGGGAGCAAACCTTAGTGAAGCTAACCTTACCGAAGCAGATCTCAGTCGTGCTCGAGTGACAAACGAACAACTCGCCAGCGCACTTTCGCTCGAAGGCGCTACTATGCCTGATGGCTCGAAATACGCAGGCGTGCCTCCAACACAAGATGCGTCTTGGTCCTCACCTGATGCTACAGAACAGGATAGCCATGACAACTCCACAAGCTAACCCTCCCACCTTGCGTAGACTATATTTGGAATTCAAGTACGTCTTTCAAAACCATGTGGTGAGGTGCAGAACCCTGAAATCGGGGAGAGGATGTGACCTATTATGACGGATGGAGTTTGCCCAAAGTGCGGGTCCAATGAGATATATACGGATGCAGGTATGCCCAAAAGGGGGAATGTTTTTGTGCATAAGAAAGTGGCGGTCAAAGCTGGCATCTTCGCTCCGCATCTAGTCGAATTCGATAACTACTTATGCGCGCGGTGTGGTTACATGGAGCAGTATGTAAGAAATAGTGCTGACCGGCAGCGACTTGTAGAGAATTGGACGAGAGCGGGGCAGGAGTTCCGCATGAGATAGAAGGGCGTCGAATATAAACAAGGAGGGGAAATCGTGTCGGCGGACATCCTCAGACTGATACCCATAAATCCGGAATACATGCCCGATGCCTTGTCACGAGAGCGAGCGGCAGTATTTCTAAAATCCCTACTTCTCCCCAATCCGGATCCCTCGCGCGACATAACTACAAAAGTCATAGAGCATGTGGAGTTTATTGACCAGGGTGGGAACTTCGAGCGAATCGTATGCCCCTGCTGCTCATCTGAACTTACCATCAAATGGTGGCATGAGGTGATGGACAAGGCTTACGAAAAGCGTTTCGCAGACCTCAGAATAATCACTCCTTGCTGCCATACTGAAAGCTCTCTGAATGACCTTCAATATGAAATGCCTGCGGGTTTCGCTCGATTCGTCCTCGAACTGTACAAACCAGTATTCATTGATCCTATACTTGAACTAAGTCAAGACGCGCTTGAGAAACTCCAGGACATCCTTGGATGCCGGGTGAGGATTATCTGGGCACATTACTAATCGCTATCTCGCCATACAAGAACCCGACTTTGTTAGACGCTCTAGACCGTTACCTACATAATAGACGCTTTACCATCAGACGTCTCTGTGTGTCCTCTGCGCCTTTGTGTCTCTGTGTTTAATTCGCCTTTCGTCTTTCGTCCTTCGTCCTTCAACAGGTTGCGCAAAGCCCACTCAACCCTTATCATATTGGGAACCATAGAGAGGAAGAGTGGCAGAGATGGGCGATATCAAGGTAAAGCGGATAAAGACCCTCACGGGAGCCAACATCTGGGCTTACCGGCCCGTGCTCGAAATACTGACCGACATCGGTAAGTACGAGAAGCTCCCCTCCAACAAGCTGCCAGGCTTTACGGAGCGGCTGGTAGAGTCCATCCCAACTCTCTGGACGCATCGCTGCTCCGAGGGGCGTCCCGGCGGCTTCCTTGAGCGCATGAGGATTGGCACCTACATGGGCCACATCATCGAGCACATCATCCTTGAGCTACAGTCGCTCGCTGGCATAGACGTGGGGTTCGGGCGCACCCGCCAGACGGGGCGCTACGGCGAGTACCAGATCGTGGTGGATTACACGGACCCCGAAGCGGCCAAGATTGCGACACACCTCGCCGTCGAGATGGCGGAGAAACTGGCGGAGGGGCAGCCACTCGGCTTCGACCTGGCAGAGCGCATCGAGGAGATACGCGAGACTGCCGAGAGCCACGTTCTCGGCCCCTCGACGCAGGCTATCGTCGACGCGGCCCGCAGGCGCGGCATCCCCTGGTTCCGCCTCAATGAGCAGTCGCTAGTCCAGCTGGGGCACGGAGCGCATTCCCGCCGCATCCAGGCCGCCGAGACGACTTACACCTCGAATATAGGGGTGGAGATCGCGTCCGATAAGGACCTCACCAAGAACCTCCTCCAGAAGGTGGGCGTGCCCGTGCCGGAGGGGGAGGTGGTTACGACCGCGGAAGAGGCATGGGAGGTCGCCCTCGATATTGGGGGACCTGTTGTGATCAAGCCGTACGCGGGCAACCAGGGGAAGGCGGTCAGCGTCAACCTCACCAGCGAGGAGCAGGTGAAGCAGGCGGTGGCGCTCGCGCAGGAGATTTCGGAAGAGGTAATTGTCGAGCAGTTCATAGAGGGGGAGGACTGCCGGCTGCTCGTGGTGGGGGGCAAGCTGGTGGCGGCGGCGCAACGGCGTCCCGCGCAGGTGGTAGCCGATGGCCTCCACAGCGTGCGCAAGCTGGTGGAGATGGTGAACGACGACCCCCGGCGGGGGAGCGGGCACGGCTCGGCCCTCACGCGCATCAGGATAGACGCTGCCGCCGAGCTTACCCTCTCCAAGCAGGGATTTACGTGGGATAGCGTCCCGCCGCCCGGCCAGATGGTCCTCCTGCGCGATAACTCCAACCTCTCCACGGGTGGCACGGCGGTAGACCTCACAGACGACGTGCACCCCGACAACGCCATGATCGCCGTGCTCGCCGCTAAGACCATCGGCCTCGACATCGCGGGTGTGGACGTGGTTTGCAAGAACATCAAGCGTCCCCTCTCCGAGCAGGGCGGGGCCATAGTGGAAGTGAACGCCGCGCCCGGCCTGCGCATGCACGTCTACCCGTCCGAGGGGAAGTCGCGCCCGGTGGGGGACGCTATTATCGACATGCTCTTCCCAGGGGAGGCGATAGACGCCCGCGTGCCCCTGATAGCAGTAAGCGGCACCAACGGCAAGACGACAGTCACGCGCATGATCGCCCACATCTACTCGACGATGCAGAAATATGTCGGCATGACCACGACGGATGGCATCTATTTCAACGGCGTGCGGCGCGTCAAGGGGGACTCGGCGGGGCCACGCAGCGCCGAGTCGGTGCTACAGCACCCGCTGGTGGAAGTGGCGGTGCTGGAGACGGCGCGGGGCGGCATCCTGCGCTCCGGCCTCGCGTGGGACAGGTCACTGGTAAGCATCGTGCTGAACGTCGCCAATGACCACATGGGGCTTGAAGGGGTGGATACACTGGAGCGTCTCGCCCGCGTGAAGCGCGTGATTATAGAGAGCGTGAGCCGCAAGGGATATGGCGTGCTCAATGCAGACGACCCTCTTGTGGCGGACATGGCTGAGGACTGCCCCGGCAAGGTAATCTACTTCGGGATGGATTGCGCCTCCGCGGTAATGACCCGGCACCTGGCGTCGGGGGGACGAGGCGTGTACTTTGGGGATGGGAACCTCGTACTCGCGGAGGGGTCAAAAGAGACAACGCTGATGAAGGCGGTGGATATTCCGGCCACGCACGGCGGCATCATCCCCTTCCAGATACAAAATGCGCTCGCGGCGGCTGCCGGGGCATGGGGCGCAGATGTGCCTATCGACTCGATACGGCTCGGCTTGCGGACCTTCCAGACGGACGACAGGAGCGCACCTGGCCGCTTCAACATCTTCAACGTAGGCCGCGCTCGTGTGATCGTGGACTACGGGCACAACCCCCATGCGCTCAAGGCAGTGCAGGGGGCCATCGCGCAGATACGCCCGCGCAGGGCCATCGGTGTGGTAGCCGCGCCCGGCGACAGGAGAGACGCCGATATCCAGGAGCTTGGCTTTATCGTCGCCAACACCTTCAACCACGTCATCATCAGGGAAGATGACGACCTGAGAGGGCGCGAGCCTTACGAGGTGGCGCACCTGATAGAGGAGACGATACGGCGCACCAACCCCACCGTACCTATAGAGATAGTGAGGGATGAGGCCGAAGCTACCGCCCACGCGCTGAAGATGGCAGGCGAAGGGGACCTCGTGATGGTCTTCGTGGACCGCGTGGACGCCACGCTGGAGCAGGTGAGGCGGGCCAGCCGCACTGTCGCCATCGAGCAGAGCGACTCGTTCGTCGTGCCGATGCCCGACAATTCCCCCGCCGGCCTGCGCAACCTCAGAGAGGCGATGGCGGGGGTATCTACGCAGGAGACGTACAGGTCGGATGGACGACGGACGACAGACGACGGACGACCGGGGTGAGACGTGATGCGTGATGCGTAACTCATTAATCACAAAGAACACAAAGAGACAAAGAACACGAAGATTTATTAATGGTTTAAGGTAGAGATTGGGTGTGCACAGCAATCTTAATAGAAGGTCTTGTTGGAAAGAGGATAAACCCAAAATAATCTTTGTGGCCTTTGTGTCTTTGTGTTCTTTGTGATTAATTACGTTTTACGCTTCACTCTGTCGTCCGTCGTCCATCGTGCAATTCTTTGCCACGCCTAATCCGCGTGCGGTATAATTTTGTAACGTTTACCGTATGTAAGGGCGGAGAGGAAATTGAGTGATGTGGCAGAGGCAAGCAGATAGTGTCGCATAACGGCGTGCCGCCGGGGGAGACTATCCAGGTCGACTGGCGGGCTCCAGGTTACCTCATGGTGATTGGCGGGGCTGACCGGCTCGACCCCAAAGCGGCTATCGCAAAGCTCTTTCTCCAGCACGTAGCACTGACGGAGGCCAATTCGAGCCAGCGCGACATCGTACTGGTGAGCAGCGCCACCCGCCACCCGACAGTCCTCACCGACGACTACCGCCGCATTTTCGAGCGCCTGGGGGTCGAGCGGAGTAAAGTGCACGCTCCACTCATCAGGAACCATGACGAGGCTAACCACGACGACATCGCTGAGCTTCTGGGGAGTGCGGCGGGTATCTACATCACCGGCGGTGACCAGTACCTCCTCACACAGGTGCTTGACCGCACCCCTGCCGAGAAAGCGATAAGGCACGCTTACCTGCAAGGTGCGATAGTGGCCGGGACCAGCGCGGGCGCGACCGCCATGGGGAGGCCGATGATCGTGGCTGGTGGGGGGACTGGTGAGTTACGCCTGGGGGTCGTGCAGATGTCAGGTGGCCTCGGCTGGGTGGGCGAGGACACTATTATAGATACGCATTTTGGAGCGAGGGGGCGCTTCCCACGACTCGCCTCCGCCGTCGCCGAACACCCGGAAGCTTTAGGTATCGGGGTGGATGAGAACACCTGCCTGCTGGTAGATGCGAACAAGCACTGCACCATCGAGGGCACAGGGGTGGCCTACTTCGTGGACGGGTCGCATGCGCAGCTCAATTCAGCGCACAAGACGAGGCCAGGCCACGCGCTATCTATTGGCTCCCTGGCAGTGACTGCCCTCTCCGCGGGGGGGAAGTACGACCTCATCAACCGCAGCGTGATACTTGAAAAGGCTGAGAAGGTTCGGGTATAATTCGTAGATATCTACGCTCGCGCGTGTAGCTCAGGGGACAGAGCGAGGGCGTCCTAAGCCCTGCGACGGGAGTTCGATTCTCTCCACGCGCACCCCATCGAGGACCGAGCGATGAGGACTGAGGACTGAGTAGGCTGCCGCGTACATCTGTCGCCCCAGGAGCCTCATCGCTTTTTTCCTACATGGCCCAATTCTCCAGTAGGAGGAACTAATGGAAACGACAATCCGGCCCAAGAACTTCAAACTCGCGCCCGATATTGAGGAACAGGTGCAGAAGCGCATCGAGCGCCTCACGCGACACCTCGACAACCTCACCTCGGCAGAAGTGATAGTCTCCCAGCAGCCCGCGCGGCATACCGCCAACAGGTTCCAGTACGTCACCCAGGTCACGCTACACACGAGGCAGGGCGACCTGATACGCTCGGAGGTGTCTCATACGGAGCTTCTTACCGCGATTGACCAGTGCATGGCGCACCTGGGGAGGCAGATAGACCGCTTCAAAGCCCGTTATGACAGGCGGCGCAAAGGGACTACAGGCATCGGCAAGATGTCGCCTCCTGCCAGCCAGCCGGCTACCGATGAGCCATCTGTGGTAGAGATGGCCGCGCCCGCCCGGCCCACTAATGATGATGGCTCCAGGCCTGGCACGAAAGAAATCCCCACCAATGGCTCTCCCACAGAGGACGACCTGGGGAGCATCGTGCGGGTGAAGACTTTCAGCTTCAAGCCTATCTTCCCGGAAGATGCGATAGAGCAGATGGAGCTTCTGGGCCACAGCTTTTTCGTCTTCTGGAACGCCAGCGACGAGCGGGTGAATGTCATATATCGGCGAAATGATGGCAATTATGGATTGATACAGCCGGAGTTCGGTTAGTCACCAGAGAATAGAAAGGGTTAGCCTCAGGCACGGAGATACCCAAGATGAGCAGGATGCTTGATGAGGAGCTTCGGACATATGAGGAAAGGAAGCACGAGCTACTTGCCGGGTTTATGGGGAAATTCGTGCTCATCAAAGGTAGTGGCATCTTAGGTATCTTTGACACACAGGACGAGGCCATAGAGGGAGGCTATGACCGCCTGGGTAATGTGCCTTTTCTCGCGAAGGAGATAGCTGAAAGCGTAATACCCGAAGGTATTACCTTCACCGAGACAATATTTGCGCCTCCTCCTTCCGATATGGTGTCACTATCAGAAGATGGGGAGGCTTGGTCGCACCAAAGCATACCATAACGGAAGTTCCGTAAGGGGCTTATCTTTATGCCTCGGAAGTCTAGATGCCAAGCTATAATGTATCGCCTGACCTCTTGCAGCGAGAAGGGCCTATAGTCCGCGCTGATGTAACGATAAGTGCTGCTCTTGAGAGGGCATTAAGAGAGAGTAATCAATCTGTACCATCGCCTATTGCTGTTAGTGCTATCGTAGATACTGGTGCATGGCGAACTGTGATTCGCACAGATGTAATAAACAGACTTGGAATAATGCCAACGGGACGTATATCTGTGCCCACAGCGTCCTCCCCCAATGTATCCAGCTTCGAATACTCTGTACGCATCATCCTCCAGGGAGAACGCCCTATCTCCGTGCTGGCCCTTGAACTTCCACTGGTTGGGCATCGGATAGAGTGTATCATCGGGCGCGATGTATTGCGGGCAGGCACGTTCACCTACGATGGAGATACAGGAAACTATACTCTTAATCTCTCAAAGTGAGCGTTTTAGATGACCTCAAGTGATCTCCCCACCCTACTGGTCTTCCAGGGTGGGGCTTTTCATGCCCCTACGCCGCTTGAAGCGCTGGTCGTGCAGGCTCAGCAGGCGGCTGCGCTTGATCTGCTCACTTTAGCGTCACGTAGCGATGCGTTTGCCCAGGTGGTGCTGGTGACAGACGATGACATGCTCGCGGCCTCGGCGACCTCCATTTTTCAAACAGCCTCACACGTGCGTCTTCAGATAGAGCGTAGTGAGGCGGACACTTTTCACTTCGGAGAAACGTTGCTGCGGGTCTGCAAAGGCCATGCCATTGAGCGCGTTGTCTATATCGGTGGTGGAGCGATGCCGCTCGGCACAATTGAGGAGCTGGAGCGCCTGGCAGGCTCGGTGAGCGGAGCGGGGCATTGCGTGATGGCTAATAACCTCTACTCAGCCGACATGGTGGCTTTCTACCCTGCATCTGCCCTCGAACGTATCGAGCTTCCGCCGACGGACAATGACCTGGCATGGCGGCTATATTACCGGGCAGGTCTCCCGTACGCTGCTCTGCCACGCACACTAGCCACGCAGTTCGACATAGACACCCCCGCCGATCTCGCTACCCTGTGGCAGTCCACGAAGCGAGAGATGGATACGGGAGATGCGCACAGCCCGGCAGGTCTGTCGGCAGGCCCGCTTTTGTCTCAGCTACTGGCTGGCATCCCCCAGGCGATGCCACGCCTTGCTGAGAATATGGCTCACGTTTATGATATTATGTCAAGAAAACGCTCACAGCTGCTTGTCGCGGGGAGGGTGAGCAGCTGGGTATGGCGCAGGCTGGAAGTCAATCTGCCGTGCCAGACGCGCATCTTCTCCGAGGAGAGGGGGATGCAGGCGGGTGGGCGGGAAGCTAGAGGGGAAGTGCGTTCGCTATTGGGACTCTACATGGACGCGAAAGGTGTGCGCGGTCTCATAGAAGCCCTTGAGCAGCTTTGCGATGCCGCTATCATCGACTCACGCGTGCTGTTCGCCCACCAGCAACTCAGCGTCTCTCGACCGGATCGCTTCGCCTCTGATGCCTTGCTACCTGAGCAAATATCGGACGGGTGGGTGCGCAAGCTAACCGAGGCGGTGCTTACAGCCAGCGTGCCAATCGTGCTGGGGGGGCACTCGCTCATCTCAGGAGGTGTGTGGGCGCTCTCCGAGCGAGTACGTACATCTGGACCGGCAGCGAGGGGGTAGCGGGGTGGATGCTGAGGGACACCATATATAAGAGATGGGGACTTTTAGGCAGAAGGGTAAAAACGAGGGTTCGGCTGCGCCGAACCCTCGTTTTTACCCTCTTTTAGGATCAGTGGCCTGGGTCCTGAGTTGGGGTAGGTGTCGGCAATTTCGGACAGTCCAAATCAGGCGGTGGGTGAGGTCCGTCACAGCCGTCAGCATAGGCGACTGTTGCGTGGCTCATATTGAGCGGGGAGGAGGCGGGAGCACCCAGGACCATGCCGAATCCGAACACTGCAAGCAATAGGAGGATGACGATAATATGCTTTTTCTTTGCCATTTTGATCTGCTCCTTTCTATTTCTGGAGATCAACTGTGGACACGTAGGAGAAGGCAAACCGCTACAACGAGCGCTTCCAGATTAGCGTAGATTGCGGCGCTGCTACCCTCACGCGAAACTGTCGGCTAGAAGTAGCGCGGACGCGAAAGCTCAGTTCCGGTTGAAGGCACTCCAGTCTGATTATAACAGCCGCGTCAATACAGGAGCATATTTTGACATGTCTTCCTACGGTCTGACCACTCGCCCATAGGACGCTAATATTCTGACGCCCCTCCGGGGCTCAGGACTAAATGGATAGCGTACCCCAGGCTTACGGCATGGGGCTAAATTCTATCGCCTCTCCGGGACTAGCGGGTAATCACTTTTCTACTTTGATGTGTTTGACATGAGATTGCTACCTAACATTCTTGAACAAATGTTCCATGGATGCTATAATGTTAGTGTAAACTCCTACAACATCTTGTGGAAAACTAACCGGGATTTTCCCCATCCGACTAAATATTGTGTAAAACCCTATTGACATACAATATCTATTGCTATAATATAGGGGTACACAACATCTTGGGCACAGAGTATGCTATACACAATATCTAGTATATTTGTCCCCAGGATGGAGGAAATCAATGAACTGTCCGTACTGCCACCGAGAAGACACCCAGGTCACCGATAGCCGCATCACGGCGGACGGTGACGCCATCAAGCGCCGCAGGCAATGCAAGCACTGCAAGCGACGCTTCACCACCTACGAGCGCATCGAGCGCATCGGTCTCACCGTGGTCAAGAAGGACAACACGCGCGTCCCGTACAGCCGCGACAAGCTCCAAAAAGGGATAGCAGTAGCATGCACCAAGCGCCCCGTCCCAGCAGACCGTATCGAGGAAGCGGTCAACGAGATCGAGGCGCGGCTCTTCGGCCTCGGCATGTCGGAGGTGTCAACAACCGAGATCGGAGAGCTGGTGATGCAGAAGCTCAGGGAGCTTGACGAGGTGGCTTATATACGGTTCGCGTCGGTCTACCGCAACTTCGCAGATCTCGAGGAAATGCGAGAGGAAATGGAAGGTCTCACCGGCTCCCACCCGGTAGAGATGCTCCCCGCTGCCGTCTCTGAGGGGCCGCAGCGCAAGGAGCGTAAGTCAAGGGGGAAAACGGCACGATAGGGCATTTTGTTTATCTATTTATTTTCTGACCTTCGGTCAGAAAATAAATAGATAAGGATATGTAAAATCGTTTCGAGCAACGTTCGAAAAAAGAGACTGCAAGGAGTTTGCGATGCACATACCACGCTATTTCGTGAGGTCCGCCGATCCATACTCTACGCTGAGCTTCGTGCCTCGCACGTCGAAGATCAGCAACACGGACGGCACGGTTGTATTCAAGGCCGAGAATGTCATGGTGCCCGACTCATGGTCGCAGGTGGCGCTCGACATCCTGGCGCAGAAGTATTTCAGGAGAGCAGGAGTAGCCGCCGCCCTCAAGCGCGTCCCCGAAGAGGGCGTGCCTGAGTGGCTATGGCGCTCGGAGCCTGACGATGAAGCCCTCAGCAAGCTGCCTGAGGAGCAACGGTTCATAGGGGAGAGCGACTCGCGCCAGGTCTTTCACCGCCTGGCGGGGTGCTGGACTTACTGGGGCTGGAAGGGGGGATACTTCTCCTCAGAGAAAGACGCCCGCGCCTATTACCTCGAAACTTGCTACATGCTCGCCACGCAGCGCGCCGCGCCTAACTCGCCACAGTGGTTCAACACCGGCCTCCACTGGGCATACGGCATAACGGGTCCCGCGCAGGGGCACTATTACGTTGACCCGGCTAGCGGCGAGCTGAACAAGTCTACCAGCGCGTACGAAAGACCTCAGCCCCATGCCTGTTTTATTCAGTCCGTAGATGACGACCTGGTGAACCCAGGCGGCATCATGGACCTGTGGGTGCGGGAGGCTCGCATCTTCAAGTATGGGTCGGGCACAGGCTCAAACTTCTCCGCGCTCCGCGGAGAGAACGAGAAGCTATCGGGTGGGGGGAAGTCCAGCGGCCTCATCTCCTTCCTGAAGATAGGGGACCGGGCCGCGGGGGCTATCAAGTCGGGCGGGACGACACGACGGGCGGCCAAGATGGTGATCGTGGACATTGACCACCCCGACGTTGAGAAATTCATCGACTGGAAGCTGGTCGAGGAGCAGAAGGTAGCTGCGCTGGTCGCAGGCTCCATCATCTGCCAGAAGCATTTGAACCTGATCATGTCTGCCTGGCATGCTAAGGAAGGTGGCTCAGAAGCTGATAAGCCAAGCCTGGAGAAGGCGTACAAGCGCACTTTGAAAGAGGCTCGCGTATCTGGCGTGCCGGACGGGATTATCGCACGCGCTATCTCCCTCGCAGAGCAGGGTGAGAAGACATATAACTTCCCCGTCTATGACACGGACTGGGAGAGCGAGGCATACATCACCGTATCCGGCCAGAACGCTAACAACTCCGTGCGCATGTCCAACGCCTTCGTGGAGGCGGTACAGCGCGACAGCGATTGGGACCTCCTCCGGCGCGTGGACCGCAAGCCGTCCAAGACGCTCAAGGCTCGCGAGCTTTGGAGCCGCATCGGTAAGGCAGCGTGGGCGAGCGCCGATCCAGGAGTTCAGTATGACACCACCATCAACGAGTGGCATACCTGCCCGAACGATGGGCGCATCAATGGCTCGAACCCTTGCAGCGAATACATGTTCCTCGATGATACCGCATGCCTGGCTCCAGAGACCCGTGTCAGTACACCGAAGGGTTTACGAACGGTCGCCGATCTCTATACCGCGCAAGAGCAGGGTGAAACGGTGCATGTAACCACCGACCTCTACTCAGAACACGACCACCGTCGTCTAACAACCCATCGTCCAGCCTATGTCACGCGGGTCGGAGAGCGCGATGTATTCCGTGTGACACTCCAAGATGGGCGTTCGATCAGAGCCACAGCAGACCATAAGTTCCTTACCGATGATGGCGAGTGGACGCAGGTAGAGGATCTGCGGGTAGGTGTAGACCGCATCGAGATACGTGAGAGCGGCAATCCTGTAGCCTTTACCTCTTCCCAGGAGGAGATAAGCAGGTGGCGACTGCTCGGCTGGTTATCCGGCGATGGGGTTTTCTCCAAAGGCAATGTTGCATTAGTGTTCGGGCCGAATGAGGCTGAAACTGCCCGCATGATGGAGGTTGAATTCAATCGCTTGATAGCAGACGCTCGCACATATAATGCTTCTCATGCCAACAGAGCAGTTGCAAGCGAGCAGCGCGAAGAGTTAATTGGACAAATCGCGCCCGCATCGAGAGAGCTTAGACCATTCGGTACTGGCTCAATGCCCGCTATGGCACTGGATCAAGGCTCGGTACTAGTCGCTACAGAAGTGAAGACCGAGACGCAACGGACCTGCCATGTGGGTGTCCAGAAGAATGGAGTTCTGCAAATTACGTCCAGTTCTCAGCCCCTGGTGCGCTACCTCCAGGAAGAATACGGAATGAAACAGGGGACTGCCATCTACAAGGACGTGCCTGCGGCTATCCATCACGTTGCCGATGACCTCAAAGTGGCCTATCTACAGGGACTCTTCTCTGCTGACGGCAGCGTCAGGCCCAATGCTACGGAAGATGAAGTCATGCTTGCTTCTTCCTCCCCGGAGATGCTCCGCTCTGTGCAGCTACTCCTTTCTGATGTAGGTATCACGAGCCGCATAACCTGGGTGCACCCTGAGGGACGCAAGAACCCACAAGGCCAACTGCACCTCTACAACCAGCAGTCACGCAAATTCCTGACGCTGGTTGGGTTCCCTTGCTCCGCTAAGAAAAACGCCCGCGCTCAGGAGATATTGAGCCAGCCTTTCCGAGGCGCGCTCAAGAACCCGCGCCCTTCCCGTGTGGTATCTATCGAGCCGGACGGGGTGACTATGGTATACGACATTACAGAACCTATCACCCATTCCTTCATTGCAGAGGGTATGATTACCCACAACTGCAACCTCGCTAGCCTCAACCTGATGCACTTCATGAGCGGCCATCCCGACACGGTGCTGAATATCGATGCATATAAGCACGCCTGCCGACTCTGGACCCTCACCCTCGAAATCAGCGTGGCGATGGCGCAGTACCCAAGTGAAGAGATAGCGGAGCGCTCCTACCTGTACCGCACGCTCGGCCTAGGGTACGCCAACCTCGGCGCGCTCCTGATGCGCCTGGGGATACCATACGACTCTCCCAAGGGGTATGCCTTCTGCGGCGCTATCACGGCTATCATGACGGGGGTTGCGTACGCCACCTCCGCGGAGATCGCTTCTGAGATAGGCGCATTCAAGCGGTACGAGGCGAACAGCGAACCGATGCTGCGCGTCATCCGCAACCACCGCCGAGCTGCATATAACGCACCCGACGGCGAGTACGAGGAGCTCACGGTCAAGCCTGCGGGCATATCTCCCGCCAACTGCCCGCCAGGCCTGCTGGCAGCATCTAAGGATGCGTGGGACGACGCGCTGGCAAAGGGTGAGAAGTTTGGGTATAGAAACGCCCAGGTCACGGTGATCGCGCCTACCGGCACAATCGGCCTGGTCATGGACTGCGACACCACCGGCATCGAGCCTGACTTCGCGCTCGTGAAGTTCAAGAAGCTCGCCGGCGGCGGCTACTTCAAGATCATCAACCAGTCGGTCCCATCTGCGCTGCGCTACCTCGATTACACCGAAGAGGAGATAGATGAGATAGTCAAGTACTGCGTGGGGCACGGCACATTGAAGGGCGCGCCAGGTATAGACCACGACGCGCTAAGAGCAGTCGGCTTCGACGATGATGCTATCGGGAGACTGGAAGCCGCGCTACCCTCGGCGTTCGAGCTATCGTTCGCCTTCAGCCCCTTCACGCTTGGCGAGGAGTTCTGCAAGGCGAACCTGGGTATGTCCGACGAGCAGATAGCGAGCCGCGATGGCCTCCTGCCCCACCTCGGCTTCTCGAAGGCTGACATCGCCGCCGCGAATGACTACGTTACGGGCACGATGACGATAGAGGGCGCGCCGCATCTCAGGCCGGAACACTACCCCGTCTTCGACTGCGCCAACAGGTGTGGACGCAAGGGGACACGCTTTATCTCTCCATCGGCTCACCTGCACATGATGGCAGCCGCTCAGCCTTTCATCACCGGCGCGATCTCCAAGACGATCAATATGCCTATCTCCACCACCATCGGGGAGGTGGAGGACATATATATGAAGTCGTGGAGGCTGATGCTCAAGGCGGTCGCTATCTACCGGGACAACTCGAAGCTCTCTCAGCCGCTCAACTCCCTCGGTGCGGACGATGCCGAAGATGAGGAAGAGGAAGAAGTGGGAGCGGGGATACCTATCACCCAGCGCGTCATGCAGATAGCGGCGGCGGGTGCCGAGGGCGCACAGCGCGAGGTACGGCGAGAGAAGCTGCCCAACCGCCGCGCAGGTTATACGCAAAAGGCGACCATCGCGGGGCACAACCTCTACGTCCGCACGGGCGAGTACGAGGACGGGCGCCTGGGCGAGGTGTTCATAGACATGCACAAAGAGGGCGCGGCCTTCCGCAGCGTGATGAACTGCTTCGCTATCGCGGTCTCGCTTGGACTCCAGTACGGCGTGCCGCTCGATGAGTACGTGGACGCCTTTATCTACACGCGGTTCGAGCCGTCGGGGCGCGTGCTTGGCAACGACCACATCAAGATGGTCACCTCGGTGATCGACTACATCTTCCGCGAGCTTGCCATCTGCTACCTCGACCGCCTCGACCTGGCCCACCTGCCCGAAGGCTACGAAGCGAGCCGCAACGACACGGTGCAGAACCTGGAAGGGAAGAAGCCCGCTATCACCATCGGCCCGGCTGCCACCACCAATCCATCTCCACACGTCCAGTCCCCCGCGAACGGGAACGGCAATGGCAACGGGAATGGTCATTCCCACATCAACGGGAACGGGAATGGAAATGGTAAGACGGAGGCCAACGCTGGCACGTCGCCTGTCGAGATGAAGGCGGCTATCGCGCAGACGGCTGTGCTGGTCAAGCCAGAGACGACGAAGAGCGAGCGCATGGCCGAGGCGCGCCTGAAGGGGTACGAGGGGGAAAGCTGCCGTGAGTGCGGCCAGTTCACCCTGGTGCGCAACGGCACGTGCCTGAAGTGCGATGGATGCGGATCAACGAGCGGATGTAGCTAGACTTTAGACGAAGGACGAAAGACGAAAAATAACCAAGCTTACTTCGTCTTTCGTCCTTCGTCTTGACCAGCGGAGAACGATTACATGGCTAAATCAACAGACCGAGTCATCAGGCAAATCATGACCGCCGCAGAATGGAGTGCCTTCTACCTCCTTCCCGCCGAGCCGTTTTACTCTTTGCGCAGGCTTATATGCTGGCAGCTTGAGGACGTGGGCAAGGATGGGGAATCGGAGATAATAGGTATCGTCGCGGGGCGCGGCAAGACGGCTACGGAGCGCGCCCCCGATATCGAGGGCTTCCATTCCTATATCCATGACCACGACGTGACCGCCGGAGACCTCCGCCCGATCATAGGGGAGCACCGCAAGAAGCTCGGTGGATAGGTCACCGGTAACCAACGATATAAATCAAGAATGGCAGGTAGCAATGTCTCCTGCCATTCTCCATTTCCTGTGCAAAATGCCATTAATAAACAATTGTACTATTTAGAATGACGGCACCGGTCTTCCCGTTACATTTTGCCGTTGAACTACGTTACGATAGTCGGGGTCATCCCCTTCAGAGGAGGGTACAATGCAACAACTCTTCAATAAGCTTGCCAAGATAACCACTCACTGGGTAGGCACCCCTTTAGCAACGGTGCTTGCTTTTTTGCTCGTTCTCGTCTGGTTCGTCGGCGGATTCTTCCTGGGCTTCTCAGACACGTACCAACTTTACATCAATACAGGCACCACCATCGTCACCTTCCTCATGGTCTTCCTCATCCAGAACACGCAGAACCGCGACACCCAGGCCCTGCAAATCAAGATGGACGAAGTGATACGCGCCACACGCGGCGCTCACAACGCCCTCCTCGACCTCGAAGAGCTTAGCGAGAAAGAGCTCCTCGCTATCAGAAACCGTTATGAAAAGCTCGCCGCAAAAGCTCGCGAGGCGATAAGGAGGGGCGAGTTCGACATAGATACGCCCGACGTGGAGGAGCTACTGGCGGAAGCTGAGGAATCAAAGAAAGAAGAGCAAAAAGATAGGTAGACTGCTCTCCTGCCATTCTGCATTTCCTGTGCAAAATCCGGCCATAAAAGATTGCATTTGCTAGAACAAATGTGCTATAATGTTGCAGTCAAATCTGTGGGCATCGTGCCCGCAGATCAAGCAACACTTCTGATGGAGGGTATTAGAAATGGCTATCAAGAATGTCTCATCCGTCACACTCCACGTTGGCAATACGGACAAGGCGATTGACTTTTGGGTGAACAAATGCGGTTTTGAGCTGCGCTCAGACCAGCCTTTCGAGCAGGATGGGAAGGCAGTGCGATGGGTCGAAGTCGCCCCGGCAGGCGCGCAGACTGTCGTCATACTGGCCGAGGGGTACGGAGGGTGGACAGAGGATAGTCCAGGCAAGTTTGGCGGTATGGTCTTCTGGGCGGAAGATATGAAGGGCACACATGAGGAGATGGCCGCTAAGGGCGTCGAGTTTGTCGAGCCACCTACCGTCCAGCCCTGGGGCCTCACCCAGGCGCTCTTCAAGGACCAGGATGGGACTACTATTGTCATGGTGGGGAACAGCTAGGCAGCGGACGACGGACGACGGACGACGGACGATAAATGTGAGACTTCAACCAGCACCAGTGCTGAGTATCAGAATGGCAGGTAATGCAAACTCCTGCCATTTATCTTCTCCGGTCTTCCTTTTTTGCCCATTTCTCCTATGTACATCCCCTCCTCATTTCGGCTACAATGTCAATACTTTTATGTCCGTGAATTGATGAGGAGGGCACCAAAGATGGCTATCAAACATGTTTCAACTGTCACCATCCATGTCAGCGACCAGGACAGAGCGCTCGATTTCTACGTCAACAAGCTAGGCTTCGAAGTGAGAGAGGATGCTCCGTTCGGGGAGAATACCGACCTACGCTGGATTGAGGTCGCACCCCCAGGCGCTCATACCGGGATGGTCCTCGCCAAAGGGTATGGCGGCTGGACGCCCGAAAGCGTCGGTGGGTTCGCGGGAATCGTCTTCGAGTCCAACAACATCCAGGCTACTTACGAAGAGTTGTCCGCGCGTGGCGTCACCTTCACAGAACCCCCAACGATGCAACCCTGGGGCATGATGCAAGCCCTCTTCCAGGACCAGGACGGCAATCGCTTCGTCCTCATCGCGGAGCCGCGCTATATACAGCGGCCACGCCAGAGCGGCGCGCTAAAGGCATCAGACTTGGCTGATGGTTCAACATAAGTGAAGACGCTCGTACTTAACAATAAGCCTCCATATGTCGGGCACGATTGCTTGTCAGCATTATTGGCGGAACTACACCTCTAAGTGTATACATCTAAAAGCGAGGAGATCAATGGAGTAGCTGAGATGTAAACCATCACGCCCATGATAAATTACATTTAATGTTAGTTCCTACAATATGGAAAGAGAGATAGTCATCTATTGACGCAGGTATTAGAAGTCGCTATACTACTTTATACAGAGAGCCTCCCTGCATTACTCTTGCTAAGAAGTGCCGCATGAAAAACGAGGATACCGCTGGGAAAGTAGGAGTTATCCTAGGCTTATTAAGCTTAGCGGTAAACTGCGTTCTGGCCGTTTTCACCTGGCAAGCGAACTTTAGAGCAGACGAAGCTAATGCTATTGCGAGACAGCAAGCAGAAATTGCGAAAGAACAGGCAGAAATTGTGAAACGCCAAGCAGATTTGGCAAAGCAAATAAACATAGTAGCAGAACCATACGATCTTTCAACCATTACACGTGCATTCGGGTGCAAAATAGACGAAGCTCAGACGTCAGTTGCTATCTTCTTCTATTCTACTACGAACGCACGTATCTACAATTATGGCGAACGTTCAGGAAAGATAGTTCACGCCTCATCATCAGAATCGGAGTCAAGTAAGTATTGGTATACACACTCCTACAAATATGGGGAGGGGTCTAGTCCGACAGTTTTTCTGCCCATAGCTATTGAACCAAACCAGGGTTCCATTTGGAAATTCATAGCGGAAAGACATGATCCTTCCGGATCTCAAGCCGAACTAAGGCAAATGTATAGTGAATTATATAAGAAGAAGGTCCAGATCATACATTGGACCCTATTTACGGATAATGATAAACAAATCACCTGGCAGACCGAGTCTACTTTAGCTATGGCTCCTGAGAGTTTAACTTTCCAAGAAACTTGTAATGCAGTCAATGAGCGCGTGCTAGCTGATTTGTCTAAGTAGACTCAGTTATTGATAGCAACCTCCATATAAAGAAGAGCAGATAGGATAAATGTTTCCATCAGAATTGCGGGAACGACAACGGGCGTCAGTGACTCTATACTACTGACGCCCGTTGCCGTTTACGTATGGGCTAGATATGGCAGGTAGACAACCCACGCTTCTCCAGGTATTGCTGGTGATAATCCTCAGCCACGTAGAACTCGGACGCAGGCTCTATCTGCGTGACGATTGGCCTGCCGTACCTGCCGCTGCTGTCGAGCTTCTCCTTTGAGGCACGGGCAGCCGCCTCCTGCTCAGGCGAGTGGACGAAGATGGCTGACCTGTACTGCGTGCCCACGTCGGGGCCTTGACGGTTGAGGGTCGTCGGGTTGTGGTTCTCCCAGAAGACCTTCAACATCTCCTCATACGAGACCCTGGTGGGATCGTATACGACCTCCACTACCTCGGCGTGGCCGGTCCTGCCGGTGCAAACGTCGCGGTAAGAAGGGTTCTTGTACGACCCTCCGCTATATCCAACTGAGGTCGAGATGACCCCCTTTATCTGCCGGAAAGCCGCCTCGACACCCCAGAAGCAGCCTGCTCCGAATGTCGCCTTCTCTAATGTTGCCTTTTCCATTTCTATTCTCCCTTTCATAAAGTTCAAGGTTCAAGGTTCAAGGTTCAAAGTTATCGTCTGTCGTCCGTCGTCCGTCGTCTGTCGTCTCGCGTCACGCATCACGTTTCACGTGCTTGAGAGCTGCGGAGTTGATGCAGTAGCGCAGGCCCGTTGGGGCGGGGCCGTCATCGAATACGTGGCCGAGGTGGGCGTCACAGGTGCTGCATAGCACTTCGGTGCGGCGCATCCATAGGCTGCCGTCGGTCTCTTCGCTGATATTCTCCTCCGAGATTGGGGCGTAGAAGCTGGGCCAGCCCGTACCTGAATCGAACTTGGTGCCGGAGTCGAACAACTCCGTGCCGCAGCAAATGCAAGTGTATACACCTGGATCTTTCGTGTGGGCGTATTCACCTGTGAAGGCGAACTCGGTCCCCTTGCGGCGGGTGATGCGGTACTGCACAGCCGTTAGCTGCTGCCGCCACTCAGCGTCTGACTTGGTAATTTTCTTTTTCATCGTTGACTCTCCCTTAACTTAGATACGATTATCCATATACATTGTATCTTATATTCATTACAGGAGTCTTCCGAAGCTTTAGTGAGCATTACACTTTGCTTGTATATGGGAGTAGGATATTTGGGGGACTTGCGTTGGGTGGTATAATTTGCTCACGGGCTGTAGCAATCGCCATTCTATGATGCTATCATACCAAAAGCCAATTCCACCTAGCTACAAGGATGCCTCAAGAATAAAAATATGGAAGAGACCGCGCCAAAACGTAAGAGAGCTTACAAGAGCCAATCTGCCCGTGCGTCCTCTGATGCACCTGCCAACACTCCCATCTCTATAGTTCCGCGCATAATTGCGTGGGCGCAATCTCAAGATGAGCCGCAAGAGACCAGGGACCAGTTTGAGGCCATCTTGCGTGGCGTGGCGGACGGGATCACGGTGCAGGACGCCACAGGGCAGCTTATATATGCCAATGACGCAGCCCTGCGAGTGATGGGCTATTCGTCGGCGGAGGAGCTGTTAGCCACGCCTCTCCCCCAGGTGCTTAGCAGGTTCGAGATTCTTGACGAGCAACGCCAACCTTTTCCGTTGGGCAATCTGCCGGGGCGATACGCGCTGCAAGGCGAGGAAAGCCCGGACGCGATAATCGGGTGGCGGCTAATCGAGACGGGCGAGGAGCGGTGGTCGGTGGTGAAGGCCACGCCTATCAAGGATGAGCAAGGTAAGGTCCAGCTTGCCGTCAACATTTTCCGGGACATCACCAGGCAAAAGGAAGCAGAAGATGCCCTCAGGGAGAGCGAGGAGAGATACCGCCTCATCGTCGAGAACACCCAGGATATCATAGTCATCTTCGACATGGAGGGGCACTATCGCTATATCTCTCCCGCGATTGAGCGGACGTTGGGGTACAAGCCATCTACGTTGGTCGGTGTCGACCTGGGGACCCTTGTCCACCCTGATGATTTGCAGATAGCTAGAGATGGGTTCGTGGCGTCGCTCACCGGCGACCACGCTTCCGCAGCAACGTACCGCGCCAGGCACAAGAATGGCCGCTGGCTCTACCTCGAGGTGGGGATCAATCCAATCTTCAAAGAGGGGCAGCCGTACATGTTCGTCGGTATCGCGCATGACGTCACGGCGCGCCGGGAGCTTGAGCAGCGCAAGGATGACTTCATCGCCCTCGCCAGCCACGAGCTTAAGACCCCTATCACCAGCTTGAAAGTACAGGCCCAGCTCCTGAAGAAGCGCCTGGAGCGTAACGAGCAAAATGAGGTCGCACAACAATCGGTACGCCAGCTTGAGCGTATGGACGAGCAGCTAAACAGGCTGACTGAACTTGTCAACAGCCTGCTCGACGTATCGAAGATGGAAGCGGGGAAGCTCGACTACAACATGCGCGAAGTGAGCCTTGAGGAGCTAATAGGGGAGTGCGTGGAGGACCTGCAACGGCTCTCCGAGACGCACACTATAACTATAGAGGGCATGGATGCTTTAGCGGGGGTGAAGGTGATTGCCGACAAGGAGCGCATCGGGCAGGTGCTCACCAACCTTATCATGAACGCCGTGAAGTACTCGCCGGAGGCTGATAAAGTGGTCGTGAGCGGCAAGCTGGAGCAGGGGTCGGTAAGAGTGAGCGTCCAGGACTATGGCATGGGTGTCCCCGAGGCCGACCAGCCGCACCTATTCGAGCGCTTCTTCCGCGCAAGCGGTCCAGGCGCGCACAAGTACCCCGGCCTGGGGCTTGGCCTCTACATCTCCGCAGAGATTGTCAAGCGCCACGGCGGGCGCATCTGGGTTGAAAGCCAGGTCGGGCGCGGCTCGACATTCCATTTCACGCTACCCGCGATTCAAAAATAGAAGTATGACAAGC
>DATEOC010000089.1:0-20711 GCA_035274425.1 Chloroflexia bacterium
AACCTCATTTTTGATGCTTTTTTCATAGGTCAGTGGTAAGTAACCACGCTTGCTGAAAATCCGGGATGTCTCATGTTTGATTGATAAGAGAGGATTGTCTTACGCTTTCGCGGCGCTCTCGATGAACTTGCGCTGCCGGTCCTTCGAGCGGCCATCGCTCCCCCTGGCAGGCTCCGTCGAGCAAAAGACGGCAGGACCTACCGGGCGCATACCCTCCGTGTATATAGCCTCGGCGCTCTTTGCCACGTACAGTTCGTGGTAGAAGCTCACGCCATTGGACTGGTTGTGTCTGAGCCACTGCCACCATCTCGCGTGGGGGAGCTTCCTCGCCCAGCGATCCATATCTTCGTATGACCGCCAGTATTGCATCAAAAACTGCCCCTCTTCAGACATCATCGGGCGCACCAACAGCAGCCCATCTTCGCCGGCTGCCTCAAGCGCGGGCATTACCTCCGCGTCTATACCAGCTTCGCTGTATACCCTCGCTCCCTCTTCATTACTGAACTGCACGCCGAAAATGGAGATGCAGAGGTTAGGGTATTCCCATAGCGCCGCGATATACCCTCCATATCCGTTAGCTGAGCCGTTATCAGACATTACTATACCTCCTTCACTATTGCATGAAACATGAAGCGTAATGCGTGAGCATGACGATTTCTACCTCTATATTGGCATATAGAAGAGTTTACTATCCAGGCCAAAAAATGCTCACTCTTTGCTCGATTTTCACATACCAGTTATTCGTCCAGCAGCATAGCCCTTACCAATTCGCCCACTTCTATCCTGCGCGTCTCTTCGCCTACCACCAGGAAGGCGTTGGCGCGGGACATTGAAGTCAGGATGTTCGATTCTTGCTTACCTGTGGTGCGCGCAACATATTCGCCCCCTTCTTCGGTGACGATCCCACGTATGTAATGCTCCCTCCCGCCGGAGTTCTCCAGGGCTTCAAGGGCGCGTGCCATGACGACGGGTCGCTGTAGGTGGCTCTTGCCGAGCATCTTGAGTATGGCGGGCCGCCCGAATAGCTCCATAGTCACCATGCTAGATACGGGGTTGCCGGGCAGGCCCAGGAATGGCACAGTCGAACCTTCGCGCCCGCGCAGTCGCCCGAACGCCAGGGGCTTGCCCGGCTTCAGTCTCACGCGCCACATGGTGATGCTGCCGAGCGACATCAACACATCCTTCACAAAGTCGTAGTCACCTACTGAGACACCTGCTGATGTGACGAGCAGATCGGGCCGCAGGTCGAGCGCTTCCTCCAGCTTCGACATGAGGTGATCGCGGTCATCGCGGGCCACACCCAAGTTGAAGGCCTCGGCACCCCATGAGCCCACCTGGGCTTCCACCGCGTAGTTGTTGGAGTTGCGTATCTGGCCCGGTCCAGGCATCTCCCCCACGTCTACAAGCTCGTCCCCCGTCGCGAGGATAGCCACGCGCGGGCGGCGATGCACCGTGACCGTAGACTTGCCGACGGCGGCCAGCACTCCAACCTCGGCGGGGCGTATGTTGGTGCCCTTGCTCAGTACCAAGTCGCCTTGCCGCACGTCCTCCCCTGCCCGCCTGATGTAGTCGCCCGGCCCGACCCTCCGGTAAATCAGCACCTCCCCGCCGACCAGGAGAGGCGTGGCACGAGACTCGCCTGGCTGCAAAACGGCGGCCCGCAGAGCGCGCCCTTCGCTCGTATCCTCGAAGGGGATTACAGCGTCGGCCCCCGGCGGCATTGGCGCGCCAGTCATGATGCGGAACGCGCTCCCCTCCTCTACGTAATCGCCTGGTCCGGGTGCAGCCCCGGCAGGGAGATACCCCGCCACCCTCAAGGCCGCAGGAGAGGCAGGCGATGCCCCTGCGAGGTCCGCCGCCCTCAGGGCATACCCATCCATCGAGGAATTGTCGAAGGGTGGGATGTCTATGTCGCTGTAGACTTCCTCCGCCAGCACGAGGCCCAACGACTCCGCCAGTGGCACCGCTACGGCATCCAACGGTGCGAACTCGGCGAGTATATTCTGTAGAGCCTCGCTGACACTTATGCTGGTGAGAGGGGTTTCGTTATTGTGTTTGCCCATGCGTACATTATACAAGTTAGGCCACACAAACAGGTCAAGAGCATCTAAGAAGTACTAACAAAATCTCTGTAGGGGCGGTTCGGGAACCGCCCTGATGGGGACAATACCTGCTCAACCAGGGCGGCTCGCGAGCCGCCCCTACAGAGCCAGCACAGGTTTTGTTATGGGTTCTAAAGTGAGCAAGATGCAGCCCCGGATAGCCCCGGAGGGGCGGTAGACGGTAGCCCCACGGCGCAAGCCTGGGGAGATTAGCCAAGATTAGACCATAGCCCCGGAGGGGCGTAAGAAAACAAGAACAATCCCGCATCTTCTAATTTTCTTACGCCCCTCCGGGGCTATCTGTGTGGGGCGGAGCAATCCCCAGGCTCGCGCCGTGGGGCTACCGTCTACCGCCCCTCCGGGGCTGGGGTATACTCCTTCCTATTTTGATGCATTTTCCCTATCAACGAAATCCCATTGCGTCTTTGTGTCGTTGTATATACACTAAGAGCATATTTGGACTGCTATGGGATGATGGAAGAAATGAACTGATATGCCGTTCTATACTGTGTTCTAAACGGCTGAATTCTCTTGAAAGGTGGAAGTGCATAGAATGAGTGAGAAATTCGACAGGTTGAAAATGCTGCTTGCAGAGATCGAAGACCTTGAGAGGGTGATTGCCCTCCTCAACTGGGACCGTGAGACGTACATGCCTCCAGGTGGCAACGAGAGTCGATCCCATCAAATCGCCACACTGGACCGGCTAAAGCACGCTCGCCTTAGCTCCGATGAGCTAGGCCGCCTGCTCGAAGACCTCACCACTGAGGCCTCCGATTTTGACCCCGACGGCGAGGAAGCGCGTATCGTTGCGGTCATGAAGCGCGACTTCGACCTTGAGTGCAAGATGCCCGAAAAGCTGGTGCTCGATATATCCCACGCCTCGTCCGAGGGGCTTCTCGCATGGCGTAGCGCGCGTGAGGCGCAAGATTTCGCCGCGTTCGTGCCCTACATGAAGCGCAACGCAGACCTCAATGCAGAGCGCGCGGAGGCCCTGGGCTATACGGACCACCCATACGACGCCCTCCTTGACCGCTGGGAGCCTGGCATAACTACCGCTCAGCTTGAGACTATCTTCGCCGACCTCAAGGCCACTATTGTGCCGATGGTGCGCGATATTGCCGCGGGAGGCGCTGTAGATGATATCTGCCTCTTCCAGGAGTACAACAGGACCGAGCAGATACGCTTCGGCCTCCAGATGGCAGAGCGCTTCGGCTATGACCGCAACAGGGGAAGGCTCGACACCACAGCCCACCCATTCTGCACCAGCTTCGGCCTGGACGACGTGCGTATCACCACCCGCGTATTCTCCAACTTCCTCAACGCTTCCCTCTTCGCCATAATGCACGAGACCGGGCACGCTCTATACGAGCAGGGGGTCAGCCCGTCCCTCGCACGCACGCCCCTGGCTCATGGCGCATCCGCCGGTATGCACGAGTCGCAATCGCGCCTGTGGGAGAACCTAGTGGGCCGCAGCCGCCCCTTCCAGGAGTACCTCTTCCCCCGCCTCCAGCGGACCTTCCCAGGCCAGCTAGGAGGCATGGACATAGAGGGCTTCTACCGTGCTATCAACAAGGTCCACCCTTCGCTCATACGGGTGGAGGCCGACGAGGTGACTTATAACCTGCATATCATGCTCCGCTTCGAGCTGGAGAAGGAGATACTGGCGGGGAAGGTGGAGATAGAGAAGCTGGACGAGATATGGAATGAGAGGATTCGGGAATACCTGGGGATCACGCCTCCCAACAGCGCGGAGGGAGTGCTACAAGACATCCATTGGTCGTGGGCAGACACCTTTGGTCTCTTCCCGGGCTACGCCCTCGGCAACGTCATAGGCACGCAACTATTCGCCCATGCCCGCAAGGCGCTACCCAGCCTCGATGACCAGATGGCGCATGGAGAGTTCAATGACCTCCTCACCTGGCTCCAGACCAACCTCTACCAGCATGGCCGCAAGTTCACCCCCAACGAGCTGATGGAGCGTATCACAGGTAGCCCCATCACTACAGACGCGTGGGTAGAGTACGTGCATTGTAAGTTCGGGGCGATATACTGAGGAGGAAAAAGGATAAGGGATAAAGGATAAATTGATCTATCGCAATTTATCCTTTATCCTTTTTCCTTTAGCCGTCGTTCCGCTTGACTTCCTGCTGGGTGGCAACCGGGGGGACCGTGTTCGGGGTGACTACAGGCTGGGATGTGGTTGTAGTGGTCGTGGTAGTCTCCGCGGGAGGAGGGTTGATACCCGTGCCTTCCGACGCGTCACGGAACTCCTTTACACCCTTGCCCAGCGAGCTAAAGACCTGAGGCAGCTTACCCGCCCCGAAGATTATCAATACAAGCAACAGTATCAGCAGCAGCTCTGTTGGTCCAAAATTCATCGTGCCTTCTCCTTTCGCGTGGGACAGCACATGTCGTGTCAAGCCGTCAAGGGTATTATACCACACGGACGATGGACGATGGACGATGGACGATGGACGACGGCGTGAGACGTGATGCGTGAGGACTTTGAACTTTGAACTTTGAACTTTGGAGTATAGGGGTTGCTATCGCGGCGGCTTGAGGCACAATGGCATATAAATTGCAGCAGGTATCGCTCAAGCTACGCAACGGGTAAAGGTTACGTCTGTACCTGCCGCCTAACACCTACCCCTCTCAGCAAAACGGTTTCAATCCTGGAGGTTGAGGTTTACTATATCCATTTTCCTCGATTTGGGATATACTGTACACCCTCCACAACTCAACAGCAGACGTTGAGCTTCCATATACTCTTCAAGGAAACAGGTCGGTATCGAAGTTAATATCAAGAGGAAAGGAGGTGCCCCGGCAAGCACATTCAGAAATAGCGCCCTTCTTGGTCCCCTGGCCTGCTATATCTTCGCGGCAATAGGATGGCGCAAGCCCAGGAACGAGCCAACTCTGCACTTCGCACGTCAGCAAGAAAGGAGAAGCAAAGACCCAATGAAGAGACTACTTATTATCATCGCGGCGCTCATGCTCCTGGGAGTTGCGGGCCTCACCGCCAGCGCAGCTTACCCAACCGAGTCCAACCAGGCAAAGCAGGGCCAACCTGTCTCTGTCGCCGCGAAGCACTCGCGGCCTGATGGCACAGGCGCGCTTGTGTTGCCTGCCGTCAGAAGCGACGTATCACCGCCCCTGCGCTCAATACCGGCGCAGTACTCAGGCCCCGGCCCCAATAATCCTGTGCGCGACGCGGGGCTGAAAATGGACCCCGCCAGGCAGAGCATAGACACAGCCCTCCAGACGGCGCTTAGCCCGGCAGGCTCCATGCCTACGCCAATCGTGAACTTCGAGGGTATACCCAACTACTGGGGCGGCATACCCCCCGACACCATCGGCGACGTTGGCCGCAACCATTACGTTCAAATGGTCAATGTTGGCTTCTCTATCTATACGAAGACCGGCACCCGCCTCTACGGTCCCGCCAACAACAACACCCTCTTCAGAGGCTTCGGCGGGCCATGCGAGACGACCAACAGTGGCGACCCCGTCGTGGTCTATGACCATATGGCGGACCGGTGGGTACTCACCCAGTTCACGAACGTGTTCGGTGGAGTGGGGGGCACGGACTACGTTTGCTTCGCCGTCTCCACATCACCCGACCCGACTGACACCTATTATCGCTACCAGATCGCATCGCCCAATAACCGCTTCCCCGACTATTTCAAGGTAACGGTGTGGCCCGACGCCTATTACATGACGAGCCGCGAATTCGCGCCCGGCTACGTTGGCCTCGGAGCTTACGCAGTGGACCGGGCGAAGATGCTGGTCGGTGACCCCACAGCCTCCGCCCAGTACTTCCACCTCGACCCCAGTACCGCGATCTCGGACAGGTGGCTGTCCTCCGACCTGGATGGGGACCTACCGCCCGCGGGTACGCCCAACTATTTCGCGACTACTACCGACGACGGCAATGGCGGCCCGTCGGACGCCTTCTTGATACGCGAGTTCCACGTGGACTGGGGCGTCCCCGCCAACTCTACCTTCAACCTGGTGGCGACCCTACCGGTAGCCGCGTTCGACTCCTCCGTCTGCTCAAGCCGTCCGTGCATACCGCAACCCGGCACTTCGGTATTGCTTGACTCGCTGACCAGTAGCGGTACGGGCATCCTGTGGAGGCTCCAGTACCGCAACTTCGGGACCCACCAAGCCCTGGTAGCCCAGCAGACGGTAGACGCAGGCTCCGCGCGTGCGGGCCTCCGCTGGTACGAGGTCCGCGCGCCAGGAGCGGGAGCATCCATATTCCAGCAAGGCACCTTCGCCCCCGCCGACACCGAGCATCGCTGGATGGGCAGCATAGCGATGGACAAGATGGGTAATATCGCCCTCGGATACAGCGTGTCTAGCAGCACCGTCTACCCATCCATCTGGTATACGGGCAGGCTGACCTCTGACCCCCTCGGCACTTTGCCGCAGGGTGAGGCAGTCCTCATCAACGGCGCGGGGTCGCAGCTCGACGCCGCGAACCGCTGGGGCGACTACAGCAGCATGAACGTTGACCCGGTGGACGAATGCACATTCTGGTACACGACCGAATATTACACTCAAAGCAGCAGCCGAGGCTGGCAAACACGTATCGGCTCGTTCAAGTTCCCAAGCTGCACCGCCGGTGGATCACCGACGCCTGTAGCCACAGCAACGGGCGGAACTCGCACACCGACGCCTACAGCGCAGGCTTCAGCGACCGCCTGCCCTAACAGCACCGTGATCACCGGCAGCATCACGCTGTCGGACCCCACGCACCTCAACCGGCCAGGCCGCAGCATCACCAACGTCAGCACCTGCGCCAACGTCACGACGTGTACAGCTTCGGTAGTGGACGGCTTCTCCAGGCACTACGATACTCATACCTACACCAACAATACGGGCAGCTCCCAGTGCGTCACGGTCAACATTGACGCGACACAGTGCGGCCCGGCGGCACTCTTCAGCGTGGCTTACCTGGGTAGCTTCGACCCGTCTAACCTCTGT
This sequence comes from Chloroflexia bacterium, assembly GCA_035274425.1. GTDB lineage: Bacteria > Chloroflexota > Chloroflexia > QHBQ01 > JADMIH01 > JADMIH01. The sequence continues at coordinate 7,092 of DATEOC010000089.1, forward strand.
ACCAACTACCTGGCCGACCCGGCGCGCCCAGGCCCGACGATGACTTACTCGTTCAACCTCGGCCCCGGTCAGACCGCGGTGATACTGATAACGGAGAGCAACGAGAACGTCGGTTGCCCCACGTATACTTTAAGCATAAATCCATGCAGCACCGCAGGGCAGCCCACCGCCACTGTCACAAACACACCTATACCAGTCACACCTACGGCTACAGGCACGGCAACCCCCTGCGTTCCTGAATACGTGGTCAGCACAGCTGTCGCCACGATGATCGCGGGCGGCACCGACATCGGCAATAGCTGCGACGACTGCACAACCGAGGTCAGCCTGCCGTTCCCCGTTACAGTCTATGGCCGCACCTACATAACAGCGAACGTCGGCTCTAACGGCGATATCCAGTTCGCGTCCAACAACCCCAGCATCTATGACCCGAACTGCTTGCCTGTCGTGGGATCGGGAGTGAACCCGCCATTCGCCTCTGTCCTCTTCGCCTACTACGAAGACTTGAGAACCGATATAGTTGCCTGCACAGCCTGCGGTATCTATACGCAGACTCTAGGCGTTGCTCCTAACCGGCAGTTCGTGGTCAGGTGGTACACGACATTCTTCAGCAGCGATGCGGATATTGCTGAGTTCGAGGTATTGCTGACGGAGAACTCGGACCAGCTATCGGTGATCTACGGGCCGAATGCCAACAGCGGCCTCACGGCGTCATCGGGCACGCAGTATGACGCGACGCTATTCACCCAGTTCTCGTGCGACACTGCCGCGCTGACGAATGGCTTGCGCGTGAACTACGACCCAACAGGGTGCGCGACCCCTACCCCCATCGCCACGAGCACCCCGTTGCCTTCGGCCACGTCCACAGCATGTACCATCAGCTTCACAGACGTGCCACCAGACCACCCATTCTACACGTGGATACGCTGTCTGGCTTGCAGAGGCATCATCTCTGGCTACTCTGATGGTACGTTCCAGCCAGGTAACGACATTACGAGAGGGCAGATAGCCAAGATCGTGAGTAATTCGGCTGGCTTCTCCGAGGACCCAGGTCCACAACTGTATGAGGATGTCCCGCCTGCCAGCCCCTTCTATGCATGGATCAACAGGCTGTCGATGAGAGGACACATGGGAGGCTATCCTTGTGGCTTGGTGCCCGAAGAACCATGCGTACCACCAGGCAACCTACCATACTTCCGACCCAATGCCAGCGCCACTCGTGGGCAGTTAGCGAAGATAGTGGCTAATGCAGCGGGGATAGGAGGTACACCTACAGGTATATTCTTCACGGACGTACAAGAGGACCACCCATTCTACGTATGGATCATGCGTCTCGCTACGCTGGGTGTGATGTCAGGGTACCCATGCGGAACTATCCCAGAGGAGCCATGTGACGAGGAGAGCAGACCATACTTCCGGCCATTCAACAACGTGACGAGGGGACAGGCATCGAAGATAGTGGCTAACACCTTCTTCCCTGGCTGTGAGACCCCTCAACGCTAGACACCAGACAGTAGACAATCGACCCGAAGCGCAGATAATACCCGTGGGGGCGTGCCGCTGGCACGCCCCTACACCCGCCAGGCACACAATCTTTGCGGGTGTAGGGTGCAAGGAGAAGGTTGAGCGTCAACTGCTCGACCTTCTCCTTGCACCTGACTTACTCACCACCGAGGGAGTTACAAGAGGAACAAATGGTCAGTCTTAGACGTTATGAGTTATGAGATTGTAACCCCAACCATGAATAGCAATACAGCCTGAGAGCTGCTAGATGGAGAGAAAGAATTGATCAAATATACGCTACGGGCAGCGACAGTCGCCCTATTGGCACTCACAGTTAGCGCCTGCACGTCAGGTGGAGGACCAACCCCCGCATCGCCAGTCGTGCCGACTATCCAACCTGCCCAGGAAGGGACGCCTGGAGTTCCGACGTCTAAGGTGGGGAGGGCAAATGTGGAGAGCCTGGAGATAATGATACTTGAGTCGTTCCCGGTGCAAGTAAACGTCAAAATCAAGGGCAGCGTCTCAGACTCCTGCACTACCGCAGGCCCGATAGAGCAGGGGCGCGATGGCAATACTTTTCTCATCACGGTTGGGGCGACCCGGCCCGCAGACGCTATGTGCGCGCAGGTGATTACGCCCTTCGAGCAGACCATCACCCTTGATGTAGCAGGCTTGAAGGCAGGCACCTACGCCGTCGAGGCCAACGGCGTGACCGAGAACTTCCAACTGACCGCCGACAACGTTCTCCCCTAGGGAACGGGTATCTGTTCCAAAGAATAATCCCGACGCTGAGCGTCGGGATTATTCTTTGGAACGAAACAACTCAGCGTCTGTTGACGATATATATCCCCAGCAGCACGAGCAGGCCGCCTACTATCTGGTAAACCGATAAGGCTTCCCCAAGCAAAGGCACCGCCAGGATTGCAGTCAGGACCGGCTGCGATAGTAGAGAGACCGAGGCGATGGGCGCGGGCAGGTGCCCTAGCGAGTAGTTAATAGCCATCCAACCCAGAGCGTGCGATATGAGGCCCAGCGCCAGGAGCGCGAGCCAGGTGTTCAGCGGAAAGCCGGTCAGGGTGTTCCCGGCAAGCAGCACATACGCGAGCATGAACGCGGTGGCGACCACGGACGATAGCCACATGAAGGGGAGCGTGCCGACGTGCTGCCTGACGCGTTGCGTGCCGAGGAGATACGCGGCATAAAAGAGGCTGCTACTGACCGCGAGTAAATCTCCCCAACCGAGGTCGTGGTGCTCGAATACGTCGCGCCCGACGATGATAACAGCCCCCGCGAAGGCCATAAACATCCCCAGCCAGAAACGCCTCTTCAGGCTCTCATGGAAGAGGAGCATCGCCCCCAGGCTCACCCACACCGTTGAGGTGTTGCCCAACAGCGTGGCATTGGCGGCGGACGTGAAGGCGAGGGAGGTGTTCCACAGCGCCAAGTCGAGCGCGAAGAATATGCCCGCAAAGCCCACACCCCACATCAGCCGAGGCGTCATACGCACGCGCTCAGGCGATTTACGCGCCCGCGCGGAATGCAGCGCATAAGGCACGGAGAGGGCCGCCGTCGCAATCACTACTCTGTAGAAGGCGGATACCGACCCTGGCACCTCTGCCCACTTAGTGAATATAGCCGAGAAGCCGATGCACACTATCCCCAGCGCCAGGGCAAGATAGACCCTCAGCGTCAGGTTCTGCATGCGCGCCTTCAAGGCGGGCCGCTCTCCAGCTTCGATTATGACCGTTTCGCTCATTAGCAAATTCCGTACAGTTGTGGTGAAATACGTAGCAGCTCAGGGAAATGGGGCACGCCCCAACCCCCAGGAGCATAAGATACTTTAGCACGTTTCGTATCTAGAGGACAACGGCAAGAGGGTTTGTTCGTTGTATGTATGAGCATAGCTATAATCCTGGAACGGCAGTATGTTATACAAATTCTGAGACAAGGCAACTAAGGTAAAGCAGCAGTTATCCACATGAGAAGAATCAATTTACCGCTTACCTTTTGCCTGGGGATAGCCCTGCTCCCTTCACTTCGGGGCGGGGGTGCGGCACAAGCGACACTGCCTGGCTATATGGCGGACGATATTACTTTCCCGCAAACCGGGATGACACTATCAGATGCGCACGGTTTCCTGAGCTACTGGCAGTCGCATGGGGGGCTGGCGCAGTTCGGCTACCCGCTCACGCCCGAAGCGGTGGAAGTCAGCCCTACCAATGGGCGGCTGTACATCACACAGTGGTTCGAGCGCAACCGCTTCGAGTACCACCCCGAAAACGCCGACCCGCAATACCGCGTGCTCCTGGGCTTGCTGGGCCGCGATCTCACGAGCGGGCGTGAGAAAGAAGAAAGGTTCAGCCCCGCACAGGACCCGCGCAACGCCGAATGTCTCTACTTCCCCCAGACAGGCCACACCCTCTGCCATACTTTCAGGGAGTACTGGGAGGAGCATGGGGGACTGGCCCTATATGGCTATCCACTGAGCGAGGAGCTTACCGAGAAGAGTCCCACCGACGGCAAGAGCTACACCGTGCAATACTTCGAGCGCAACCGCTTCGAATACCACCCGGAGAACAGGGGCAGCCCATATGAGGTGCTGCTCGGCCTGCTTGGGGTGCAGATTGGCGGGTTCCCGATACCTGCCCTCCCTGAAGCGAGCACACCTACGAAACTCCAGGTGCCCCAGCAGTTCCAGACAGAAGATAAGTGGAGTGATGAACATACCCTGACCGGACCGGCGGGTATGAGGGTCAGCCTCTTCGGGAAAGGACCTGCGCTCAGGATGCTGGCCGTCGCTCCCAACGGCGACCTCTTCGTTTCTTCTACGCGTACAAATCAAGTGTTCGTCATGCCTGACCATGACGGCGACGGGGTAGCCGACGAGACAAAGGTCTTTGCCGTTGGGTTAGCCAAGCCGCACGGACTTGCCTTCCACAACGGCTACCTTTACGTCGCGTGCGAGGCGGCGGTCTTCCGCTTCCCGTATACCAGCGGGCAGCTAGAGGCAAAGGGGGAGGGGCAGAAGATCGCGGACCTCCCCTTTGGCACGAGCCAGGGTCTGGTCAAAGATGTGAACCACGATACCCGCTCAATAGCGTTCGGGCGCGACAACAAAATGTATATCAGTGCTGGCTCGGACTGCGACGTGTGCGAGGAAGGAGACCCTCGACGCGCCTCGATCATGCAGTTCAACCATGACGGCACGGGTGGGCGCATCTACGCGAGCGGGCTGCGCAACGCCGTCGGCCTCGACGTGGACCCGCGCACAGGCCATCTGTGGGCCTCGGTGAACGAGCGCAACATACGCGGCAGCGAATTCCCACCCGACCTGCTCACTCCCATCCACAACGGCGGCGATTACGGCTGGCCTTACTGCCTGGGCGTCCCACCCCAGCCTGACCCTCAGTTCGATAAGTCGGACGACTTCTGCAAGGCCAAAGAGAGCGCGGCAGTGCCTCTCCCCGCGCACATGGCCCCCCTCGGTATCCGCTTCTACAACGGTGGGGGCCAACTGCCACGCGCCTATGACTACGGCATCTTCCTAGCGATGCACGGCTCCGCCCCCGGCCTCCATGAGCCTGCATACGGCTATGACGTGAGGTTCGTGTCATTGCGCCCAGGCAAGATGGCATCAGGTCCGCAGGTAGCGATAAGCGGCTGGCTGGTGAATGGGGAATACTGGGGCCGCCCGGTGGATGTGGCCTTCGGCAAGGATGGTGCTATGTACATCAGCGATGACGCGGGGGGCGCAATCTACCGCATCACGTTCGCCACGAAGTGAGCGCATCAGACGGAGAATCTTCATTTTCTTCCAATTTTGGCCTCTACATGGGTCAAAATTGGAAGAAAACAGTAGCGAGATTGGGAGGGGCATTATGATCAGGAAGGAAGAACCGCTACGTAGTGGCATCTTACTGGCAGCCTTCACAACGCTTCTGGCACTGCTCCTTCTTACCTCCTACAATGAGGTCAAATCCTCTAACCGAACGATGTCAGGCCCTGATAAAGTAATCTCGTCAATCCCAGCTGCGATAGAGACCTACTCACCGCCAACCACTACCCCAGACCTGCGGCTAACTCCCACTTATGCCCCACCACCCACGTTGGAACCGCCACCTGCTGCCCAGACCTTCCCGGTAGACAAGTCCAGCTCCGCACCGAATGTCGCATGGAGCGCGCAGAGCGATGACACGCTGACCATCTGGGTAGGTCACTACGACGATGATCCGGCGCCTATCATTACAGATGCGAGGCCCGTTGCCCGGTGGCGCAATATCCGCCTCAACCTGATATCTATGGTGGTGTCGCCCAACCGGCAATCTTTAGCGGTGCTGTTCGTAGAGCCGTGCATCCCTGCGCCCCCACCGCCTACCGAGACCCCGGATCCCTCCGGCACTCAACAACCCAGGGCTCCTAATACGGGGAATGAGTGCGAAGGTGACTCGCTTGAGCATATCTATACGATTGATCTGGCAACCAATAGAGTGCAGTCCATACCTGACTATTACCGTCACTACCCGCTTTATGCTGAGAATATCTACCCTTACTTTAACAAGCTCCTGGGCTGGTTCGACAACGACAGGTTCTGTGTCGTGCTGAAAAATGGACAGATGGTTACGGCCATGAAGGATGGCTCGTCTTTCATACAGCGCACGTGGCCCGGCCAGGGCGTACACGATACTGTGTATGAATCTGCCTTGCTGCCCGACCACGAGACCATATTCGCCTGGGTGAGCAACGAATTCTTCTTCAGAGATGCTCCCACCGGCGCCGTTCGCAAGGCAGGGAACAGGCTTGAAGGTACGTCGTGCGATTACCTTACCCCTTCACCCAACGGCAAGCTCGTCAGCTATCAGGAGCGGGAGGCAGGGAAGGAGCGTAACGACGGGGTGCACTATGAGCTTTGGGTGCAAGAGCTTGCCACCGATGCGCGTCACAAGCTGGTAGGAAGCGGGGTGTGGGACACGCAACCGGCCTGGTCTGCGGATAGCTCGCAAATCGCCTTCGCCTATACGGAGAGCATCCCAACAAGCGATGACGCATGGTCGTCCGAATTTGCCGACCAAGCAGACACCAATATTTACCTTGCCGATGTAAATGCCCTTACCTCGCACAAGCTGACAGATTTTCAGGGTATACACAACAGAGACATTACGTGGACCCCAGGGGGCAACCTCCTCTTGTCCTCGACCGCAGGGAGCGCAAATGGGGCGTTTGGCCTTGTCGCGGTACACACGGCCACCGGCACCGCATTTCGCGTATGGGCTGGGGAGGCAGGCGAGGAGTTGGTGCAACCCACCTTCTTCGTGACAGCTGACCTCCCCGGTATGCCCCGCTCAGGCGTCAAACCAGATCAGCCCACGCCAACAATAAAGCCGTGAGGGTCTAATGATTTTATTATCAAAATGAGCGCCTCGGGCGCTCATTTTGATAATAAAAGGAAGGATTATCTCATGTCACGAAGCCGCGCTGGACGCTAAAGCCTCCTGCTCCTGGTACTGCAACTGATAGAGCCTGTAGTAATAGCCGTTGCGCGCCATTAGCTCCTCGTGCGTGCCATCCTCTACCACGTGCCCCTTATGCAGCACGATGATGCGGTCCACGTGCTTGATAGTGGAGAGGCGATGAGCAATGATTATGCTCGTGCGCCCACGCATCATCTTGTAGAGCGCGTCCTGTATCAGCGCTTCCGTTTCTGTGTCTACGCTAGAGGTGGCCTCGTCCATCACAAGGAGCACCGACGGGTTGAACGCGATGGCCCGTGCGAAGGTAAGCAGTTGTCGCTGCCCTACCGACAAGTTAGCTCCACGCTCTTTTACCGAATGTTCATAGCCATCCTCGAATCGCTCGATGAAGTGCGCGGCGTTGACGAAGCGAGCGGCGCGCACTACCTCTTCATCGCTGATGTCCTCGTCCAGGAGACGTATGTTGCGGGCAATCGTGCCTGAGAATAGCACGGGGTCTTGCAGCACTACACCGATGTGCCGCCTCAAGTCCTGCTGGCGCACGTCGCGCACGTCAATCCCATCGAGGAGTATCTGCCCCTGCTGCACGTCGTAGAAACGGCTCAGGAGGCTGATGATGCTCGTCTTGCCCGCGCCTGTCGCACCCACGATGGCGACGCTTGTCCCGGCAGGTATCTTCAGGTTTATCCCCTTCAATACCGGCTCTTCCGGGTTGTAGGCGAAGTGCACGTCGCGGAACTCGATGTCGCCTTCTATGGACGACGGACGATGGACGACGGACGACGGTTGGCTGGTAGATGGTGAGATTACGACAGCTCCCGCTGCTAGATGTTTGCTAATCTCTACTTGTCGTCCGTCGTCCGTCGTCCGTCGTCCGTCGTCGGCTACGCCCAGCGTCTTCGGACTGGGCGAGTCCACAATCGCGGGCTGCTCGTCGAGGAGCATGAAGACGCGCTCGGAGGCGGCCATCGCGGCTTGCATGATGTTGTACTTCTCCGCGAGGTCGCGTATCGGCTGGAAGGCCCGCTCGGTGTACTGGAAGAAAGCTACCAGCACGCCCAGCGTCACCGTCCCCTCAAGCACCCCACCCGACCCATACCAGATGAGCAACGCTACCGCCAGAGTCGAGAGGAAGGTGACTATGGGGAAGAAGATCGAGAAGACCTTCATCGCGTCTATATTCGACTCCAGGAGGTGGCTGTTCAGCTTGTCGAACTCGTTGAACTGGCGGCGCTCGCGGTTGAAAAGCTGCACCACGAGCATACCTGAGATGTTCTCTTGCAAGAAGGTGTTCACGCGGGCGAGGCGCACGCGCTGCTGGCGGTAGGTGGTGCGCATCAGGCGCTGGAAACCCCAGCTGGCGAGGGCTATCAACGGCAGCACAGCCAGGCTGATGAGGGCCAGCCGCCAGTCCAAGATGAACATCACAACTACCACGCCCAGCAATATCACCACGTCCCCAACCACAGTTACCACGCTCGTACCGATGAACTCGTTGAGCGCATCCACGTCGTTAGTCAGGCGGCTGATGAGGCGGCCAACCGGGTTGCGGTCGAAGTAGCTGAGCGATTGGTGTTGGAGGTGCGAGAATATCTGGTGGCGGATGTCGTACATGACGCTCTGCCCGATTATCTGCATGACGATATTTTGCGCGTACCTGAAGACGAACGCTATCGCCAGCGCGCTGATAAAGATCGCCAGTATACCCGGAAGCAACTCCGGCTTGCCCGGCACGATGGCAGTGTCAATCGCCAGCTTCGTCAGGTAGGGTCCCGCAAGCTCTACCGTGCCCGTGGCGAATATCATGATGAGCGCGAGGAATACTTTCCCCTTGTAAGGGCTCAGGTATTTCAGGATGCGCCGCATGAGGCGGGCATCATAAGCCTTGCCTAATACCTCATCTTCTTGTACGGAGACTTGCATCTATTTGCCCCTCATGTTGATTTCACCTTCTGAAATAACATCTGAATCTGCGTCACCATGCATCAGCTCGTCAAGCTCTATAGGGTCCATACGCTTAATGCGCTCTTCTAATTTGCGGTTGTAAGCACGGTCATTCGGATCCATGCTTCGCTCGGCCTTACGAGCATACTGCTGTATGAATAATTCTACTTCTGTGACCATTCTCCTACGACGTTGAGATTTTTTCATATAACAAGCAACGTAACCTACGCAACATCCAGCGGGTCTACACCCAGCTCGTGCGTCAGTAACTCACGCCTATACATCTTCGCGTAGATGCCGCGTTGCGCCACCAGCTCGGCGTGCGTGCCTCGCTCCTGGATGCGACCGTCGTCCAACACCAGTATCTGGTCGGCGTCCTTCACCGTAGAGATGCGCTGCGAGATAATGATGCTAGTGCGCCCCTCAAGCACGTCGCGCAGACCTGCCAGTATCTCCGATTGTGTATGGGTGTCTATGCTCGAAAGTGCGTCGTCCAGTATCAGTATCGCAGGGTCGCGCATGACCGCACGCGCTAACGCCGTCCGCTGCTTCTGCCCGCCCGACAGGGTTACGCCCCGCTCCCCTATCACCGTCTCAAGCCCGTTCGGGAACTGGTCGAGGTCCTTGCTCAGCTTCGCCACCTCTACAGACCGCCCCACCATTACAGGGTCCGGCTCGTCCACACCAAAGGCTACGTTTTCGCTCAGCGAGGTCGAGAAGAGGAACGTATCCTGTGGGACGTGCCCGATGCTCCTTCGCAGCTGAGCTAGAGGGATATGTCGTACATCTACGCCGTCTATCAGCACCCTCCCGCCCTGCGCCTCGTGCACGCGGGTGATGAGGTTGATTATCGAAGTCTTGCCCGCGCCTGTCATACCCACTATCGCGAGGGTGCTACCGGCTGGCGCGTGGAATGATACACCGTCCAAAACCTGGTGCTCCCCGTAGGTGAGCATCACATCCTCGAAGCGTATGTCGCCCCTGATGCGCTCTACCGAAACGGTCTCTTCGCTGTCGGCAACCTTAGCTTTGTGGCTCATAAGCTCCCGTATGCGCCCCATCGAGGCCGCGCCCTGCTGGTAGAGGCTCACCACCCACCCCAGCGCGATCATCGGCCAGCTCAGCATGAGGAGATAGCCGTTGAACTGCACGAACTGCCCCAGGGTCAATGTGCCGTCTATCACCTCGTTGCCGCCCACAAAGAGGATGGCCGCCCCTGCCAATCCCAGCACCAGCGCCATCGTGGGCCAGAGCAGCTGGTCCAGCCTCTGGTAGCCGAGGCTCTTGTTGATGTATTCGCGGCTCACCCTGGAGAAGTGCGTAATCTCGTACTCTTCCTGCGCATAAGCTTTGACTACACGTATACCTGAGAAGTTCTCCTGTGCGTAGGTAGAGAGCTTGCCGAACTGCGCCTGCACCTGCTCGTATCGCTCGTGCATGCGCCGCCCGATGATGACGAAGATGACGCTCACCATAGGCATGAAGAGCATCACTATCAAGGCGAGCTTGACGTTGATGCCGAGCATCAGCCCCGACGCTACGAAGAACATCAGCACTGTGAAGACGCTATTGGTGATGCCCGGCCCCAGGAAGGCGCGCACTGCCTGGAGGTCGTTGGTGGCGCGTGCCATGAGGTCGCCCGTGTGGCGCTCATGGAAGAAGCTCTGTTGCATGCGCTGCAAGTGGGCAAAGATGTCGTTGCGAAGCTCATACTCCACCTGGCGGGATACAGCGCTGATGACGTAGCGTCTGAAGAAGGCCATGACCCCTTCGACCGCCGACACCGCCAGGATTATCACAGAGAGCCACACAACCTCTTCGCGGGGCTGCCCGTTCTTCAGCTTATCAACCGCGCTGCCTACCAGGTAAGGCATCATCAGCGTGAACGCGATGCTCAAGATGGTCATAGACAAGCCGAAGATGAGCCTGCCCTTGTATCGAGCTAAATAGGGGATCAGAGCTTTCAGGTCGCGCATAGGGAGTTCCCTTCGTGAAGATGGGGAATAGGGTAGAGGTCTGCCGGTAGCTTGAGGCTAAAGCGTTTTCGGGGTTGGACTAATAAGTATAAATGGAAGTGCTTACAGAAACCTCAGACCTGAGATGTATTTTGGGGATGGTCTAACAATATTTTACGGCAATCAGATGAGATAAGCGACTTCATTTACAGCGCAATGAGGCCACTTTGCTGTGCGAGGCCAGTGACGAGGTCCTCAAGAAATATCATGACCGCCTCGGTGCGCCTCCTAAGGAGTAAGCAGAAACGGTCTGTAGGGGCATGGCGCGCCATGCCCCTACGAGGTGCCTTCCTAGGTGCCTTACGTTGCTGTCTATCAAAACGTAAGAGTCATCTCCGGCCTTCCGAGATCAGCTCGCTCACAGGCACACCAATACGGCCTATTGACCGCCTTAAATCGTCTGAGGCTTGAGCAGCCAAATGTGGAGAAAGGGCATCGTCCTTTTGCGCGGTCGCGTTCTCGTCAAAGTCCTCTTCTTCTATGCGCCTGCGGATGGCTTCTACGCAATAGGCGCTGACAGTCACACCTTTCCGTGCAGCAGCAAGCTTGATACGTGTACGCAATTCAGGGTTATCCAGGTAGATGATAATTCCAGGGTAAGTGGAATCGGATCGTGAACTCATCGACAGTCTCCTTCTTCAACAGGCGGGGCCATGACTGAGAAGCTATAAAAGAACAATCCGTTTCTGATTGTCATTCTGAGCGAAGCGAAGAATCTGAAATTCTATCCAAACGGTCAAGCTCGGAGATTCCTCACTCCGTTCGGAATGACAGGGAGGAGGGTGCTTCATTATCCATAATACATAGGCGCTTTTGTTTCAACTCTCTTCTTGAACCTGTTCTACGATTATTGTAGCACTGTAGTGATAATGTATTACCTCTCTCTTAAGATAGCTGCTATACATAGCCTCATCGCAAAATATGGTACTCTATCTACATACCCCTAACGATCCCTGGAGTACTCATTGGCGACCGGCACCACAGACCAGACCGTAGCTGACTCACCCGCGACAACTGTAACTAACCCGGCGACCCCACAGGCCCGCACAGTCGCCCTCAACAAGCCCCTTGTCATCCTGGGGATGATATTGGCGACTGCTTTGTCCGCGCTCGACGCCACAGTCGTTGCGACGGCGATGCCCACCATAGTGGGTGAGCTTAACGGTCTGCCCCTTTACTCATTAGTAATCGCGGCTTACTTGCTGACAGCAACTACCACCGTGCCCGTCTACGGCAAGCTCGCCGACATGTACGGGCGTAAACCGGTATTCATGTTCGGGGCGGGGGCTTTCATAGTCGGCTCTGCTCTCTGCGGCCTGGCGTGGGACATGCCATCCCTCATCGCGTTCAGGGCGCTGCAAGGTCTAGGCGCGGGCGCGGTGCTCCCGATCTCTCTCACCATCATAGGCGACCTCTTCAGTATCGAGGAGCGGGCGCGCATCTCAGGCGTGTTCGGCTCGGTGTGGGGAATATCGAGCGTGGTTGGGCCGGTCATAGGGGGAGCCATCGTGCAGTTCTTCGACTGGCGCTGGGTCTTCTTCATAAACGTGCCGGTGGGCATCCTGGCCGCTCTCCTCCTCTTCCTTTACTTGCGAGAGCCACCCGTCCACACACGGCAGAAGGTAGACATCGCTGGCGCTATCACGCTGACGGTGGGTGTAGGAATGGCGCTGGTTGCCCTGCAATCTGGAGGGCGGCAGGGTGGGTGGCTATCGCCGCAGTCACTCGCTATTTGGGGAGGAGCAATCGTCCTCCTGGCGTTATTCATCTATTTCGAGCGGCGAGCAGTGGCTCCCGTCCTCTCACTCGGTATGCTCTCTCGCCCGGTAATAGCCGTGGCGTGCCTGGCGGGACTGCTGGCTGGAGGCGTGCTTATAGGGTACGCCGCTTATCTGCCCCTCCTGGCGCAAGGTGCATGGGGGGGTACGCCTATAGAGGCAGGGCTGGTGGTAGCTCCACTCTCCATTGGATGGCCCGTCGCAAGCGCGCTTACGGGTCGCCTCCTGAAGAGATATGGCTATCGGCCTCTAGTTATTGCGGGTATGTCGATGTTGCTCGCGGGGTGCCTGATGCTCCCCGCCGTGCAGCTCTCTTTCATCTCACAAGACCCCATCCTTAGGACCACGTTGGTGCTGATATCCTCGCTCGTCGCGGGCGCAGGATTGGGGTGCAGCACCACATCTATGCTTATCGCGGTGCAGTCCTCGGTCCCCTGGAGCGAGAGGGGGGTTGCCACCGCCTCGGTACAGTTCTTCCGCAACATGGGTAATGCCGTGTCGGCCGCGCTCCTGGGCGCGGTATTGACGACCACACTCGCCCCTACCCTCGCCACCGAGCGGGTGCAGGCCCTGGTGCAGCAGATGCCACCTAATGCTATCGGCGCGCAGGCTGACCCCGCCCTCGGTCCCGTCAACGCCCTCTTCAACCTCGACGTGCGCCCAACCCTTTCGCATGAGGTAACCGCCGCCCTCTCCGACGCCCTCGCAGGCAGCCTCCTCTGGGTCTTCCTGGGGATCGTGGCGATGGCCACCGTCGGCGCGCTCCTTGCCACTCGCTTCCCTGCCAGGGTGACAACCGCTGAGGAAACTGGGTGAGAGTGACGAAGGACGAAGGACGAAGGACGAAGGACGAAGGACGAAGGACGAAGGACGAAGGACGAAGGACGAAGGACGAAGGACGAAGGACGAAGG
>DATEOC010000090.1:0-72769 GCA_035274425.1 Chloroflexia bacterium
GGGGCTGTCTTCTACCGTCCCTCCGGGGCTGGGAACGTATGTAATCAGGTAGCATAATCTGAAATCAGGTATCAGGCTACCTGATTCGCCTAAGCTCTTTATTCACTGCCTCCATGTCAAACTTTTCTGGATCAAACTCACCCCCAGCCCATTCTAGCAAGTCCTCACGCTCAGGGTGGTTAGGGTCACCGATTATATCGAGGAAGCTTTCATAGCTCCAGACGCCTCCCACATCTTCGGGCGGGCAGGCGCGTTTGCCCTTGATGCAGACCGGGTAACGCATACCTTCTTCAGGCGTGGAAATCTTCTCCACGAGTATTTGATGATACCAGCTGTCGCCGAAGTCATACTCATAAATAAACTTGGTCTTCTCATCTGGGGCGACCTGGCTCAACTTGACCCTTAATTCATCCTGTACCTCTCTGCCAAAGCCAAAGTCCAGTTCGCGTGTGCCATAGTACACGTCTCCAATGATGAACTGGTGAAGGTGGCCATCCTCCCAACCCATGACCGCTTGTAAGATGAGGTGGAGCCTGGCGAGCGTGGTGTCACCGGTTACCTGTATGCGCCTCCAGATGGGAGGTCTGGTATCTTGCAAGGTAACCTTCAATTGGTAGATAGATGTATTCGCGGACTGTTTGGGAGAGAGCATTCTATCTCCCTTGCTACTCTTGTATATCAGTACCCAGAGGGGTCTTAGTGGGGACTTCTAACCAGTGCTATCGCTTTGCTCATCTTGCTTGGCGGTGCCGTGATGTTGCTGCTCAGTGGCCGCCGTGAGCGGGCGAGGCGCCGGGGAGCCTATAGTGAGGGCTGCTTCTGCCTCTTCGGGGGTAACTCCACCTATCGAAAGGGGCCGGGTCTCAGGCGCGGTGCGGCGCTTCATGCGATAAAAGCCGAAGCCCGCGATGAGCGCCACTAATACACCTATCCCCGTCACCGTTTGCACGTAGCCGAGAGAGTCGGCCAGCGCGCCCGCGAAGAATACGGGCACGAGCAATATGGCATTGGATACCGTGTAGAAGGCGCTGAAGACGCGGGCGCGTATCTCTTCGGGTGAGCGCTCTTGCAACGCAGTCTGCGCCAGCACAGATATGGAGCTGTTGAAGCCGCCCAGCACCAGGGTCAGCCCACCCATGAGCACCAGCATCAGCCACGAGGGTGGAGTGACTCCCACCATCCCGAAAATCCAGCTGCTGACAGGCTGTATAAGCGCGAATATCACCAGGGTCACGCCCGCCGCCAGCAGGCTCCGGTTTATCAGGTCCTCGCGATTCGACTCGTTTGATATGCGCCCTACCAGTATCACCCCTATCACCAGGCCGATACCGCCCGGTAGGAGCACATAGAAAAGCTGGTTGGGGTCTATCCCCAGCACCTGCTTTAGGAAGCCCGGCCCGATGGTGCCAAGCATCATAAATACCGCGATGGCGATGGACCAGTAGATGATGGCGCTTCCCACGGCCCGGTCCTGGCGTATGAAAGACCAACCCTCGACCAGCTCACCCCAGGCGGTGTCTATGCCGCTCTTGAGCATCTGCCACCTGGTCGTGGGCGTAGCCTTGCCGTCCCTGCCACGTAGCAGCTCCCCCATCGTCTCAATGGGCTTATCTTTCGGCAAGAAATATGTCACAGCCGCAGCCGCCAGGCACAAAATGCAGATGACAATGTACAGCCCCGCGAAGTTCTGGTTGAATATCGTCCCTATGAGCAGCGGCCCCAGTACCACGAACCCGCCCAACGCCGTGCCCGTCAGCGTAAGGTTGAAGAGGGAATTGGCCGCCACCAACTCTTCTTTCTTTACCACCAGCGGTATCATCGAGGCTTCCGCCGGACTGAAGAACTGGCTCACCGCTGAGAATAGAAGCGTCACTGTATATATCAACGGTAGCACAGCCCCCGCGCCCCAGCTCTTGTCGGTGAAGATGTAGGCCAGCACCAGCACGCCGCGAGCTATGTTCGTGGCTATAAGCATGGTGCGCTTGGAGTTGCGCTCGACGAAGACGCCCGCGATGGCCGCGAAGAGAATTCCAGGGATGGTGAAGGCAATAATCACGCCACCTACCGCCGTGCTCGACTCCGTCAGGTGGAAGACCTGTTGCACCAGCGCGATATTGACGATCTGTTGCGCCGTCTGCGACACTATTTGCGCCAGCCACAGCTTCAGGAAGTCCCGATTCTTGAGCACGTCGCGCATCGTTGACGTCTCTTCAGCCTTGACTCGCTGGTGTTGATGCTCGTGGCCGCTTGTCGCGCGTTCTTCTTTGATCATATCGACTCGTAGTAGGAAATTCGAAGTGCGTGAAGTGCGTAACGGGTGGAGTTATTTACAGGCCCTTACGCTATTCGCAGTACGTAATTTGCATTATATCGCATTTTCTGTCTCTAAACGTTGCACCAGCTTTTTTACCCGGCGCTCAAACTCCGAGCGTGGTAGTAGCACTTTGTGGTCGCACTTGACGCAGCGCATACCGATGTCGCCCCCCACGCGCACCACTCGCCAATCATAACTCCCGCAGGGGTGCGGTTTCCTCAAGGTATACACATCCCCGATGCGTATATCCATCGGCTCTACAGGCATGTTTCGGTCCTTTCCACGTGTGGAAGGTATTATATCACAGACGACGGACGACGGACGACGGACGACGGACGACGGACGACGGACAACAGTAAGCAGTAGGCAGTAGGCAGTATTTTGAAGCTGTAGGCCGACCCGATACAAGCTGAGAATGGTGGAGAGGGCCACAAACCGCAACCTACATAACCTTCTCTTAACGTGTAGGTTGCGCTTTAAAAGGGTGTTGAACAATGCATGTAAAAGAGTATCATTCCGAACGGATCAGGAATCTAAAGCTCTATCCATACATCTAAGCACGGAGATTCCTCACTCCGTTCGGAATGACAGGGAAAATGGTGCTTCGTTACGACATGCTCCCTTTGCTGTAAGGAGAGACCAAAACCGAACCGCTCACTTAAGGAAAGTCTATGTACGGTCCGCTTTTACACTCTGCTTGAGAATCCTGCCTACTGCCTACTGCCTACTGCCTACTGCCTACTGCCTACTGCCTACTGCCTACTGCCTTCGTCTGTCGTCCGTCGTCCGTCGTCCGTCGTCCGTCGTCCGTCGTCCGTCGTCCGTCGTCCCGAAGTTGACACCCCCAGACCGCAGGTGCTATCATCCTTCGGTTAGACTCAATTCCCTCAGAGGAGTATTCCCATTGAAGATAGGTCCTGATGACCTCGTGCTGGACGTGGGGAGCGGGCACAGCCCCAACCCGCGCAGCGACGTGCTATGCGACCGCTATATCGAAGACGACACCGAGCGTGGCGGGGCCATCCAGGTTGATCGCCCGCTCATCGTCGCTGACGGCCACAATCTCCCCTTCAAAGATAAGGCGTTCGACTACGTTATCGCCTCGCACATCATCGAGCACATGGACGACCCCCGGCGCTTCTGCTCGGAGCTTGAGCGCGTCTCTAAGCGTGGCTTCATCGCGTCACCTACCGAGCTTGCGGAGCACATGTTTTACTGGTCGTTCCATAAGTGGTACGTCAACAAAATGGGTGACAAGCTGGTGCTGCACCCTAAAGTGAACGTGCCCAACATCTTCGGGGACCTCTTCGACTATTTTTACGAATACAACCCCTGGTTCGCACGCTTCCACCGCTCGGTGCCCGACCTCTTCTGGATGGAGTACGAGTGGGAAGGCCACATCAACATAGAGATGCGCGATAGCTCGCCTCTCAACCTGGACGATCCCCGCGTCCTCAAGCGCATGGCCGTGCCGAGAGAGTCGCCTGTTACCTCGGTAAAGCGCACTGCTATAACGGTTGCCGATGAGTTTCTGCCCAAGGCCGCCAAGAAGCTGATAACCAGGCTGCGCCGCCAGAAGCGCGCCCCCACCCGCAAGCTCAACCTCGAAACTATACTTGCTTGCCCCGCCTGCGGTAGCGGCGTAAAGATGTTGCGAGATGCCGTCAAATGCAACGGTTGCAATCGCGTCTACCCCATAGAGCACGGCTTCCCCATGATGCTCCTCGACCAGGATATGCGACACAGGCCGGAGGATGGAGCAAGCGCGGAGGAGCGTGAGGTGGCTGCAAGCGGAGGCGTGGCGAAATGAAGAAGATTATTTTCCTTGCTGCGGTCTTGCTTTTGGTTGCCATCCCCTATGGACGGGTAATCTTAAGTACAGAGGCGTCAGAGCCTGCTAATACGGGTTCGACAAAGACTTATTCTCCGGAGAGCCTGCAAGGCTCAGCCTCGCCCACTATCGCGTTCCCTTACATCAACATTACTAAGGCCGACTATGAGGCTGCTCTGGCTAAGTGGCGCTCACATGGCATCCAGGACTATGAAATGCAGGTTAGCGGGTCCACGAATTCTTACCCATATATTTACTCCTTTTCTGAAACAGATCGAGTCCGTGGGCCGGTGGCGGAGGTCATTTATTACTCATGTACCGGCATCTGCATGACTATAACTATGTCCACCGCTACGCCACTACATAAAGCCTGGAGTGTAGAGGATATGTTCACGACTATTCAAGAGATAGTTGATGACCCACAGGGGACGTACTCCAGCAGAGGCGTGCGCTATGAGGTAGCTTTTGACCCGGTTTATAGCTATCCTACGTTGATTGACGTTATCCCGGTCAGTGTGGACCATGGTTGGGGCAAAACGGTCGTACAGGGGATAACTATACTCAAGGCATCTAGCTCCCCTATAATACCTTCATACACGGCTGAACCAGTTCCCTAAAACGCCCCAAGGAACATACTGTATGAAGGTCATGCGCCTCCGCTTCATCTTACTCATCTCTCTATTCGCTATCTTCTTTATAACCGCGTGCGACCCGGACGAGAAGCCCACGCCGACCCGCATACCATCCACCCCTACGCCTGTGTCGTCGCCTACCCCTCCAGGTACGCCCACCTCCACTCCAACACCGACAACCACCCCTACCGCGACCAACACGGCCACGCCCACCAGCACCCCCACCGAGACCCCCCAGCCGACCTTCGTCAGCCAGCCGGGGCCGCAGCCTACCACGCTCGTGACAAAAGGCGCGGCTGAAGCGCGTGCGAAATACGATGAAGGCTTTGCGAAGTGGCGCGCACAGAACGTAATTGAGTACGAGGTGGTGGTGCAGAACAACTCCACCGCGCAGTTCGCCGGCATGTGGACCCTCCACGTGAGCGGACCCCAGATAGACGTGGTCAGCTACTCCGCGCCTAACGTCATTACCCCCACGACACCACCCGATTTCATGGTCGGAGAGGCGCTGAAGTTCATGACTGTGGACGGCCTCTTCGCCTCGATTGACGCCAGGCTGACCTCCGAGGGGTTCGGCACCGCGCTGGAGCAGAGGGTTGATTACATCTCCACATTCGACCCTGAGCTTGGGTACCCCATCTCGGTGGAGATACGGCCCAAGCCAAACAACAAAGGGCAAGACCTCGCCAGCAGCACTATCGTCAAACGGCTTACCATCATCAAGCGCAGCGCTCCTCCCGCCCCACCTACACCCATCCCTCCTACGACAGTCCCGCCCCCGCCAACGAACATTATCGCGTCCGCCGTCGTATCCCCGTCAGCTCCTACGACCTTGCCCAGCCCTTCGGCCCTGGCTACCTCTTCGCCTGCGAGAACACCCAGCCCCATCCCATAGTTGAAGGTAGGGTCAGTACGATTGCGAGCGCGTGGTGTAGAGCTAAACTACCGGCATATGCAGCCTAAAGTACAACCTGGCACGTACCCTTCTCTCAACCTGCGCAAACCGCTGGCGGTGTCGGCTACCCTTATCGGATACAGTAACGCCCTGGCGGCGCTGGCGTACGCCCGTGGTTGGAGCACAGAGCTAACCTTCCGCTATATCAACCCGGTATCTCTGTTGCTGCTGGTCCCTTATACTGCGAAGCAAGAGGGTGGGTTGAAGGGGGCCGGCTTGCATAAGGAGGGAATGGCCGCGTCCGCTGCATGGGGAGTGCCCGTAGGGCTGGGGTTGGCGGCAGTCTCTATCTTTTTCTTCGCGAACCCATTCATTTCCGACGCGCCGCTGAATTACAAACCTATCACGGACATGAGTCAGGGAGAGCTGCTCCTGGATGTGCTGGTGAGGGTGCCGGTCAGCATCGCGTTCTTCGAAGAGTTGGCTTTTCGCGGGTTGCTGTACGGGATGTTGAAGCGCAGAACCTCTGCATAGAAGGCGATTGCGCTCAGCTCGGCGGCTTTCGGCCTGTGGCACATGGGCGTGACGGCTATTTCAGCGATGCAGACCAGCTTAGCATCGGCCAATAAGCTACCGGAGTTCCTCCAGGACTATGTGGTACCGTTGGGGGCGGTAGGGGGCGCTATAGTGACAGGGCTGGCGGGCGTGGCGTTCGGGGTGTTGCGTGAGCGTACGGGCAACCTGGCCGGCTCTATCATGGCGCACTGGATCGCGGATGCATTGATGATCGCGGCACTGTGGTGGATGGCTAACGGCGGGAAGTGACGGTCACCTCGGCGCGTTACTGGAAATCCTCTCAGCGATAAGTTCTAGTTTAATAGGAGTAAGGGAGGCGGGGCGTATGATGGCCCTGCCTCCCTTACTCCTATTTACGGCTATATATCAGGGTTGGATTGCGGCCATAGCGCGCTGTATCGCAGCCGTATTAGTGCCGCTCACGAACATTATCTGGTCGCCTGAACGCTTCAAGCCCCATGCGCGGCCCCGGTCCATCCAGAGTCCATCCTTCTTGTTGAAGAGCTTGAAGCTCTGGGTAAGCGCCTCTTCCCACTCGTTAGCGTCTCGCGTGGTGTCCCAGCGCGAGCCCATGATTGTAACGTAGTCTTTGCCATTGCTGTAGAGGGTGTAGAGCGCGCCTCCCCAACCCTCAGCTGCCTCGAAGGTTCGCTGGTAATTCTCCAGGAGCATTACGTGCAGGTCGAACTCACCGAGGGTGTCGGTCTCAAGGGCATTCCACCCCACGCCTAGCGCATCGTTGAGGGGCGGTAAGGTCACGGGTTTCGGATCATCTCGCGGCGTGGAGAGGTACTTGTCAGGGTGCATTATCTGCTCGGTCGAGCGCGGCGGGTCGGTGAATGCCTTGTCTATTGGCTTGTAGTTACCCGGGTCTGACAGCGCCAGCACAAACCGCGATCCGAACTTATAGGGGAACTGCCACCCCTCTTGCAGGTACACAGGTGCGCGGCCAGGCACGGGCGGAGCGCCCCCGCTGCTCTCGTCGTACATCTGGTAGAACTCACCCATCGTCATGTACCGCGAGGCGTACAGTAGCCCCGACACGGTAGCATCTCCTTCGACCAACGAGCGTATCGCCATCGCCTGGTCGCTGTCCATCTCTCTAGGGAGGAGTTTCTGGAGATCGTGATGCTGGTCCTGAAGGCTATGCACAAACTCATGCGCCAATGTCTCTTTCGCGCCGGGTGAGAGGCTCGTGCCATCGGTGCGAACGAACAACTCCTTCTTCTCATGGTCGTAATATCCCAAGACAGACTCGCCAGCGAAATCTATCTCCATCTGCCGGAAGTCCGTCGAGCGGTCATCGATCATCAACAATAGCCACAGCCGGGTGGCGTCGCGGGCGGCCATCTCAGGCGTGTACTCCTGGAGGGTCTGCTGCATCATGCTGTAGCGCATCTCCTCCCGCGAGATAAAGTGCTCCGGGACCTTAGACTTGGGCTTGAGGCCGCGCATCTTTGCCGTGTCCGCCTCCACTTGCGCGAGCTGGCGCTCTACCTCCTTCGTGTCGAGGGCAATGGTGGGTGGCGGCGCGGGAGTGGAGGTTGGCGTCGGCTCGACGGTGGGTGTGGGCGTCACCTCCGGCAGGGGCGTAATCACAGATAAGCGCAACGTAGGCTTCTTGGGCTGATTCAGACTCTCCTCAGGCGTGTCGCAGGCCACGAGCAGGCACGCGCAGAAAGCGCAGAGGAGTATAAAGTATCGTCGCATAGCACAGTCCTTCTAAGTAGCATGAATAGCGAGGTAAAGTATCTCACCTCCATACTACAATTTGCTGTGCTCTATACCTATCCCCAACATTTCCTATAGGGTAAGGACAATCGTCCTTAGTCCATTAGAGCCGTGCATGAACAGCCTGTATATTAGACGAAGGATGAATGAAATTATTCCGTCCTTCGTCCTTCGTCCTATAAACTCTTACCTCATTATCAATCCTATAGTCAGCAGCACGGCTGCCAGCAACGTAATAACGGAGAATACACCTGCGTAATAAGCTATTTTATTGGTCGGTATTGGAAAGATGGGATCATTCCCCCTTATGAATACAAGGCCCAATATTACCCCTGCTACCAACCCTCCTAGATGTGCCGCGTTATCGATATAGCTGAAAGCTATCACTCCGAGAGCGGCAATCAAGGCTATGCTATACAACATAGACCGGAGAAAACCAGGCGGTAAGTGTTTCCTGTGAAAGTATCCAAGCATAGTGAGGAAGCCGATCAGACCCATTAGCCCACCTGAGACACCTACGGAAGTCGCGGGCAACAGGAGCAAGCTGAAAATGCTTCCACTCACAATAGAGAGTAAAAGGAGGAGAGAGAATAAAGCCCATCCGGCCATCGCCTCTACAACCGAGCCAAGCACCAGGAGCGTCAATACGTTGAAGTACAGGTGCAGGAAATTGGCATGTAGCAAAGGTCCCGTGAGCAATCGCCACACTTCTCCTTCCCATACGGCATCCTTCACCAGCCCTGCTGCCTCGATAGGTAGCTCCTTCCTGAGAATGATACTCGATATAGTCGTGAAGAACTGTAGCAGCGCAATGAGCAAAATAGATACGCATAGGCCCCAGGTTACTAGAGCTTTCTGGCTCCCGGTCCATGCCCTGTAGCGCGCCGTCGCGACATCCTGGGCCATCTTATCGAGCGTATAATTCTCCAGCTTGCGTAGCTCCCAGATGCTTTGCGCCAGCGGGAGAACGCCTAAAGCGAAAATATTGATAAGGTAAATCGGAAGGAGAGCAGGCCGGCTAAGATTCACGATACCCAACAAGCCCCATAGGAGTGTGGAAGCAATACTCCAATTGCGCACCTGTGTGTACCGCCGAGTATTGCGTTGCACGATGGTGTCAAAGAGGCCAGGCACCTCTTCGGGAGGGACCATCCTGGGGTGATCCGGCGTCCAGACGAGGCGAATGCTGCCATTCTTATCTTTGATTACAGCGTGCGCCAGTTCCCCCCAACCATCACAACCTACCCTGCGTCTCCTCTTCAAGTAGCCATACTCATGCTCAACAGGTTTCTCGGGAAAGGCGTGCGGTGACGCCCAGGGCGGCAGCGCCTTCTGCTCGATCCCGCTTTTGTCTCTAGCTATGTTTTGTTGATGGTATGGAGTGCTACACATCTATAGCAGAGTATAGCACCTGTCTAGCATATTGAAAAAGGACGATTTAAACACAGAGACACAGAGGGCACAAAGGTAACACAGAGATTATTATGGTTTACTGTACACCCATAATAATCTCTGTGCGTCCTCTGCCTCTCTGTGTCTCTGCGTTTAAATCGTCGCCAAACATCCATTTGCTTTTCACGACCCGATGTGGTACAATCAGAATGGCTAGGTTCGGAGAACTTATATCTCAAGGTGTTCTCGTAAATTCCCTCCCCGGTCTTGCGCGAAAACCCTCGGACACTCCACCGGCTAGACGAAGACAAGAGTAATTTCAGGCATTAGACCGAAAGGGAAAAGAGGACAATGGCAGACAAGACACTGACGTGCCGCGATTGCGGCAATACCTTCACCTTCACCGAGGGTGAGCAAGACTTCTATTCACAGAAGGGTTACAGCGAGCCTATGCGCTGCCCCGATTGCCGCGCCGCTAAGAAGGCCGCTCGCAACAGCGGTTACGGCGACAGCTACGGTGGAGGCGGTGGTAGCTATGGTGGCGGAGGTGGCTATGGCCGTTCCGAGCGCACGATGACCCAGGTGGTTTGCGCCAACTGTGGCAAAGACACCGAGGTGCCCTTCGTACCACGTGGCGATAAGCCCGTTTACTGCTCCGATTGCTTCAGCCAGATGGGCTCAGGCAGCAGGGGCGGTGGCGGTGGTCGCCGCTACTAAATCAGTCTCGCGGGGGAGGGAACGCCAATACACAGGCTGCGTGGCGGCGTTAGCGGTAAACTGAAAATAAGCGAAAGGGTTGGAACTTCTTCCAACCCTTTCGCTTTACACTATTTGCAGTATTGACAAACGTTACGGCTATGGGCTACAATCGCCTTCGTAGACATAACATTTGATGTCGTTTTCCTGTAGGAGGAGACCTTTTTTGAGAGTAACCCAGGCACTCAGCAGGCTGTTGGGCACAGCCATCGCTTCAACTCTAGCACTCGCACTATCTCTCGCTCCTTCCCCCTCTCAGCACTCCCCGGCCTATCTACCCACCGCCAACTCCTTTTCGGCCTCCCTCGGCAACGCTCAGCACTCCGGCATCGCCGAAGCCGCGCCCGTCTCCACCAACACGAAGAACTCTATCTATTACAAGCAGACGGGGCACTATATCAAGGACGCCTTCCTCAACTACTGGCTGATGAACGGCGGCGTGGGCCTCTATGGATACCCCGTCTCGGAGGAGTTTACCTCCAATGGCGTGGCGATGCAGTACTTCGAGCGCGCCCGCTTCGAGTACCGTGCCAGCAGCACCCGCCCCTGGAAGGTAGAGCTGTCGGGGGTAGGCACTATGGTAACGGAGGGGCGCGAATTCCCCAGAGTGGACGCCTCGCAGGCCGGAAACCGTACATATTACTCGCAGACGGGGCATACGTTAGGCGGCTCCTTCAGGCAGTATTGGTCCAACAATGGTGGCCTCCCCATATTCGGCTACCCCATCTCCGAGGAGATGCAGGAGAATGGCCGGACGGTGCAGTACTTCGAGCGCGCCCGCTTCGAATTAAGTTCCGGGGGAAGCGTGCAGCTTGGCCTCCTGGGGCGTGAAGCAATGGTAAAGCAAGTCGCGTCTGGCGGCGCGGCTGCGACCGTAGCCAATCCCGTAACGCGTCCAGGCTTCCAGATGAGCTTCTGGGGCGAGGCCACCGTGTTCGACGCCAACTGGTCGCGGGTGATCAGCCTCAACAAAGGCTGGGGCAACCTGCCGCAAGACTATGTAGGTCGCGGGCTGTACGCAGCGGCACCCGCCGACCTCGGACTGTACGGGCGCTGGGCGCGGGTCACACGCGGCACCCGCTCCATATTCGTCCAGTTCATAGACGTGATAGCCTATAAAGACATCCCCTACGTCCGCAACAAAGGCATAGTGATAGACCTGGGCCGGGAATCGTTCGAGGCCTTGGGTCAATACCGCGGTGGCCGCTACGAAGTCACCTTCGATCTCCTCTGGCCCGGCGACGAGCCTTGATCTTCTCAGTTATCTTATGAACAAAAATGGGACGCTGCGCGTCCCATTTTTGTTCATAAGATAACAGTCCTTATAATGCTGTTTGGATATTATCCGCAGCGGCACGTGCGGCGCGGATATTCTCCTCCGGGCAGTCTACGGGGATAGAGCAGGCGGGGCCGAGCATCCATCTCCTGCCGCCGGTCTGCTCTCGCGCCAGCCGTGCCTCAGACGTGATCTGTGCGGGGGTGCCAATTTGCAGCGTCTCGTTCTGGTAGCCACCTATCACTGCTTTGTCCGTGTTCAACTGTACGTCACGCAGGCCGGGGTTGCCCGGCGCGCCTACCGCCCAGTTGATGGCATGTACCGGGTAGTCACCCAGGCAGTAGAGGAGATTGTTGTTCTTGCAAACGTGCAGCACGTTGAAGGGAGCGTCCTCCACCGCTTGAAGCACGCGCATGTCGTAGGGCCTGCCCCACTCCTCCCATTGCTCCTCGTTCAGCAGATCGCGGCTCGCCCAGTCTGTTGTGGCGAAGAAGATGCCGCTCGCGCCCGCCTTGATGCACTCGCGGGCGAAGCCGGCGAATGTCCCAGCTATAATCTCCAGCGCGCCGTGGAGGGCCTTGGGGTCGCGCTGCATGATGTCGAAGATGTCGCGGTCATTCGGCACGAGATCGGCGGCGTAGGAGAGGGGGTTGAATATCGTCTCGATGGCGTACGTCTCGCCACCCAACGCCTCGCAGATGCGCTCCAATGCCTCTATCTGCTCGTCCAGCGCGCCCTCGCTGGGTGACAAAAGCTTTAGCTTGCCCCAGTCCGACGCGCTCGTAATTGGATATTCGGTCACATTGGGCTTGTCCGACGGGCCGTTGCCCGCATACTGTACCTTCACGCCCCAATCTTCGACGCCATACGAGGCGCGTGGGTTGACTTTCATCCAGTCCCAGTCATATTTCTTGTGGAACGATAGCATCGCGCCTGCCAGGTCTTCCGCCGTGCGCTCGCACTCGTAAAAGTGCCGCCAGAGCGATACAGGCGGGCGGTCTATAGGTTGGTTGCGGAGAGCAGCGTCTATGCGCTGCAACTTGGTCATTTTGGTTAGAACAGTAGGGTCCAGCTGTGATGCCATTTGAGAAAGGCTCCTTTCAGATCGGTAGGGCATTATAACACAGGACGGCGGACGACAGACGACAGACGACAGACGACAGACGATGGACGATGGACGATGGAAGTCGGCAGTAAGCTAGAGGTAAGGGAAGTGGATCGGGCCACAAACTAATCTACCTATGTTAAGAGAAGTCTATTGGTAGATTAGATTCATCCAGCATCTCAAGCGCCATCCTTTCCCAAACCTAACCTCCGACGTTAAGGAATCCCTATCGGAGGTTAGGTTTGGATAATCGGGTTGCTATCCTCTGGCTCTCTTACCGGGTAGAAAGAGGAAAAGCGAAGCGCACATAGGTCTTCTTAAGATGTGCGCTTCGCCTTTCTTCTATTTCCAAGGGGTGTATAAGAACAATGATGAGGAGCAAAGAGTTTCGCGGGATGAAGTACATCTTTACCTGTCATTCCGAACGCAGTGAGGAATCTAGGGATCTATCCATCTGGCGAGCTTGGAGATTCCTCACTGCGTTCGGAATGACATTCTTTATGCATTCGTTCTTAAACACTCTCTAAATCTCATTGCATCCTCGCGTCCTACGTAATTAGCGTCACAACCTACGTAACGGGCTACGTAGGCATACGTAACGCACCGTAAAGTGCGTCGTAAAAAGGCCTGAAAGCGCCAAAAAGGGTAGAAATCGTGCCTGGTGTGCGGATATAATCTGGCTTGTGCGCCGGATTATGTAAACAATCCGGGCAACGACGATGACTTACTACCTTATTGGAGGTGCTTTTTTCTATGCGTATTATCCGCCTCGTGCTCATGCTGGTACTGGCCTCTTCCGCGTTTATTCCCGGCTCGATGAGCGTAGCCCAGGCGCAGCCTGCTTCTGCCACAGCCTCAGCACAAACCCCCACACCCTTCCTGACTCTCCCCTTCGTTCCCAATAGCGGGATGTCTATCCTCTCCGGCTGGTATTATTCGAGCAGCGGGGGCTTCCATGGCGGTATCGACTACATCAAAGGGAATGTAAATAACTTGAGTACGTGGAGCACCTTCCAGGTGGTAGCCTCCGCAGACGGCGAGGCGTGTGGCAATTGCAGTGGCCGCCAGGGGAACGCCGTTTGGGTGAAGCACAATATAGGCGGGAAAACGTATTACACTTATTACGGGCACCTGGCCTCCATCGCCCAGGGCATCCCTATAGGCTCGCAGTCGCGCACCGTGAAGGTAAAGCGCGGGCAGCTCCTCGGCATGGCGGGTGACACGGGCGCGGGTCGCGGTATACTCCACCTCCACTTCGCTCTCTACAACTCCTCCAGCCAGCCCCTCGACCCCTACAGCATCGGCAAGCTGCGCCAATATTACCCCGCGCCAACAAGCAGTCAGCCCGGCGTAGGCTGGTTCCTCAAATGAAAGGAAAAAGGATAAGGGATAAAGGATAAATTAGGAGTTCACTTTCTAATTTATCCTTTATCCTTTTTCCTTTAGTCAAAACCAGAACCCCTGATGCCTATATGACATCGGGGGTTTCTGGTTAAGAAGGAGGAGGAAGGAGCGGACACTCCATTTTGGCTACTTTCGTTCTCAATAAAGTATACGCAGGGGGTTACAGATCGGATTTCAGAAGGCAGTAGGCAGTAGGCAATAGTCCCAAGTAATCACGCATCACGCATTATCGTCCTTCGTCCTCTCAGCACCTTTCGCGCGGCGTCCGTGTCATTACCCATTTGCACTATCAGCGGAGCCATCCCCTCGAACTTGAGTTGGCCGCGAAGGTATTTGACGAAATGCGCGGTCAGGACCTCGCCATACATGTCGGCTTCGTAGTCGAGAATGTGGACTTCTACGAGGCGAGCATCGTCCTCAAAGGTGGGGCGGGTGCCGATGCTGGTGACAGAGGGAAGGAATTCGCCTGTGGCATGGCGGGTACACCACGATGCATACACCCCGTCGGGAGGTAGGGCCTGGTAGGCTGTAGTGGCGAGATTGGCCGTGGGGTAGCCCATCTCTCTGCCACGCTTCGAGCCGTGTACCACCGTACCTGGCACCATAGGGTAGCGCCCCATGAGGGTGGTGGCGCTCTCCATGTCGCCCGACATGACCGCCTGGCGTATGCGCGTGCTGCTGACAGGTTCGCCTCCCACCTCAACCAGGGGGGCAATCTGTAGAGTATAGCCCATCTCCATGCCCAATTGCGCCAAGACGTCCGTATTGCCCGTGCGCCCATGCCCCAGCGCGAACCCTGCTCCCTCCCAAAGCTCGATAAAGGGGAGGTACTGCCGAAGCCAGGCTATAAAGTCGGGAGCCTGTACCTGCGAAAGCTCTTTTGTGAAGGGGACGACCACCGTTTCGTCCAACCCGGTCTCTGCTAAAAGCGCCAACTTCTCCGGCAGGCGCGTGAGGTAGGCCAGCGGCTGATCGGGTCGCAATACCTCCCTGGGTGACGGCTCGAATGTGAGGGCTACTGCCGCCACACCTTTCTGCCGTGCGCTCTCGACCAGGCACGAAATGAGCTGCTGGTGCCCCAGGTGGACGCCATCGAACGATCCAATGGTGAGGACGGCGGGGGTAGGGTTGCGTTGGGCCAAGTCTGTGATAATCCGCATTCTTATAGTATAGCCTTCATTTAGATGATTGTATGGACTCCTCAAGCTCTTCCATTGTGCGTAGGAACGTTTGCTCCAGATCGATATCGTACATTTTCGACAGCACCAGGATGCACCATAGGCAATCCGCCAATTCGTGGGCTAACTTTTCTTTTGCATCTGGTATGTTCCTTATACCGCTTGACGCCATGACCAACTTCATCAGATCACCAACATCTCCGACGAAGCCCAGTGCTACTTCCTCTCGCGTCCAACTCCGGCCATACAGTACTTTCTCGAGTTCGGCATACCGCTCTCTAACCTCTAAAGCCCTCTGCATCAAGTTATCTAAATACATCTATATTTTAGCCTGGGGTAAGCCGAGAATAGGGCAAGGACTCCATCAACTCTCGGCCCTTTTAGTATCTGCAACATTATGCTTGGTGAAAACTTTCCTTGGCCGCCAGAGCCTTAGCTCCCCATCCCAGTACAGTATAGCTAATAACTCTCCACTTTGCGTAATCGCCGCCATCACTGGGTGTTCGCCCATGGCAATATGAGGTAAGCGCAACGGGCGGCCTTGTAAGAGGTCAAGCTCTTCGGCAGGTGTGACTATGTGCTTCCTCCACCCCATCAGTATATAGTCAGGAGGGTAGAGGCTTTCCTGCCACGTGCCCTCCTCAAAGGCTGCTGCCAGGCCCTCAAGAGTAGTCGCACCTTCGATGGTGAAAGGACCGTGCCGAGTGCGTTGTAGAGCCGTCAGGTACGCGCCTGTGCCGAGTGCCGCACCGAGGTCATGGGCGAGAGAGCGGATGTACGTCCCCTTGCTACACTCTACGAACATCTGAAGGACAGGTGGCTTATATACCTCCAGCTCTAGCCGGGTGATAGTAACATGGCGGGGTTGGCGCTCTATCTCAACACCCTTGCGTGCCAATTCATACAGCTTCTTACCCCCGACCTTGATAGCAGAGTGCATCGGTGGTAACTGATCTATCTCCCCCCGAAACGCCTCCAAGGCTTCTTCTACAGCCTGGCACGGAGGCGCAATCACTTCCGGCGTTAAGGTAATCACACCTTCCCGGTCATAAGTATCGGAGGTCGCGCCGAGAAAGAGGCCGGCACGATAAGCCTTATCCGCGTCCGCCAGGTACTCCACTAGCCGCGTAGCCTTGCCCACCACGACAGGCAGCACGCCGGTTGCCATTGGATCGAGTGTGCCCGCGTGACCCACCTTCGATTTCGGATTTTGAATATCTGTGGTCTCCCTTGTCTGCCACTGGCGCAGGATACGCCGCACACGGGCAACTACGTCGTGGGAGGTGAGGCCGTGGGGCTTGTTTATGTTGAAGATGCCGTCCATGCGTGAAACGTGAAACGTGATGCGTGAGATTATTGCCCAACTAGTAATTCGTAATTCGTAATTCCCTAAAACCTCTGCGCCTCTGCGGTGAACCATAAAATTCTTGGCGTTCTTGGTTATCTTGGCATCTTGGCGTTTAACCTGTCGCGTCGAGCAATTCTTCGCACGCCTGGAGGAATAATCGGATGGCTTCGGGGCCGGTGGCGGGGATGGTGGCGCCGGAGGCCTGGGCGTGGCCTCCTCCTCCGAAGCGCTGGGCTATCGCCGACACGTCCGTACCTGGGCTGCTCCGTAGAGACGCGCGGGTCGTGCCATCTTCGCGTTCCTTGAGCACGGCTGCTACTCTCACACCACCTCGTACCGATGCCAGGTAGCTCGAAAGGCCCTCAAGCTCCTCCTCCTTCGCGCCCGCCTCCTTGAGCATCTGGGGCGTAACGCGGGCGTAGATAACTCGCCCTCCCGCGCCCAACGCCACGCTCCCCAGCACCTTACTCCACAGCATCAGGGTCGAAAGGGGACGGCTGTTGAATGCCGCATCTACTACAGCGAAAAGGTTACCCCCACGCTCGTGCAGGTCTGCTGCCAGGCGTAACGTGCGTGGCGTGGTCGAAGGGGTGCGGAAGCCCAGGGTGTCGGTGACGATACCAGTCAGGAGATAGCGCGCTATCTCGGCGTCGATAGGCCAGCCCATATCTTGAAGTGCGCTGGTTATCTGCTCAGCGCATGACGGTGAGCCTGGGTCGACCAGTTGGAGATCGCCAAAGCCCACGTTGGTAGCGTGGTGGTCCAGGTTGAGCACTTTCACACCCGTCTCACCCCGAAAGGTGGCCTCATTCGCCTTGTAGAAGCCGCCCGTGCGCTTGGGGTCGCTTATGTCCAGGCAGGCTATATGTGTGGGCTGTGGGCCGGGAGGCACGTCACCCACACATACATCTTTAGGGTCGTATAGAGGCGCATATATCGCGGGCACTGGGTCGGGCGATACCACGGCGCATCTGTACCCTTGCGCTCGCAACGCATGCGCGAACGCGAGACACGATCCCAGGCTGTCCCCGTCGGGTGACACGTGTAGAGGGAGCCATATCTTTTCGGCCCCCTCCAGCCAGCCTAATATCTGTTTGTAATCAGGCTCACCCCCTTGTGAGGCGGGTTCATTGAGCGGTTGGTTTGTAAGCATCTAGTGGTTATTGATGGTCGGATTGCGATCAATTGCTCCCAATTCCATATAAGGTGGAGTAGTCTGTCTCTATTATATATATCATTGTCTCTGTTACAAGGTTAGCCCACTGTGTCACAGGTACGAAGTAGGGGCGTGCCGCTGGCACGCCCCTACGGGTGTACATTTCCTCTTGCTGCAGAAAAGGGTATCTAGGCAGGCTGGTCTACGCTCTGCTCAGCCTGTAGCTCTGTGCTGAAGACCCTCACAGGTTCCTGCTCGGCCAGTATCTCCCCACGCTCTAGCTCGTCTAGCGCAGACATATCTGGCACCCGCACGGCCTCCGGGCGCTCCTCATCGACCTGTAGCTGAGGCTGAGGCTGCTGTTGCGCCTGGGCCTGTGGTTGGGCACTCATCACCACCCCAGCCGCCACGCTCGCACCGGCGAGTAGCAGGCCAGGCACTAATATCAACCGCCGGGGCAGGTTGATGCCTAGTGCCCTGTCAACCGAATACTTGCCAGGCCCGGAGAGTCCGAGTGCCAGCGCGATAGCGATATTCGTCACCGGCAACTCTGCCCCACCACTCGTTACCCATATCGGCTTCCCCCAGTGTACTTTGGCGGTAGCCATACCCATAGCTCCGATAGTGCCGAGCGGGCCGAAGGGGTTGAGCGCGCCAAGCAGCGTGAGCGCACCCCCACCAAACTCGGAGAGGCCCGCCATGAGCGCCCAGGGGCGTCCAGGCCTCATCCCAATCGACTCCAGCCACCCGGTCGTGCCCTCGATGCCGTGCCCGCCGAACCAGCCGAAGAGCTTCTGCGAGCCGTGGCCCGCCATCAAGCCGCCAGAAGCCAACCGTAGTATCAGCAATCCTAGATTTTTCATCGTCGTTCTCCTGTAATGTCTTCTGAATAACATATCCCTCCGCATATCGTTACTGCAAACTACGTGCCAGATAAGCTCCATACATGAAAAATAAAAGGTTCGGCGCAGCCGAACCTTTTATTTTTATATCCTACTCGCTGGGAGGGGTGACTCTAGCGTGGCTTGCCGACGGCCAACCCGTCGAACGACTGCGCGCCCCACGATGCCATGAACTTTGCCCAGGTGACCTCGTACTCGTACACACGGTTCTTGCCCGTGCTGGTAGGGCCGAGCACGTCGCGTATCACAACCACATCTTTATTGAAACCCATCACCACCGCGGCGTGGTCGTTGCCAAGCACGGTCTTGTGGGTGCGTCCGTTGGGCATGACCCAGGTAGCCGGCTTCCACGCCTTGAAATCGACCGTGGTCTTTATCCATACAAGCTCGCCCCGCAAGAGCGCGGCCTGGATGCCCTCGCGCGTGTTCACTGGCGTTACGCGCAGGCCGTACTTCTCGAAGACCTTGCGCATCGCCTGCCCCGTGGAGCGCGCCAGGAAATTCTTCTTGTAGTCGCCGGAGAAAGAGGTGGTGATGTCGCCACCGTAGATGAATATACCTTTCTTCGTCTCTTTATAATACGGCTCAGGCCCCTTCGACATCCCAACTATAGCAGCCTGTTGGGCCACGCTAACGTCAAAGCCGTTCGTCTTCAGGACGACCCAGGCGGCGTCGAACTCGCAGGAGTAGTGGAACTCCTGATTCTTCTTCGTCGCCGCAGGTATGTAGGCATCGTACACGTGCCCCTTGACTACCACTTTCTTAGGCGTGGGGGTTGGGGTTGGCTTCTTGGGTGTGGGCGTGCGCGTCGCCGTAGGGTTTGGCCTTGCCGTCTGCGTCGGAACGCGGGTCGCGGAAGGTCTGGGTTGTGACGTCGCCACGGTAAAGGGTGCGGCCACGCCCACAACATGCACCTGGGGTGGGAGCGCGGATAGCATCGCTTGCGCTGCTATCTCATTCGCACCAGTAGGCGAGATGATAGAAATTATGAGAGCAAAGAGAAGAGCCAGAGTTTCCAGCATAGTATAATAGTATACTGATCGCATCGGATAATGCAAACATTATGTTAAGGGAGGCCCCTTCATGCCGGGTGAGTGGCGTCGCGGCGAGTACATCATAAGCACAGATCAGGCACGGCTCGATATAGACCTCATATACCGCTTCCTCAACGAGTCGTCATACTGGGCGCAGGGGAGGTCGCGGGAGACCGTCGAACGCTCCATCGCCAATTCCCTATCCTTCGGAGTGTACAAAGGCGACTTCGAAGAGCAGGTAGGCTTCGCCCGCGTAGTGACCGATTATGCTACCTTCGGTTGGGTGGCCGACGTCTTCATCCTTGAGCCATACCGGGGGCAGAAGCTGGGAGAGTGGCTGATTGAGACGATAGTGGCGCAGCCTGAATTGCAGGGCATGCGCCGCCTCTTTCTCGCCACCAGGGACGCGCATGGCCTCTACAGTAAGTACGGCTTCAGTCCACTCGAAAACCCAGACAGGTTCATGATGAAGAAGCAAGTATGAATAATATCTATCCCGTAACCAGGAGGGTTCTAACTATTATGAAACACGTGCGTTTCCTTATGCTCTCCGTCTTGCTCATGTTGCTAAGCGCGTGCGACAATCAGCCCGCGACACCTACCCCTGCCATTGGCCCTACCCAAACGCCTGGGGTCACGGCGACTGTAGAAGCGACTCAGCCTACTCCGGGTGGTCCAGACATCACGCCCACAGTCTCCGCGGGGGTTACATCGATGCCGCTCGTTCCTCCGACTCCTACTCAGCCCGCCATAGACACGCTGGCACCTGATCTTGAGAAGATGCTCAATGCCGGGTTGCGGCCTACGCCCGTCGGGTCGAGCGATGGTATGCATATTGAGGGAGTGCGAGCCTTCAAGCTGCAGGGCAGCAAGCCTCTATGGGTCGCCCACAGCTACGGCAGCCGCAGCTTCGAGCCAGAAGAGAAGCACTACGTTTCTATTTACGAGCACGAGAACGAGAGGTGGCACTCACTGGCTAGTATACCGCTCGAATCGACGGACTACGTTGACCGGGCGGGCGTGACGCAGGTACAGATCGAGCCAAAGAATATGTGGTTGCAGGTGGACGGCGGGGCGGGCGCTCACAGCGGCGTATTCGATTTGCTACGTTTCGATGGCACGACCCTGAGCCTGGAGCAGGAGAACTTTTCATCCTCGCCAGGTGCGGGTGAGGTTCGAGACGTGAACGGTGATGGCACACCCGACTTGGTGCTGAACGGCACTGATGATTTTGTCTTCTGCTACGCCTGTGGAGTGCGGCTCATCAACTTCACGGTGCTGCGTTGGGATGGCACTAAGATGGCAGGCGTAGAGCTGTCACCCCTTGCTACCTCCGCTCCTGAGGAGGCCCAACGCCTGAACGACCTCGCCATCAAGGAGACGAAGGGCGACTTGTGGAAGGCCGCGAAGGAGAACATCGAGAAGGCGAAAGCGTTAGCACCCCAGGACGAAACACTCGTATGGAATGCAGCGCTGATAGGGCTAACCGCGGATGCGCGTGCGGCACACACGAAGGAGACCGGACACCCTCTCCTCGCTATGGTCTTCTACGGCGACTATGACGCCGCGATAGCTAGCATACGCGAATACAGTCCCGAAGAGCTTTTCAGGCCGCAGTCCCCATTGATAGTCGGCACCCCAGCCGAAGGCGACGAAGAGACGTTGAGGCAGCGCATCATCGAGACCACGACCAAAGCGATAGAAGCTGATCCCAACCTTGCGGGCGCTTACTTCCTGCGTGGCTGGGCGCGCTTCAAGGCTGGCGCGGATAGCCCCGAAGCCACAGCCGACATTGTGCGCGCCTCCGAGCTGGCCCCCAACGAGGAATTGTTCAAGTTCGCGGCGGCGTACATGCAGGATAAGTAGGGCAGGTCTGGCCGCTGTAGGGGCACGGCGCGCCGTGCCCCTACTATAATGCAGCGTCGCTATAGGGGCGTGCCGGCGGCACGCCCCTACGACCTGCACACGCCAGCCAAACCGCTACCACAGCTATCACAACCAACCCCCCCGGCACGAGCACATCCCAAATCTCAGGCATACCTGCATGGTGGAGGCTGGGGCGGTGGATAGCGGCTGTGAGGCCATCAAGGAGATAACCAGGCTCCACGATAAGGGGCGATTGGGTGGGATCGTAGATGGTTGGAGCTTCGCCAACCTGCCCGGCCTCCAACAGACCACGCAAGCGGTAGTACACCTGGAAGTCCACCAGCGCGCCTGGTATAGAAACGAGCGCGCCCAGCGCTGCTAACCCTACCCATGAGGCGAAAAGGATAAGGGATAAGGGATAAGGGATAAAGGACCCACCCCTGTCTCTCAGCTTGGAACGAGCTATCCAGTCCCCCAACGAGGCGAGCGGCCACATCAGCAGGGGCAGCACAGGCATGACCAGGCGTGGCCCCCAGGCGAAATTGCCCGTCCAGGCCCACCACATCGCGTTGAAGACGAAGCCGGCTACAGTGGACGCGACTATGAGCAGAGCTGCTACCTTTCCCCGGAGGCCGCCATTCCTGTACATGAGCCACAGCCCTAGAGGCGCGAGTATCACCACAGGCGCATAAAGGAAGATGCTCTTGCCTGGGCTGAAGAGGAGGCCGCCCAGCCCCTCCAACAAGGGCGTACTGAAACCCGGCTCTCTCTCGTATCCTGAGCGGAAGAAGGGGTTGTTGGTATCAAAATAGCGCAGATAGTTGTAACCTATCTGCACGATACCCGCCACGATGGGGCCGATTGAGAAGAATATGCCTGCCTTTAGAGCAGCCACTACGCCATTTTGGATTTTGGATTTTGGATTTTGGATTTCGGGGTCGTATTTTGGACTTTGGACTTTGGACTTTGGACCGTAAAGGAACGCCAGCCACACCACAGCGAGACCAATCGCGGGGGTGTATATGGCGAAGGCTGGCTTGAAGAGTAACATCGCGCCGAGGCATAAGCCCGACAATAGCACGCGTCGGGTGCTGGGTACCGTCTCGCCCTCGCGAGGTAGGATGAGCAAGATAGCGGCGAGTAACAGGAAAGCGCCTGCCGGTTCGGAGAAGAATGTGCGGGCGTAGCTGAGAGCGGGTGTGGTGAGCAGGAAGGTAGCGACTACCAGCAGCGACACACCCACAGATGCGAAGAGCTTGCATGCCCTGTAGAGGAGCCAGCAGGTCAGCGCGGTTACGAGCAGGTTGGTGAGAGAGACCGCGAAGCGAGTTATAGCCTCATATCCCCCGCCCAGCAGCACGCCGAGCTTCCCCAGGAAGTAGAAGGGCACTGCGATCAACGGCTGGCCGAAACCGTACTTGGTCCACGTCTCGCGCCC
Organism: Chloroflexia bacterium; assembly: GCA_035274425.1. Classification (GTDB taxonomy): domain Bacteria; phylum Chloroflexota; class Chloroflexia; order QHBQ01; family JADMIH01; genus JADMIH01. The sequence continues at coordinate 22,835 of DATEOC010000090.1, forward strand.
CGGATAGCGCGTAGGGAGGCCGTACTCGGCCAGCCCAGCCGATACTTGATACATCCGCTCAGCATCGAAGGCGTTGAGATGAGGTTCAGCGTCGTGCACAGTGTAGCCCATCACCAGGAGCATAAGCGCACCTGTGAGCGCGACAACTACAAGGAGGGTGGACCATCGCGCTCCGACTTTCGGAACCAGTCGAGGGATGTATACGTTAAGAAGCAGGAGCGCACCGAGGGCGACCGGCGCAACCCACACAACCGTATCCATCCACCTGTCGCGGTAGACCACGAGCGGGCCGAAAAGCGCCGGGAGTGTAGCTCCGCAGATGAGAGAGAGGGCTGGCCTCGCGGTCCAAATGAGCATACACAGGTAGAGTAAGATGGCGGAGAGCGCCAGCAGGCCGAGGTTGATCCAAGCGCCGGTTCGAGCGTCGGGAGCGTAGATGTCGAGGCTCTGCACCAGGCGGCCAAGCGTGCGCCCGTCTCCGGGAGCGTCCAGGCGGGGACCTCCGAGCGCCACGTGCGGGTCTTGATTGGTGGTTGTGCCCCAGGCTTCCACCGTCCAGGGTTGGCCTGGGAGGGTGGGCACGCTGTTCACAGGCTGGCCTTCGATGTACAGCACTGCCTCGCCTGGGACTGCTCCTGCCCCCACGCCGCTGATGCTCACGTGCAGGGTGCCGGGACCCCAGTTTTGGAGCGTCAACTGCGCGTAAGGCTCAGTCCAACGGTAGGCACCGTGCTCAGGAGTATTTTCGGGGTCGTAGAAGCCGTCGGTGACGTAGAAGTGGTCGGTCTCCGTACCGAAGCGCACCTCCTCGTGGGCAGATACTCGTCCCGCCAGGAGCGCCAGCCCCAGTGTGATAGCGGCTATAAGCGAAATGGCGGCAACATGCCACACCGGGCGTACCGGCGGCATAGCATCACGAAAGGCAGATAAAGAGAAGCGGCGCGCAGCCAGCAGTGATCACTCCCGAAATGGTGGTGAGGCACCCTTAGTGCCAGGAGATAAGTCAGGGGATAGATATAGTTATTATGTCCCGAAAATTATATCATCAAACCCCTATACAGGCGCACGCGTATCTGCTATCATGCGCATATAGGCGTGAAACATGATGCGTGATGCCTGATATAAACGCAAAGACGCAAAGGCAACAAAGAACGCCAAGATTTATGGGTATGCGCAATCCAAAATCCAAAATCTAAAATCTAAAATCCAAAATGAAGAGAGGGGAATTATCGATGTTACTCAGCGGGCATCAAGAGGGTAAGTATAGGATAATGGCCGCGCCGTTGGTGGCGCTATTGGCCCTAATGATATGGGCAATTTCGGGATTGGGCGCGGGGGCGGTGCAGGCGCAGCAGGCGACGCTGCCTATAGGAAGCACGGGCGCGACTACAGCCCCCACAGGCCTTTATGATACGCCCGCATCGGACGGTAAGCTGCTCGCTACCATGCCACTCAATGCACAGGCTAAGGTAATGGGCGGGCCGTTCAACGAGGGTTGGTACTGGCTCGACTACAAAGGCACGAAGGGCTATGCTCCCGGCAAGACGCTCGTCCTGGTAGACGGTAACTACAAGCCTGTGCCCTCAGCGACCCCTAGACCACCCTCTCCATATCTCGGCCTCTGGGTTGGGGAATTGGCGAAGGCCGGACCAGTGAAGAGCGGGCCTGGCTCCAACACCTCCACAGTCAAGAGCTGGTGGGCTGGGAGGCGCGTGCTACTCTACCAGGAGGCTAAGGATAGCAAGGGCGCGGCCTGGTATCGCGTTTCGGACCCCCCTGAGGTCCCTATGTACGTGCAGGCCAGCCTCATAAAGAAGATGTTCGCCGTGAAGTACGAGGACGGCAACCGATGGAAGGGGAAATGGGTAAACGTCAACCTCTCTCAGCAAGTAGTGACCGCATACCAGAATGGCGAGCCTGTGAAGGTAACGCTTGCATCCACAGGTAAAGCCAGCACCCCAACCAACCAGGGTGTGCAGTCAATACAGTGGCGCGTCACCAGCAGGCGCATGGTAGGCGGCACGCCCGGCGTGGACTATTACGACCTCCCCAACGTCCCCTACCCACAGTACTTCAACTCGACGGGCGAGGCGCTGCATGGCACTTACTGGCACGACAACTTTGGCCGCCCATCCAGCCACGGCTGCGTCAACCTCAGCACCCCCATCTCGAAGTGGTTCTACGAATGGGGCCACGTCGGCATGGTCGTGTGGGTGCATAACTAATTCCAGTCTCAACGTAGTTTTGACACTGGAGAAAGCATCAAAAGAGGTTTCGGCGCAGCCGAAACCTCTTTTGATGCTTTCTCCAACCCCTTCTTTTGATAAACAAGGCGTTTTCTGTCATAATAAAGGTCGCGGGGTATTATTCTCGTATTTAGAAAAGGGCTTATATATGCACAGGAGAATAAATAGGATGTTTCGGAAAAGTATACAGAAATATTACGGTATCGGAATTATAGCGCTTCTGGTGGCCGCTATCGTCGGTTGGGGCGTTACGGGAGCGCGGGCGCAATCACAGCAGCGCTTCCCCTTGAGCAGTCCTGTAGCCACAAATGTCAAGACTAGTCTACTGGACCAGCCGGTGGAGAGTGGCGCGGTTACAAAGTCTCTGCCTGCGAACGCGCGCGGCATCGTGCTGGGTGGGCCGTTCAACGAAGGTTGGTACTGGCTCGATTTCAGCGGCTCGCGGGGATATGCTCCCGGCAAATCGCTGGTCCTCGTGGACGACAAGTATACTCCGGTGCCGGAGGGGACGCCTCCCGCGGCCAAGACACCTCTGCCCGCACCGACAGGCACATCCGTACCCATCACCCCCACAGCTACACCTGCCCTCGACCCGTTGCTTGGCAACTACACTGGGTTGTGGCTGGGCGAGATGTCCTCCGCAGGCAACGTCAGGGTTGCCCCCGGCACAGAGAACACGCGCCTCAAGGGTTGGCCGGCGGGGAGGCGCGTCTTACTCTATCAAGAGGCCAAGGATAGCAAGGGTGACACCTGGTATCGCGTCTCCGAGCCGCCTGAGGAGCCAATGTACGTCCATTCCAGCCTCATAAAGAAGCTGGAGCCTGTCAAGTTCGAAGGGGCGAAGTACAAGGGACGCTGGATCAACGTCAATATCAGCCAGCAGATCACTACCGCCTACGAAGATGGCAAGCCTGTGAAGGTGACGCTTTGCTCCACGGGCAAGGGGAAGGACAATCTCACGGAGCTAGGGGTGTGGAAGATATACTGGCGCTTGCCCAAGCAGGACATGTCAGGTGGCAACCTGGCCTCCGGCGATTTCTACGACCTCAAGGACGTGCCCTACCCGCAGTACTTCCATACATCTGGTGAGGGCTTGCACGGCACCTACTGGCACGACGACTTTGGCCGCCCGCACTCTCACGGCTGCGTGAACCTCAGCACCCCCATGTCGGAGTGGCTATACGGCTGGGCCAGCATAGGCACGATTGTATACGTGCACAACTAGGAATCTACTCCTTTCTTTCTATCAAAATGAGCGCCGCAGGCGCTCATTTTGATAGAAAAGTAACAGCCTCTCATGGACCGGGAGTTATTCTCTTCGCCTTCTGACTAACGCGAAGCCTATCGCGGCCAGGAGCAAAGGCACTTGCAGCACCAGGTTCGAGACGTTGAATGTGGGAGTAGGCGTCTCCTCAGGGATAATTGTAGGCTCATACGTTGGCTCGACTGTGGCATCGGTAACGGGCGTGGTCAGCAGACTGTCCGGGTCGACGGTGGGGGGTAAATCGGGCGTCGAGTAGCCCGGCATTGGCGTGACCGTCTCTGTCGGTAGGGGCGTAGAAGTAGCCGTGCTCATATCCGGGGTAGCTGTTTCTGTGGCGGGCAGGGGTGTCCTGGTCGGCCTGGGAGGGCGCGGCGGGGGTGGATAGGTTCCTATCACTTCCAGGGCGCGCCGTGGGGTGACGCGCTTCCAGGGGTAGAGGATGCCCTGCCCGTTGTTGCCCCCGTATCCAGGCTCGAAGCGATTGCCGTACGGGTCGTGGACCACCAGGTTGCCATCGGGCGTGTACCCTATCACCAGGAGGATATGCCCTGCGGAGGTCAGCTCGTTCCCCAGCACAACAGGGTGGCCCCGTTGGAGCGCGCCCACCACCCCATCCCACGTTACCGAGACGTACTGGCTCCCCAGGCCGTGCGACTCCAGCACGGAGACCATAGCCTGCCAACTCGCGTATCCGGTGGGGCAGATGGTGCCGTAGAGGCCCGCAAGCTGGTTGCCGCTGGGGTCGCTCGCCGTGGAACTGTAGGTGCGCCCATAGGCGCTGTACTGGTTGGTGATGTAAGGAGCGAAATCGGCACCCGTCAGCGCATTGGGGTTGGCCGTCGGGATGCCTGTCGATTGCCATATCTCGGCCTGCTCCTCGGCTACGTAAGTCCTCCAGGGGTCCAATTTGCCGTAATACGCGAGTGCCATAGCGATAGAGGTGGGGCCACAGGCCCAGTTGCCGTTGGCGTTGCCTGCGGTGTCATTCACCTGGTGTATGTAAGGCACACCGAACCTGAGCGCGGCTTTCGCGGGCTGCGGGTTCACTCCCACGCTTCGCGTCGAGATTATCGCGCCGCTCTGAAAATCGACCATCGTGATGCGGGTGGCGGGTATATCCGATAGCACCACCGTCGAGGCGTCAACCCACCCTGCGCTATGGAGGCCGCGCAAAGGTATGCCTACCGCATGGCGGTTCCCATCCAGTCCGACTCCCCAGGCTGCGCCTGAGCCGGTGCCGCCCACCAGTATACCCCTGCCGTCGCGTGTCCACTCTACGTAGCTGTAGGCCTCCGCATCTCGCCTCAGGAGCGTGGGCATCGTGCCTGCCGGGTCTGACACTACGATCCCCAGGCCGCCTGGCCCTGATAGCCTCCCTGTGATCGACACCCTGGCGGCAGATGGGGACATAGGGGTAGGCTGGGGAGCGACAGTCTCGGTGGCGGATGGCTCTACGGGCGACGTCGTGGGAGCTTCTGCCAGCGCCGTAGCCAGCTTGGGCGACGATGCCGGTGTTTCCCCCGGTGTAGGGGTATCGTTAGCGCCAGGTGTATCTACAGGCGTGACATCGCCCTGTGGTAGCTCAGGCGTGTAAGTAGCTTCGGCAGTTGCTGTATCGGCAGGAGCAGCCTCGGTGGGCGGAAGGATAGTGGTTGGCGTAGATGTGGGAGCGTTAGGGGTGGAGCTTGCGGGGAGGGCTGGAGCCAGGGCAAGCGCGAAGTTTCCCTCGGCAAGGGCCGCGACTTTGGCGGGCGACCCTGGCTCGGACCAGACGGCGAAGTGCGAGTAGCGCAGCCCCAACTGGCTCTTTATAAGCGCTACTCCGTCGCCCCCCGTGACCGGCAGGTATACCAGGTGCTCAAGGGTGGTGTTGAGGAACGCCTCGCGCCTGCTGACGTACACGCCTTTGCCGTCACTCGAGAACCCCGCGACGTGCTCGTTGCCGTGCGAGCCTCCGAGCCTGATAGTCCCCTGGCCGGCCACATAGATGTACGTCGAGCCATATGCGCTATCCACGTCGGCGGGGTACGGCGCGGGAGATGAGCGTACGAAGGCGAGTGTATTGCCCGCCGGCGACCAGACGTACGCACCGATGCTCTCGGCTGTGGACTTAGTAGAGGCGACCTGCTCAGATTTGCCGCTCTTCACGTCGAGGATGTAGAGTGCGGAACCCCCGGCACGGTCCCCTGAGACGCGAAAGGCTATTTTGCTTCCGTCCGCGGAGAGGCGCGCCGACACGTCCGAGAAGAAGACGCTGTCTACCTTGATACGTGCTACGCGGCGCTCCTTGCCTGAGCCATCTGCCAGCATGATGTCGTAGCTGTCGGTGCCCGCGAAAGCAGCGTAGGCATACTCCTTTGTAACGATGACGCCCACTGGCGCTTGTTGAATAGACCTATATCCGGTTTCTGGAATAGGAGCATAAGCGAGGGCCGCAGCAGAGCTGCTTGCAGTCAGGGCGACTACTAGCAGGGCGCACAGCATCGCTCCCAGGCGAGCGTGCTTCTGCTGCAACGTTCCACTCTGGTACCGGGCTTGTGTATGGCGTCGCCTTATGCTAAAAGGCCGTAGCACATGAGCCTCATTATGTTTCGGATAAGAAAAAGTGGGGGATTCGGGTGACAGCAGCGCCGACCGTCAAAATGATATTACCAGAGCCATCCGGGCGAGTCAAGTTTGAATATACCCTGGTCTCGGGCCTGTTTGCCTGTATTCCAGTAATATTCGATTAGAAATACTCTAAAATACCTCTAGTATTGATCTATTCTATGGAGTATACTGTAGGCTACCCTGCCCAGGGAGCAAGATCCATCACAGCTCTATGCTAGAAGGAGGCTATTCATGTCCATACAGCCGAACAGCACATCCGCCAGTACATCCGCGCCCAGTACGTCCGCGGACGGAACTAATTCGCAGAGTGATAAGCCCGATGACCGGCTCGGCAAGCGTATTTTTGCGTTCCTGTTGATACTTATACCTCTAATAGTAGCAGTGGCTCTGATCGTTTTGACCACCACCATAGCACAAGAGCCAGATCGAAGCATTACCAGCACTATCGCCACTCAATCGTCGGATGGACGCACAATTACTACTACGACCACCTATCTGACTCCGACCCTCGGTCTGGGAGCATTCGACCCTGCCATTGGTAAAATCCGTGGCTTTGTTATTGGCCCGTTGATCGTGCTGATTGGTGGGATACTTGAAGCCTCATTGTTACTCGTGTATGGGACTTTTTACGTTACATACGGGAGGTCCGATGAGAGGACGCCCCTGGGCTTGCCATCCGGAGCAGTGCGCGCGTTCGTGCTGATTATCATAATCCTGGCTATTATTGCGTTTGCATTCTTGCCGGAGGCCTGGGGAGACAACAGGGCTGTCACCTTCCTGCTCGGCCTCTTCTCTACCATAGTTGGCTTCTACTTTGGCTCACGCAAAGATGAGGATGCCCGCAAGGCTGGAGAGGATAAAGCGAAAGTAGACGCTGCTCTAGCGGCTGCCCAGTCAGGGAACAATCCGCCAGGAACGACCGGAGGAGGAGCGTCTAGCGGAGCCACCGGAGGGGGAGTTACCGGTGGAGCAACCGGGGGGTCAACTGGGGGAGGGACACCCGGTACAGGAACGACTGGCGGAGGAGCGACTGGTGGTGCAACTGGAGGAGGCGTGAGCGGTACAGGGACAAGCGGTACTGGAGCGACCGGCGGAGGCACGCCTTAATCTTATTGATCGGTATCAAGCCGCCTGGAGCATCACCAGGCGGTTGGGGCCGGAGAGCTTGGCAGCCTTTAGAGCGCGCTCGGCGAGGCCGATCAGCTGGGGTTCCCACGTCCCCTCCCCCGGTGCGGTTGTGGGGTGCCAGTAGGCGACGCCTATCGATACGGTCAGCTCGATACGCTCATTCGTGGCGCTGTGGTTGAAATGGTGGATAGCCACGGCATCACGGAGGCGATTGGCGGCTATTTGCGCCCCGGTCGCGTCGGTATCGGTGAGCAGGCCGATGAACTCATCGTCGCGATAGCGGGCTACGATGTCGGTAGCGCGGAGGGTGCGGGTCATTATGTGCGAAATATCGCGCAATATGGCGTCGCCGGTATGGTTGCCCCACTTCTCGTTGATAGCGTCGAAGCCGTCTATGTCAAGGAGCAGACACGAGAGAGGGTAAGCGTGACGCGAGGAGCGCTTTATCTCCTCCTCTACGCGGATCATCATGTAGCGGCGGTTGAAGAGCCCGGTTATAGGATCGTACAGGCGCTCGCCGGAGAGGCGGGCGTTCTCCATTACCAGCGCCTCATGCGCCTGGCGGGATTGCAGAGCTGCATCTAGCCTGGCGCGCAGGTCCACGTCCTGCACGGCCTGGTCGGGGGAGGAGAGGTCGCGCATTGTGAAGCCGTCGCCCATGCCGGTGAGGGTTATGAGCGGTATGCCCCAATTCTTGAGGTTGGCCTGAAGCTCTTCCCACCCCTCGCCCGGTATAGGGAGATTTACCAGCAGGACCACATCGGGGGGCGTGGCTTCGAGGATCGCAAGGGCCGAATCGTAATCGTCCGTCGAGCGCGCAGTGTAACCCAGGCGCATCAATTGGTCGCGCATGGCACGCTGGTTCAGCGGGTCGGGGTCTATTACCAACACCGTCACCGACTGTGAGCCTACGGAGGGGACTGTCATGGTTCGACTTTCCTTCTTGCGAAGTTACTTATTGGAAGTAAGAGCATGAGAATGGGCATGGAGAACGTAAAGGTTAGATGCCTCTGCTTTATTGTAGACCAAAACGATGTGGAAATCCAATACCTCGTACTTCCTAGTAGCGGCTTGCCAGATAGTACTAATCCTGCCGGGGCAATAGCTTAATTCCTCATAAGCAACCAGTAGGGGCTTGGCGTCGCCAAGCCCCTACATCAGAACCGTCATGTATTACTCAATCCCGACAGCGGGCACTCGTAGCATCGCCTGGCTTCGCAGTAGAGCCGGTACAGATGAATAAGGCCCTGCTGGTGGCGAGCGGTGTTGATGACCTTCTTACGCATCGGCCCTAGCGCCTCATCGGCCATAGCGCGGGTGATTTTGTTTTCTGAGAGGCGTGGGTACGAGGCGTAGACTGCTAAGGCGGCTTCTCGCTCATCAGGTTGCCCTTCACGCTCTGCGCGGGCGATGAGCGCCGGGAGCAGGATATTGACTACCATATCGGCGGCGCGGGAGCCTCCCACCAGGGCCACTTCCTCCTTACCCTCGCCGGAGAGAGGCCGCCCGAAGTCGGAGTGCGCAGCCCAGTAGCCCCCAGCCGGTACGGTGAGCAGCCCTGTCCATTGCTTGCCCAACTCGGCAGGCGACGCTGTGGTATTCAGCGCGTGCAGAAACGGCCCAAGCATCCCTCCCCGCTCCCACAGCAAGCGAGCAAGTAGCCGTGCCGCAGCCGCCAATCTGCGTGGCGGGGTGTTGGCCGGGCGGACTCGGTCCGTGACCCATCCCGGTACGGTTGGTTGCTCAGGCGATAGTCCCACTGTGCCTGCATGAGCGCGCCACAACTCTTCCACCTCATCGGCGTATTGCTGGGAGAGCCAATCAAGCGGCTTCAGCTCAGGTCGTTGCGAGGGGAGGAGACCTGCCGCTCCCAGCAGTACGCCTTCGAGGAGCATGGCTCGTTCTGCCTCGTCGCGCCCCAGCGGGAGGGTCAATAGTTGAGTTAGAGGGAGCATGTCCGCGAGAGCGCGCATCGGCTCGCGGTTGGCCGAGTAACCCAGCGCGTCCATCAATCCCCGGTAGAAGACCTCGTCTACCGAGCCATATACTTCCAGGTCGGCCTCTATGACGGCGGCTTTGGCAAGGAGACGCGTATCGCCCGCTTCCTCGATAGGCTTGAGCAGCCGCTCGATGGGCCAGTGCTGAGTGCGCTGCCAGCATGGCTCCTCCGACAGCGTGCCGAGGTTGGGCACGAGAGGCGACACCTTGCTGAGCAGCTCGCCCGTAGGCATCGTGATGTAATCGGCCAGCACGAGGGTAGGCACGCTCACGCCGTCGGCACGGGTGACGGGCTTAGCCCCTACCTGCCACAGCACGACGTGAAGGGCAACGTTATTGTACTTGGGGTCGGTGTGGTGGCCGTGCACCCACCAATCGGCGCACTTCAGGTGTACTTCCACCGAGCCTGTCACCAAATGCGAAGGCCCCTCGCCCAGGGATAGCATAGCCCCCTCGAAGTCCGGCCCGCTCCCCGCAGTCCACCTCCCACGGTAGACCACCGCCACAGGCTTACCCTCGCAGTCCCACATCGGCCCACGCAGAGGCGCTTGCTCATTCCAGATGGCAGCCAATATAGCTTCGTTTATCTCCTTAGCAGGTTGGAGAGTGTCACCAGGCGGGATTGGGATGCACACTGTGGCAGGTCTCCTCTGAAACGTGAAACGTGAAACGTGAAACGTGATTGAATTAATCACAAAGAACACAAAGACACAAAGATCACAAAGGTTTTATTGATTTATTATCATCACGTTTCACGTTTCACTTTATCGTCTATCGCCCGTCGTCCTCTAGACTAGCCAAATCTCCCTCTGCGGAGTGCTTAGCCACTCAAGCCCGCTATCCGTGACCAGCACGTCTTCTTCCAGGCCGATGTAGCCACGACCTGATACGAGCGTGCCCAGCTCCAGTGTGAAAACATTACCCGCTTCGACTATGCCGTAGGGCGTCTGACCGTAGCGGTCCCACCTGGGGCCGAGGAGGGTCGAGCCGTCGTGGGCGACGCGGCCCAGGTGGTGGCCGAGGGCGTGCTGGTACTCAGGGTAGCCCGCATCGACCAGGAATTTGCGCGCCGCTGCGTCTACCTCCCAGCCACGCACGCCTGGTTTCAGCAGCGCGGCCCCTGCGTCGATCGCTCCCCAGCAGGCGTCCCAGGCTCGGCGCACGTCGTCAGGCGCTTGGGTTTCCCCTTCCTCAAGGAAGTACCACATCCGCTGCAAATCGGAGCAGAAGCCATCCTGCTTAACACCGAAGTCCAGATGGAGCAGTTGGCCGCTCGCGGTGCGCAGATCGCCAGGTGCGGCGTGCCCCACAGCCGAGTCGGGGCTGGCATTCACGATTGGACAGTAATCCTCTCCCCAGGCTGTGCCCAGGCCCAACTCCTTGCGGCTTGCAGTGAGGCGATCTGCTATCTCTCGCTCACTCTGCCCCACTTCCAGGCTAGAGCTGACTTGCGCGTAAAGCCTTTCGGTGGTGTCAATGGCGGCTTTGATTAATGCCACCTCGGAGGGAGATTTGCGCCCCCGCAAGGCCGCGATGAACTTCTCGGCAGAGACGAAGCGGCTCGGATAAGGCGTATCCGCCAATGTGCGTTGCAGGTCGAGGAACAGCCCGTGCGTCAGCCCGGAGGCCGCCGCGTCCCCCTCCGAGTAATTTAGGGCGATGGTCTGAGGGTCGAGCCTCTTGACCGTCTCTAACAATCCGGGGCGGATGCTCTGGTCGTAAGATACGACTTGCGTGTAGCCGCCAATGGCCTGTACGTTCTCCGCATCGTATCGCCCCACTACGGCTATGCGCTCCCCAGTCCGGCTGACGATGAACGCGGAATGCCACGTCATATCCAACCCGGCAATGAGGTCCATGCACGGGTCGGGCGTGAGGGTCGTCTCCTGGACGTAGGTAATCCACATGTCCAGGCCCTGCTCGTCCAGTATTGCAACAGCCTGGTCCAGCTTCTCGTTCACTATCCGGTTAGTCATATCGGGCGCTCCTCAGTGTGTATTCGAGGCATTATACAGAACCCTATCTAAAGGAGAAAGGCTAAGGGATAAAGGATAAAATGGCTGCCTAATTTATCACTTATCCTTTTCCCTTTATTTCAACCTTGAGCGCAGCCATCTCCTCTCTGAACCTACGCTCAAGCGCATCCTTCTCTTCGGCGGGGAGGAAGCTGTGGCGTACTCCATTGAGGAGGATGTCGTCTATGGTGGCTATGTCGAAGTCGAACTCGCCCGCGAGGAGCATAACCTCGTCGTTCAGCGTTGTGTTGAAGAGGGGAGGGTCATCGGAGTTGACGGAGAGGGGTACGCCCGCTTCGTACAGCCTGCGGAGCGGGTGAGCGCCCAGGTTGGGGTAGACGCCAAGGCATATGTTGCTCGTGGGGTTCACCTCGATGGGAACCTGGTGCTCGGCCAGGTATGCCACCAGCTCTGGGTCCTCTATGGAGCGCACGCCGTGCCCTATACGCTCCGCGCCGAGCCACCTCAATGCGCCCCACACACTTTCCGGCCCCGCGACCTCGCCCGCGTGGGGGTCGCTGTGGAGGCCGGCTGCTCTTGCCCTTGTGAAATACGGCTCGAATGGCTCAGGAGGGTACCCGGCCTCCCCTCCCCCCAGGCCGAGGGAGATTACCCCGCGCTCCATACACTCGATTGCTAAAGAGGTTGTATAGTCGGCATATTTCGCGTTGAGGGCCGGGTCGCTTACATTCCTGATGATGTCGAACACCCATCGTATCTCTACCCCGAACTCCTGCTGCGCACGCTGGCGGCCCCGCTCCAGCCCGTCAAGGAAGAGGTTGTCAGGGTGGCCGTGATGGTGATGGAAGCTGGGGGTGAAGGTTACCTCGGCGTAGAGGGCGTGCTGGCGGGCCATCTCCGCGCCGAACTCGTAGGCGATAGTCTCGAAGTCTTCGTTGGTCTTGAGGCACCTGGAGATGATGCCGTAAATCTCTATGAAGTGGTCGAAATCGCGGAAGGCGAACAATTCGCGCAGCCCTTCAACGGTAGTCGCGGGAAGCTCGATGCCGTTGCGTTTCGCCAACGTAAGCAGCGTTGAGGGAAGGATAGAGCCTTCCAGGTGAACGTGCAGTTCGGCCTTCGGCACCGCTGCGAGGTAAGTTTGAATAGACATATAGCCCCCTTCAGATAGGCCTTTTGCTTCACCAGACGTGAGTATACCATGTTTAGTGCGTAAAGGGAGTCTGAAAAAGCATCAAAATGGGTCCGGCTACGCCGGACCCATTTTGATGCTTTTTCAAAAGTCATTTGACAATAGCTATCCCTGAGAGTAATCTACACTATTATTCTGCTCACCCAGGAGGAGCTATGGCAGACCAGTCGGGGGCTAATCAATTCGAAACGCTGACCAACGTCCAGATACAAGAGATCATACCCCATCGCTTCCCCTTCTTGCTCATAGATAAGATAATCGAGATGGAGTGGGGTAAGCGCGCTGTAGGCATCAAGAACGTTACGGCCAACGAGCCATTCTTCCAGGGGCACTTCCCCGGCTACCCTGTCATGCCTGGGGTGCTGATACTTGAGGCTATGGCGCAGGTGGGTGCGGTGGCGGTGCTGGGGATGCCTGAGAACAAAGGGAAGATAGCCTTCTTCGCCGGGGTGGACGAAGTGCGCTTCAAGCGCCAGGTGGTGCCGGGCGATACTCTCCGTATAGAAGTCACGATGACGAGGGTGAGAGGCCCCATCGGCCAGGGCACCGGCGAGGCTACGGTGGATGGTCAGCTGGCGTGCAGGGGATCGTTCATGTTCGCGCTTGGAAAAGGGGAATAGGTAGTTACGAATTACGAATTACGAATTACGAATTACTAATTACTATATTCAACTCGTAATTCGTAATTCGTAATTGGGAAGCGGGCGAGCTATGCAATCGGAAGCGAAACGCCCCGTTGGTAAGACTCACACTTACGCTCCTCGCAACACTTTCTGGGCACATTTTAAGGCCGCTATAGGGCACAACAGGAACCTGGGCGATAAAGTCCTGTGGTGCCTGGGTGCTGACTGGCAGCGCACCAGGCACAAGTTCGAAGGCTTTAAACCGCTCGACAAGCTATTCCACGCCGTCCTGTGCTGGGAGTGGTGGGCAGTTGCACAGTACCGCTTCGCCTATTGGGTCCATAAGCGCGGTTTCCCAGAGCTGGGGCGCAGGCGTTTCATCAGGAAGCTGCTATTTCTGCAACAGGCCGCACTATTACGCTTCTGCTATTTTACGGGCAAAATCATCGAAGGGTTGAGCGGTGCGCGCCTCTCTGGGGAAGCCGAGATCGGCCCAGGCCTGCTACTGATGCATACCGGCTCGTGCGGCATAGGGCGCGGAGCGAGCATAGGGTGCAACTTCACGATGCACCAGGATGCCAATATCGTGGCTGGAAACGATTTTGGGTACGCTACGATTGGCGACAACGTAACGCTCTACAGCGGGGCGCGCATAATTGGGGCGATGCATATAGGGAACCGCGCCCGTGTCGGCGCTAATGCAGTTGTGATCCATGACTTACCCGCTGATTGTCTCGCGCTGGGCGCACCCGCCCGACCTATCCAGCCAGGAGAGAGACCGGCACCTTACCCCGCCTCCAGGCAGATGCGCGACTTCCTCTCCACACTCATACTCTCAGGTGAGTTAGAAAAGGTTGGGCAGCACCGGTACCGCGACGTTTCTACAGGTGAGATAATCACTTTTGATTACGAGGGCGCGGAGGAAGCCGGTCAGCAATAGCGCCCGCCAGGCTCTCCACAGCCTCCGGGGCCATCTGCAGGAATAGTGACGGCTCCACAAGCTCCAGCTCCATCAAGCAGAGTGCACCCGCTTCGTCCCTTACCACATCTACACGCGCATACAAGGTGGGATGTCCCGCAGCTTGAAGAACACTAGCGGCAAAGCCAATCTCGGTCCTCGTCGCTTCTACGAGCCTGGACTTCTCTTGCCCATCCTGGTTGGAGCCTAATGGGAAGGTTCTGCGGACGGCGTGCGTGAAGTGCCCGTCTATGAACATCAATGAGCGCTCGCCGGAGGTCTCGACCGAGGCGATAAAGGGCTGCACCATCATGTCGCGCTCGGCAAGGAGCTTATCAAGGTGCGCCTGCCCCTCGCGAAGGGACTCATCCGCCACCAGCATGGTCGCATAAGCCGAGGCCGACACCACAGGCTTGACGACTACCCTCTGCCACCCTTGCTCTGCCATCAAGGTCGCCAGGTCAGCTTTAGAACCGCGCGCCAGCCAGACTGTAGGCACGACGGATATATCGCGTTCGGCAAGCTCGCGCAGATAGGTCTTGCGGGTGTTCCAGCGCACCACTTCGACCGGGTTCCATAGGCTGCTCAGGGAGGCTACATGCTCCGCCCATGCCATAAACTCCTCTAACCTGTGGTGATAGTCCCAGGTAGAGCGTATCACGCACACGCCTATGCCCGCCCAATCTATAACAGGGTCGTCCCAGACGGCAGCTCCGGCTTTCATTCCCAGTCCGGCAAGCGTAGCCGCCAGCAACTGCTCGTCCTCCGCAAGTCCCGGAAGCTCAGAATAAGTTATCAGAGCCACATCTAGCATGGTTAGTCCAAATTAGACGATAGACGATGAAACGTGAAACGTGATACGTGATACATGAATCCTTAAGAAACCTCTGCGCCTCTGCGTCTCTGCGGTGAAATCTATCGTCTCTCGTCTATCGTCTATCGTCCGTCGTCCGTCGTCCCGTCACCTCACCTCTACCTCACCAATCAGCACCGCGCTGCCATAGGGCTGCCCATCTTTGCACTCAGGGGTGAGTGGGACGATTTCACTCTGTACCTGCTGGTACATACCTATGAGCATCTTGTACCTGCCAGGCTGAAGGTTGGCGGGGATCGGGAGGGCCGTCGTGTCTGTGACAACCGTGCCCGGATTCCATGTGTCAGTGGTTCCGGTTGCTCCCGTAGCAGGGTTGTCGCGGGAGGCCACCTGCTCCCCTTTCGCGTTGATGAGATGTAGATAGGTTGCGTAACTATGGCGCAGCTTCTCCTCAGGCTGCCAGTAAAGGGTAGCATGTAGAGCGTCACCACGCCTTACGCCACTCTGGGCCACGCCCGGTCCGAGAGCATACCCTCTCAGCGTAACTGCTTCCTCTCCATCTGAGAACGTGCAATCTAACGTATATTGGGGCACGGGAGGGTCTAGCCGAGCTACGTAAGTATCTACGATACTGCGAAACTTGACCGTGTAGTTATCGCGAAAGGCCTGCAACGCCGCTGGCGTCCACCTGTCGCTCCCCTGTTGAAGCAGCACCACCTCGAAACGGCGGTCTCGTAGCGATTGGACGAAGACGCTCTCGTCCCACCTCCCCATCTTCGCCAGGGGTACGAAGGTGGATGGATCGTCGTATATCACCTCTTTGCCGTTAATGAGAAGGAGATGAGCGTTCTCCGAGTAGATGTCGCCTGGAAGGCCGGCAACGAGGTGCGATAAATTCTTCATGTCAGCATCAAGCGCTTCGCCCGGCCAGCCGCCTCGATACCACGTATGAGGATCGTCATATACAAAGAGCTGCGCGGCCAGGGTCGCTCCCAGTAGCGCGAGGGCGAGAGTTGGAAATGCACCACGCATAACAACTGGCGTGTTATTCTTGTAGAACTTCGACTCTCTATTTTGGACTTTGGACTTTGGTCTTTGGACTATCAACTTCCACAGCCACCCGGCTGACAGCCCGACCACCATGCACAAAGGTAGCAAGACATCAAGCAAATGGTTGTAGTTGCTGCCTTCATAGCCCATCTGCGCAAAAGTAGATGCGCTCCCCCATAAGAGGTAGACGATCAGCAGCGCATGGGCGCTTCCTATACGACTTCTTATACTCATCATCCGTCGTCCGCCGTCCGCCGTCCGTCGTCCAATACCTACTAAGAGGAAGAACGCGGAGACTATACACCCTCCTCCCCATAAGAGTAGCGGCCAATACTCAGCCAGCAGACGCCGGAGCGTGCGGTTGGCGCGGTCCATCGTCCAGCTCAGGCTGTGGTTCTCCACCAGGTGCTCCCAAAGACCGCCCTTGAGGAGCAAGTTTGCCCCCAGGTAGGGTATGGTGATGATGGCAGCTAACACTCCAGCAAAGCGCAGCCCGGCGCGCCAATCGCGGACAAGGAGCCACGTCATAGTGGCTGCTGCCGGGGCAAGCGCCGATTGCTTCGTATAAAACGCGAGGGCGAAGAATAGGGCGCTAAGGTAGAGTGCGGAATTGGACGAAGGACGAAGGACGAAGGACGAAGGACGGTCATTACTGCCTTCTGCCGGTTCTTGGGCTGTGCCCAATTCAGGCCTTCTGCCTTCTGAGACGGCCCAGGCCATGCCGCCAAGCGCGAGAGCAAGCGCGGGCATATCCTGCTTGTAGAGGGAGGACCACACGATTACCGGCGACAGTGACATCCATAATCCGCCCGCCAGTAACCCAACTCCCCACTTCCCCGTCACGCGCCGGACGATGTAAGCGGCCAGGACGGCTATGGTAAGGGTTGACAGCAAGGAAATCAGGCGGCCCGGCCACAACGCCGCGCCTGTCACCCAGCTGATGGGCGCATTTATGATGTAGAAAAGAGGGGGATAGGGGGCAGAGATGAAGCCTTCCGGCCCGTTGAGCCGGTAAATATTGTGCCCCTGCGCGAGCTGTAACGTGGCGTTGAGGTTTATGCCTTCGTCGAAGTCGAATTGCCAGGGCCACGCCACGAGAGATATGCTAATCTCCGCGAACGACAACAGCCTGGGGAGGATTACAAGCGCGCCCGCGAGGACCAACAGGGCTACGCCGATACGAGAGGAGCGACTTAGGTTGGAAATGCCGGAGGTCCGCATAGCGGGCGGAGCTTGATTAGCACTCAACTAGCCAAAGTAGCCCAACTCATCCTTCGCCTCCTCGCTCATCATGGAGGGGTGCCAGGGCGGGGAGAAGACGAGATGGAGGTCCACCTCTTCGAGGTCGTCAAACCTTGCCAGGGAGCGGCGGATGTTCGTCATCAGCTCCGGGCCGACGGGGCAGCCTGGGCTTGTGAGGGTCATGGTGATGTCGGCCTTGCCCGGCAGCATGGTAATGTCGTACACCAGCCCCAGGTCTATGATGTTCAAGCCAAGCTCAGGGTCGAACACCTCTTCGCGTATCGCCTCGCGCGCCATCTCTTCCGTAGTGGCTTGCGATTGCGAATTAGTAGCTTCTGTGTTAATCATAATAGTCTGCTCCTTTCAACGGAGACCATTGTTCTTCAGCTTATATTATACGACATCTCGCCCCACACCAATATTGTGCCCTACCAGGGCGCAGTGTCCCTACAGGTCTTCCTTGCCTCTTTTTGCGATCCCTCACGCTCATAGGCAACACAATACTCTCATGTTTCACGCATCACGTTTCACGTACTCTAATTCTGGGTTTTCTTGAGTTCATCACACGTGAAATTGAGATACTTTACGGGAAAACGGCCCCGTTTCAGCCAGATTCGGCAGCAGATCGACCTTTGTGAGCCTCCAAAACAGAGCTTTTGAGCGTCAATTAAACCCAGAATTAGAGTACGTTTCACGTTTTACTCGTCAAACAGATACGTCGCTTCCTGGTACAGCCTTATCTCATTAGCGGCGAGCTTGCGCTTGGTTTGCTCGTGCCACCACGCGTTCTTCGCTTCTAGTGACTCGTCGCTGCTGAGGAGAGCGATTGGGACGTTCACACGCAGGGCGCGAGGGCTGATGACGTGGCGGGTAATGCCGGTGGGCACTTTCGTGCCCGCCCCGGCCAATGTCAGTATATCGTCAGGTGTATAGGGTGGGAAGACTACCAGCCCGCTGACATTGTCATAGTAATCGCCAAGCTCATCGAGGTCGTCGGTATTGACGCGGTGGATGACTACCGAGGGGTCGCTTTTGTACGTATCTACCATCGCGTTCAGCAACCCAGTAGAGGTGTGTGCGGTATGGTTTGCGTTGGACAACAGGCCGTTCACGCTAGAGATAGTCGAGCCGATCTCTCCTGACGGTGAGGGGGTGACTACGTAGGCAACTATGCTACGCGCTTTCAGACGGGCGCGCGCCTCGCTACTCGACGCCGGTTCAACCACTAACCCCTCGACGCTCCTTATCTCGGACAGGAAGGTAGCAGGGGCACGCCCCGTGACAAGATGGTTCCATGTATTGAGCTGCACCTGGTTCGACTTGTAATCCACAATCTGCACGAGAATGTGAGGGTACCCGGTGCGCCGTACCGCGCTGGTGCGATTGGCCCCATCGAGCACGACGTATTGGTCCGTACCGGGTATGGGGGCAACGATAGGGGGGTTCTTCAGGTATCCATCTGCCCGTAGACGCGCCTCCAGCCGGGCTACGCGCTTTTCGTCGGCGTGCTCATGCAAAATCAACGCCTCGGTGAGCACGAGGCGCAGTTCGGGGATGCTGAAATGGGACTGAGTCATAATAAGTGCGGAGTGCTGAATAGGATATATTTGTAGGGGCATGGCGCGCCATGCCTCACAGAGCAGTATACATCGTCTATCGTCTATCGTCTATCGTCTATCGTCTATCGTCTATCGTCCCTCATCACGTTTCACGTTTCACCGTCCGTCGTCCGTCGTCCGTCGTCCGTCGTCCGTTGACAACCTCTCTCCTCTTACAGTACCATCCCACTATGCCGCCGGTTCTTCAGCGTTTCAGGGTGCGCAGGCGTGTGATGCCCCCTCAACCCGACCTGGACCTCGCCCCGTTCGCCTGGGGTCCTGTGGATGCACCCATAGCGTGCCTGCTCTTGCATGGCTTCAGCGGCAGCCCCGCTGAGATGCATGGCCTGGGGAGTTACCTGGCCCGGCAGGGAGTGCGCGTAGAGGGGGTCAGACTGGCGGGGCATGGCACTGAGCCGGAGCAGCTTACATACGTCACCTGGCGCGATTGGCTCCACAGCGCCGCAGAGGGCCTGGAGAGGCTCAAGCAACCTGGGCGCAGAGTGGCGATAATCGGCTTCTCTATGGGAGGGCTGCTTGGTGTGCACCTGTGCGCGTCCCACCCACACGATGTGTCGCGACTGGTGACGATGGCTTCCCCCATCTATTTCCGTGACCGCCGCATCCACCTCATCCCGATGGTGCGCCACGTTCTGCGGTGGCACAGGGTCAAGCGCATGAGCGCGAACAGCGACCCGGACGCCCATCTGCGCTACGTGTCGTATCGCCGCTATCCGTTGGTGGCGGTAGACCGCCTGCTGAACCTGATGCGTGTCACCCGCAAGGTCTTGCCGAAGGTCGAGACCCCCGCGCTCATCATGCATGGCCTCAAGGACCGGGTAATCCACCCTCGTAGCGCCCGCTATTTATTCAACCACATCGGCTCAGACGAGAAAGAGCTTGTCTGGTGGCGCAACAGCGGTCACGGCGTCGTCTTCGACAGCGAGCGAGAAGAAGTGTGGGAAAAGATATGTGAGTTCGTGACGAGCGCGGAATGCGGAACGCGGAGTGAAGAATAGTAGTCTCAAGCATACGTCCAAGCATACTCACTTCTGGCAAGGGGTTACCAAGTGGAAGATGAAAGTACAACTAACCACTACTCTAGCTCAGCCTGGCTAAGCTGCCCACGTTGCCGCCTTGACCTTCATTTCATGGGTACGAAGAAGTTTCAAGAGGGCGTGAGCGGGTTTGGCCATATCTTCGGCGGGCAATGGGCTGAGGCATTCGCCAACCGTGAGATTTATGATGTCTACGCTTGCCCTCGCTGTGGTCACCTGGAATTCTTCTTGAATGGTGTAGGCGAGCAGTTTCGACCTCGGTAAGCGTCTTCATCGCTCACCAATGGTATGCATCTTGCCACTCTAACTCCCGCATGGAAGATCCAACCTTAAACCCAAATCCGCAAGCCGCAATCCCCAATCCGAGACCGTTCTGGCACCCAGGCACCTTTATTGCGTTGGTGCGGGGCCGGTTGCTACTGGTGGCAATCGTGCTCCTATCGGTGCTCTTCGTCCTGCTGACCGCGCTCATTCTCAGAGCTGATTTGAAGCCGACGGCGTGGGATGTCGGTATCACCCATGAGATGCAAGAGTTCCCCAGGTTTCCGGTGGGTGAGGTGTTGGTGTGGATAAGCTGGCCGGGGTTTCGGGACCCCATTTACCAGAACTGGCTCATACCGGCTGCTATCGCGGCTTTCATGGTGTGGCGGCGCTGGCTCACAGAGGCGGTGTTTACAGTCGTCGCCGCGCTGGGCGGCTTCACTGCCGACATCGTGAAAAACATCATTGATCGTCCGCGCCCGCCCGCCGACCTGGCAGTAAGAGTGCTCGACACATACTCCTTCCCGAGCGGCCACGTCACTGGCTACGTTGTACTTTACGGGTTCGTATTTTACCTGGCGTTCACGCTCCTGCTGCGTCGCTTCCTTCTCCGGTGGTTGGTATTGGTCATTTGTGGGATCATGATAGCCCTCGTGGGCCCCTCGCGAGTATACATGGGCCAGCACTGGGCATCCGATGTGCTGGCTGGGTACGCGCTCGGCTTTATGTATCTCCTGGCCGTAATCGAGTTTTACAGGTTCTGGATCCGCCGCCATCCAAAAGCCCCTGTGACACAGCCTCCCATGATGGACGACGGACGACAGACGACGGACGATGGATGGCAGAAGGCAGAAGGCAGTAAGCAGTAAGCAGTAGGCAGTAGGCAGAAGAAGCAATACTCTCACGCATCACGCATCACGTTTCACGTTTCACATTTCACTCCGTCGTCCGTCGTCCGTCGTCAACTCTCATTGACAACGCCCCATGCGTGTGTTAGCATTCCGCCTGCAACCCTGAGCGAACTTGTGACTTTGGAGTTGGATAAGGAGACCTGGGCATGGCATATGAGCCGCCGCAGAAGGACATAGAGAATTTACCGGAGGATAGTGAGCCGGAGAACCGGTATGGCCCCGACTCCACGCGTCCTGATATGTCAGGTACGCCAGGGAGCGCCGGCAGTCCGAAAAAGGCCGATCCTGGGGACTACAGCACGCTCCCCAGGTCCTATCTGAACGTATTGACCAAATCCAGGCCTGAGACTTACGAGGCGGAGATACCGAACGCGGGTTGGGGTAAGACCCTGCTTGGTGTTGCAATAGTGACGCTGGTCACTTTTGGTATCAAAATCTTCCAAGCCCCTTTTTCATCGGACGCTCTAAACAGGACCAGGGAGTATCTGCCAACCCAGGGCCTTGACCCTAATGAAGACCCCTGGAAGACGATCTTGCAGGTGGTCGAAGTGTTAAGCCATCCGCTATTTGCGCTGATAGTGCTGTTCACCTTCTTCGCGGGGGCGGGCTTGCTCTATGTGCTGGCACGTGCGGTTCGGGACAAGGAGTCCGGTTCAGGAGCGAGTTTCATGACGCACGCTTATCTCCTCTCGCTCAGTTACACTCCGCTGCACACCCTTACTACGCTCTTGAACACCATCTCCCTTGACATGGTAACCACCTGTATTGTGGCCATTCTTACATTAGGTCTAACCATATACCAGATATACAACGCGGGGGTATCTATGCAGGCATCGCAAGGATTGAGCGCCGGCAAGGCTCAGATGGTTGCCTTCATACCCTGGGTCGTCGGTATCATCCTGTTCATTTGTGGTGCAGTGCTGGTTCTAATGTTACTGAGGTCCATGATCAGGTAAATACTCTCGCTCTGCTCCCTAAATAGAGCGAGTCGCAAAGCGAACAACATCAAGCGTGATGACGTATCACTGCTCTTGAAAAGCATAAAAAGATGGTTCGGCACTGCCGAACCATCTTTTTATGCTTTTCAAACTTCCCCAAGTGAGGAGTGCCTAAGCTTATTTGCTTATGCCGAAGAATATCCTCGACAGGCTCCTGTTCGGGGTTGAGCTGCCGGGGCCGACCTGCACTGCCGAGCCTATCAACACGTACTTGAACGGTTTCAGGAAAGGCTCAGCATCTGGTGGTAGGTTCCCGGCGAATATCGTCTTTATATTCTCAACGTCCACATATAGGATGGCGTTGCTGTCCTTCGGGAGGTTCTTCTTCGCCTCATCCCACTTGGGAGTGGTGCCGAAGCCCTTGCCCAGGTTGTCCGATACCTGGTCTACTAGAGGAGGCGCATTGCCACCGGGGTTCCAGGCAACAATCAGGCGGTCCTTCCCCACGCCTGCCGCAAGCCCGGAGGCCCCTAGCCCGCTCAAATCGTAGAACTTCCCGCCCGCGGCGTCGAAAGTCGTGGCCTTCCCTCGCGATATGCCCTGCATCGCTTTGTCCATAGCGTCCGCTGCCTTGTCGCGGTCACCACCGTTCATCTTCATCTGGAAGACTACCGAGGAGACAGGCATACTTGTGCCTGCACCTGCCGCCGCGCTGAGGATGTAATCACCACCCAGGAGGGGGATAATGTCATTCTCCAGGCTCAAGCCGGTCATGGCCTTTACCTGCTGCTCAGCCTCTGCAATCGGGTCAGGTTGGCCCATTTTCTGGGCGTTAGCTTTCAGACTGGCGAGGCTCGCCTGGATCAGGGTCTTGAGGTCCGTGCCCGCATAGAAGAACATTGAGTCGGAAGGTATATCGTTTAAGGTCGAAGCATCGGGCTTGGCTACAGAAGCCACCTGCGAGAACATACTTGACTTCACGTCAGCCTGCGATGCAAGGTCTACCTGAATACCATCATTTTGCCCGCTGACAGTGAGGAGGAAAGCGCCGCTCAGGCTCTCTATGCCGGTGCTGCTGAGCATACCTGGCGAGATAGCCTCTACCTGGTTGGCGATGTCGGTCAGGTTGATGTAGAAGGAGGCTACGCGGTCGGCGGGGACGGCACCGGAGAGGAACTTGTAGGTCTCGTCGTCCCTGATATTCGCCTTCTTGTCCTTTACCTGGTCTATCATCCCCTTGATAGGCTCGGCGCGCGCGCCGACAGCTACGTTATCGCTATCGAGGGGGGCGGCATAAAAGGTGAGGGAACCTGTGACGATGCGGCTAACCTCAACGTCCTTGTAAGTCTCGGCTACTTCGCTGCTGTTGGCATCCGTCTTGAGCTGGGCGAGGTCCATCTGGGCGACGCCCACCACGTTACGGCTAACCACGTCCAAAATGGCTGTCTGACCGCCACCCTGGATCGATTGCCAGTCGCTGGTGCTGGGGGGCAGCATGGCGATGGATACCTGCTTCGCGTACTTGGCTATCAAGCCCTGTACTTCCTGTACAGTCTTGTCTGACTGGCCGCCTGTCGCGCCGGAGGCCTGCCGGGTCATGCGGTCCAGGGCCTCTTTAAAGCCCGGCTGCGACTCGAACGCCTTACCTATATTGTCGAAGGCAGTCTTCTGGCTACCTGAGAGGTCGGTAGCAATAGAGATATAACCGAGGGTGTTTTTTGGTAGGACGTTTGCCGCCGCTGCTTCTCTCTGGGCAGCATTACTGGTACCCGGGCCGTCCGGGGTGTTCGGGCCGACTGTACCCTTGTTGAATGCGAAGAACCATATCGCGCCCCCGGCTACCAGCAACACCACCAGGCCGATAAGCCCATAGAGCAGCCCATTGTTGCTCTTCTTAGGTGGTGTGTTGATCTGGTTGGGTGGCGGACTGCCATAGTAGGGCTGCTGAGGTTGCTGAGGTGGCTGCGGGGGATACTGTGGTCGGTCGCCATATTGTTGCGGGCGATAGTCCCCTTGATGTGGCTGGGCAGGCTGCGAGCCTGGCCGGTCAACGTACTGCGGTGGCTGGCTATAACCACCCTGTGGAGGTGGTGCCCCATAAGGCTGGGTGGGCTGCTGTGGTTGAGACCCATAAGGGTTCGGCGCTGGGGGTGGCGGGGGTTGATAAGCGCCGGGCGGCTGCTGGCCCGATTGTTGGTCGTGTGAGCCTTCCGGATGATTAGGCCTGTCAGAATCCATGAGAACCTCCTCCAATACAGTTAGCTGTGGCCTGTTAATGCTACATGGCTATATGACTGCACGTATGAGACCCTGCCGCGGTCTTATGGCATTGTATACGTTGTCGCTCTATATAGTCAAGTGGCGAAGGACGAAGGCAGACGATAGACGATAGACGATAGACGATAGACGATAGACGATAGACGACATACGACAATCTAAACACAGAGACACAAAGGGCACAAAGGTAACACAGAGATTATTATTGGTTACTATAGACCCTTAGAAATCTCTGTGCGTCCTCTGTGTCTCTGTGTTCAATCCGTCGTCCGTCACCGGCTCTGCCCGGAATTGGGGTCTATCATCAGGCTGGATTCGTCTATGGCTTCGAAGTCGGCTCCGCTCAGGGGGTCCATCAGGTGGAGCATGTCGTTGTCCCAGCGCTCGTCGGGCGCGCCGCTGATGTACCAGGGGCTGCCGTTGTCGGCCAGGAACATGCCGTACTCCTTCATCGCCTGCAAGATAACGCGCACCCGCTGAGGGTAGCCGCTAATATCCACGCTCGCCTTGAGGCGCACGCGCAGGCCCATAGGCGGGAGGTTCGGGTCGTCGGAGTCGCTGGCGAAGTGGCGGGCGGGCCACAGGTATGCTCTTTGCGTCTCCGGCGCGGTGAAGCGTATGGCGTGGGTTATTTGCCCGCTTGCTACCTCCTCATACGTTACCAGTCCGGGATAGATGGGGAGTCCAGCGGCATCGGCGGAGGTCCACCCTGCCGGGCGTAGCGCGTGCGAGTTGAGGTTATATACCGCACCAGAGTCGGCGTCCCAGCTGCCGTCGGAGTTGGGGAAGGCGCGATATAGCTCGTACAGGGTGCAGTTGCCCTCGTTTATCACCAGCACGTGGCGGTCGCCATCGGCGTCGGGACCGCCCTCTACGGGCGCATTCGTAGGGACGGGGTATGGGCCGGGATCGCTCTCGTTGCCATAAGCGGTGAATATGATGGGCACGAAGGGCTGGCTGCCTGGCACATTGACGAAGGGTATGCCTATCGGTCCGCCGTCCCACAGTCCCGACCCAAAATCGGCGTGGACGTGCGAGTCGATGCCGATGCTGGCGATGTACTGGTCCGACATCGTATGGGTTGGCAGCGCGGAGATGTTGCGGTTCCAGATATTGTTGGCGGGGAAGATAGAGCACGGCCCGCCCGGCGTAGCTGTGGCGGTATGAGTGCGAGTGGGCGTGGCGGTGGGTGGAGTGCCGGTAACTGTGGGTGTTGGCGTCAGAGGCGGCAGCGAGCCGTCCACTATCTTCGATGCTTGCGCTCGTGTCGTGGTGTTGTAAGGGCGGAAATAGCGTCCGGGGCACGGCTCTCCCTCCGCGCCACAAAGATAGCCCCCAATTATGCCGTTGGCGTTTGCTCTCTCGACGTAGCCATAATATGCGCTGTCGGGTTGCACGTCGTTGAACGTTGGCTCAGAAGGGAAAAGTGGTGTCCAGCCACGGGCGATGACGACCATCTTGGCGATCTGCCCGCGCACGACGTTCGCATCAGGCCGGAAGTAAGGGCGGTTGCCGGAGTCGCATGGCTCACCCTGAGAGCCGCAAGGGTAGCCCCCCGCCACGCCGTTCGCCGCGCCAATCTCGACCCACTGGAAGAAGGTATGTGTGGAAGGCACATCCGCAAAGGTGGCGTTAGTGGGCAAGGACGCTGTGAGGCCGTTCGCAATCACCACGACCTTCATAATCTGTCCCCGCGTGATGTCATTGTAAGGGCGGAATGTGCCGTCGGTGTATCCAGCAATCGCGCCCCGCTCCGTCAGGTCCATCACGTATGGGTAGAACCAGTCTTCGGGGCAGACATCTGTGAAGCGTTCACCTGCACAGTATTGGTCCACAAGCAGAGTGCAACCTGGCGGATTGAATATACCATTATGCCTGGTGAGGGCAGAAGCCAATGCTGATGGGATCACCATGACTGCCGCAATAACAGCGCCCATGAGGAGTAGCATGAAGAGACTACCGATGTGTTTCATGGCTACATCCTAGCCTCCCTGGGCTCCTGGAGTCAATGGGTAGATGGTCCTATTATAACCGCAGCGTCTCCGCGCCGCTGCGGTTCAACCCCGAAAAATCTTGGCGCTCTTGGCGTCTTGGCGGTTAAATGGGTAAAACAACAAAGAGCGCCTGTAAAGACGCTCTTTGTTGCAGAAAGGGAAGGAGGGAAAAGGCTATTTTTGTGCGGAGTTGGCTTCGCTCAGGAGCTGCCGCACTACCAGTTCGTTCTTGTCGTAGTTGCCTTCGCCAAAGTGGGTGTAGCGCAGGTGGCCGTTGGCGTCTATGAAGTAGAAGGCGGGCCAGTACCTGTTGCTGTATGCGCTCCATGTCTTGAAGTCGGGGTCGAGGGCGACGGGCCATATCACTCCCTGGTCCTTAGCGCCTTCTCTCACATTATCAAGCACTTTCTCGTAGGCGAATTCTGGCGTGTGTATGCCCAGGATTTCTAGCCCCTGGTCCTTGTACTTGTCGTAAAGCGCCCGGACGTAAGGCATGGTGTTGCGGCAATTGTAGCAGCCGAAGGTCCAGAAGTTCACTATAACTACCTTGCCCCGAAGCTCCTTGAGGGTCGTCGGCTTGGAGTTGAGCCAGTGAGTCAGCCCAGTTAGCTCAGGCGCGGGTCCCCGGTCCTCAAGCGCGATTAGCGGCTTGGGGGCAGGTATCGCTGTAGGAGGTGCCGTTGGCTCAGGTGCCATAGTTGGCTCAGCCATTACGGGCTGGCTCGTCGGCTGAGTAACCGGTTGCGCTCCCGTTAGAGAAGGTACGCTCGTCGGCTGGGTCGATGCCTGTATCATGTTCTTCTTTGTAAGCACGTCTAACTCACTTTGTACCACGGGCTGGTTGTCGAATACCGCCAGGAACTGGCTCCAGCCGGAAGGCAGATTGGACTGTACGTACGATTGTATCTTGATGTCTACGCCGAAAAGGATAGCCACGCAGGCCACCAGGGTCAGCGCACCAAATACGCGCTGCAAGACCCCCGTATTGCGGCCAGCTCTCTTGGCGCGTGCCGCGAAACTACGTGAGCCATAAGCGATAAGGAGCATCGGTATGCCCGCACCCAGGGTGTAGGCAAGGCTGATAGCCACACCTTCAGGAGAGATGCCTGCTGTCGCTGCTAGCGCGATAGTGGCTGCCATGATCGGCCCGGCGCATGGCGTCCACAAGAGGCCAAGCCCTGAGCCTATTAAGAGGCCGCCACCAAATCCGCTCCGCCGGGTATTCGTATTGGCGAGACGTGCCACAGGCGAAAGTGCTCGCTCAAATACACGTCCCACCGCAGGCACGAGTAGTGCCAGCCCGAAGACCGCTAGCGCCACGACTGTAAATGTGCGCAGCCAGGATGCCGGAAGGGCCAGGGCCTGTAAAGCTCCCGCAAACGCCAGCGTAAATGCCGTGAACGACACCGCAAAGCCAAGCACGATCCCCAGGGGCCGCATCCGACCGCCGGTGTTAGATGTTGAAAGCACGATGGGCAAGACCATCAAAACACATGGCGAAGCGATGGTAAGCACCCCGCCCAAGAACGCTGCAACTAAGAGGATTCCCATACCCTAATCATACCACTCTGAGATGAAAAAATGTGGTGGAAAGGTTACAGAACTATTACAAAACGGACGAAGGACGGTGAAACGTGATGCGTGATGCGTGAAAATAGACGACAGACGACAGACGACAGACGACAGACGACAGACGACAGACGACAGACGACAGACGACAGACGACAATCAACTAAACCATAAAAATCTTGGCGGTTTCTTGGCGCTCTTGGCGTCTTGGCGGTTCACGGTTCACGGTTCACGGTTCACGGTTCAGTACGAGCCTGTAGATCGTCGCACCGAGCTTTTCCCAGTAGAGTTGGTAGCGCGATTTGGCTTCAGGTTCGAAGCCTGTCAGGTATCGCTTAGGGTGGACTTTCTTGAACCTGCTATCCGCTTCAACGAGGGGGAGGATGGTTGACATAAAAAGCTGTTCGTTATCCGTAACGATGCTCCACAGGCCGCCTGGGACAAGGGCTGTGTAGATGGCATTGAGGAGGGAAATGTTCAGTATTTGGCGCTTGCGGTGCTTGGGACGGAGGCTTGGGTCGGGGAAGTGGAGGTAAATTGCATGTAAGGACTGGGGTGCCAGGAGAGGAAATAGGTGCTGGAAGGGGGCTTTGATAAAGCGAATGTTATCCAATGAGCGATCTGCGGCCTGCCTGATAGCCACGTAGAGTGACTTCAGGTTTATCTCTACACCGAGGAAGTTGGTTCCGGGGTTTTTCGCGGCGAGCATGCACAGGTACTCCCCCGTGCTGCACCCTATCTCCAGGTGCAAAGGTCTCTCCTTGCCAAACAGGGTGGTTGAGTCGAGCCTGGGGAACGCTTCAGGGGCCTGGTATAAATCTTTCGAGTGCCAGTGGAGGAGATACTTTTCGAGGGTAGCATCGTCGGGCGGCTCGTTCTTGACGAACCGCATCAGGAAGGACTTACGGGTCATTGGGAGGACGACAGACGACGGACGACGGACGACAGATAGCAGAGGGTAGGCATTAGATAGCAAGCAGTGAGCTATGAGCGATGGATAAACCGTCGTCCGCTAATAGCTATCGAGCCAGGCACGCTTATCCTGGGCTTTGACTAGCTGGAGGAGGTTGATTACGTAGTGGGCTGTGAGCGGTAAGAGGATGCCGCCTGACCAGACGAAGAGGAGGCTGAGCCACAGGCCCATCAGCCCTGTCATGACCACGCCCAGCGCACCCTGGGGCGAGTGCATCAGCCCGAATATCGCGGCGAACCCGATCAGCAATATAGGAAGGGGCACCGTACTGCTGAGGCCGCCAATAAGGAGCGAGCGGAAAAGCAGCTCCTCCAACACTACTCCCAGACCGAGTGCGGCTGGCACCAGCAGCCATTCAGGGCGCGTGCGGGGCATAATGTTGCGCATCACTATCGGCGAATATATCTCCTTGCCCCATACGTTGATGGCCGCGAGCGTGACCCCATTTGCGAGGAACTGGGTAACCATACCAACCACAATGCCCAGGCCCAGGTCGCGCCAGCCATGCTCAAAGGTCCAACCCAGCTGGGAGGCGGGCGCACCGCTCAGTGCTCCCAGGGCAATACATGCCAGCACGAGTATGCATTTGACCATGTTTTCCACAGGGGAGAGCAGCAGGTTCTCTCGAACGGGCACGGCACGCAGAAGCCGCCCGCTCTGGTAGGTTGCCCACGCGAGCGCGGCTGTCAATCCTAGCGACCCGAAAACGAACAAGAGATACATGGCACGTATAATGTACCGTCCATCGAGCCTATGTGTCAAGAAAATGGGGATTAGTTAGCTTCAAACCTGGGTAACGAAAAGTTGTGGCCTGGCTGCGAAGAGCGTTACCTGCCCGGCGTGATGTAGTAGCATGACCAGTGGCTCTGCATCCCGATGCTCCAGGCCTTGGCCGTGGCGAAGATTTGCGACCTCGCGTCCCAGATACTGTTGCCCCGGTATGGGTTCCAACTACCGCCCCAGGTGCCGGGAGCGTATTGGAAGAGGCCGAGCCACCTTCCTCCACCACCGGAAGCACGAGCATTGCCGCCCGACTCGCACATCATCACGCTCCACATCTTGTCAATGCCCTGCTTATAGGGGTACATCTTGCGAGCCTCTTCCATCCACTGCCGGTACTGCCCGAGGGTAGTGGTAGCCCCGCCCTGCGTCTGAACGGCAGGCTTGGCCTCGGCAGCGGTCTCTTTCTTCGCGGCAGTCTCGGTGGCTGCCGGGGCCTGGACCAGGTACTTAGCCATAGCCCAGCCGGTAAAGCCCTTGGCAGTGATCTTGTACCATGCTATACCCGTTGCATCGGTCGTAGGGCCGGATTGTATTGTGACAGTCGCGCCAGGGTTGAGGAACGTAAGGACGCTGCCACTTGTGTTGGGGGCTGAGCGCATTCGCAACGGGTCGCCGTTCGTATTGGCGACGACGGCAGAGCCGGTGAGCTTGGTCGCCGTAGCGGGGGCGCTCGTGCCCTGGAGGAACTCTGCCGACATCCAGCCTGTACCGCCTGGAGCCTGCACCTTGAACCACTGGTTCCCCTTCTTGTCGCTGCGTGGCCCGTCCAGCACGCTGACACTCTGTCCCTGGTATGCCATACCTATCTGGGCAAACTCGGTGCCCGCGTCCTTACGTATCCTGATAGGATCGCCGTCGGTGTTCGTGACGATAGCCTTTCCACCGACTGCTACGGGCGTGGCGGCAAAGATGGTGGCTGTGCGCCCGCCGATTACCATGCTCGCAAGCAAAAGCGCCAGCGCCGCCCACAGGGCCAACATGGTCCGGGGCATCTTGTTTTCGGTAACTACCAACTGCATCAACACTTCTCCCATAGCACATATCCAAGATTAGCAAGCATTACTACTGCACTGTAACCTATACCCGACAGCGAGGAATTATGTCAATACAGCAAACAACGTAAATAGGCGATAGATGATGCGTGAAACGTGATGCGTGAGCTTAGTGTCGAATTGTAATTCGTAATTCCCAAACAATCTTGGCGGTTCCTTGGCACTCTTGGCGTCTTGGCGGTTCAATATTCACGCATCACGTTTCACGCATCATCGTCCCTCTTGACACTTCTCCGCCCCGTCCTATACAGTAAGGAGCAATGAGCATGAATACACCTACCTTCGAGCCGTCCGAGACACAACCCCGCCTTGCCATCGAGCCGGTGGATGCCTCGCGTTACGAATCTGTGGCACGCCTTTCCATGCCGAATGCCAGATCGGGCATGGCCTTCGCCGCGTTGGCCCCTTCCTCTCATAGTCTCACTATAGATACTGGACCTGAGAACGGGGGAGAGGCTTCCGGCCCGGAGCCGCTGGAATTACTTCTCATATCGCTCGGCGCATGCACGGGCATGGATGTTATCTCCATCCTCCATAAGAAGCGCCAGCTGGTCACGCACTACAGCGTCAACGTCCACGCCAACCGCGCCCAGGAGCACCCCAAAATCTACACGCACATCATGGTGGAGCACGTCGTCGCCGGGCAAAACGTAGACCCGAAGGCGGTAGCCCGCTCCCTTGAGCTTTCCATCACTAAGTACTGCCCAGTCCACGCGCTCCTGTCCCGCGCGACCCATGTCGAGCACATCTATCGCGTCATAGAACTTCCTCCAGGAGGAGAGGACTGCGGCTGCGGGTAGGGCGCACGCCGAGGCCATTTCTAAGAACGTGTTTAAAACAGAGTTGAAACAAGAGTGCTTATGTATGACGAAGCACACCTCTATCTGTCATTCCGAACGCAGTGAGGAATCTCCGAGCTTGCCAGGTGGATAGAGACCTAGATTCCTCATTGCGTTCGGAATGACAGGCAGAAGCGCATTGTTCTTACACAACTTCTAAGTGATATATTTTCTCACCAAAGTAGAGGAGCATTAGATGAGTGGGCACAGGTCTATCGGTTACGGATCCAGAAGCAAGATGCGCATACTATTGGCATTTCTAGCGTTATTGTTCGCATCCGGTCTAAGTGTGTGGAGTATCTTTGCGCCGCGCCAGGGCTATGTGGTGCTCGCTGCCGCACCAGCAGATGGCGTGCAGTTAGCGAAGAGCGCGCCTCTTGCCCAAAGTGGAGAAGTGCGGCGCGAGTCGGCGGTCAGTGCGCCTAGCGGGCAGCTTCCCCTCACAGGCCCTGCATCTCCCTTCCAGCCGTTAGATAACCCCGTCTTTGGGGCCAATTATCGTGCCAATACCGACACTCAATCGCCAAATCGCGCCCAGCAGGAACCGAGCATCGCCGTCAACCCTACCAACCCCCTCAACGTTGTGGCTATGGCGAAGGACGAGCGCGGGGGTCAGAACACCAAGCAGACATGGATATACAGTTCGACTGATGGGGGTGTGACCTGGATCAACCAGCTTTTCCCATTCGCGCCGCAATCGCCCTTCTCCAGCGATCCTGTAGTCAATTTCAGCGATGACGGTATATGCTATGTCACCTCTCTCCCTTACGGTGGGGGCACGAACGACGGCATCCAGATAGCACGCTCCACAGATGGGGGCATCACCTTCTCATCAGGCGTGCATCTCCCAGGCACGAACGGCGGCACCGATAAAGAGTGGACCTGGATAGATAATAATCCCGGCAGTCCGTATTATCACCGCATCTACGTCGCCTGGATGGACTTTGGGACTGGAGGTGGTTGGAGTTTCAATTATTCTACGGACCGCGGCGTATCTTTCTCGTCGCCATCCGGTTTTTTCCTCGGGTACCAGTTCCCTATGCCCGTTTCCCTCCCTAATGGCGATGTTATAGTCAGCTATCTATCCAACTCTGCCCAGATCAGTTACAGGCGCTCCACAGATGGGGGCGCGACTTTCTTAGGTGTTCAGCCTATCAGCCCGGTTACCTTCCCCGATTGCCCGCCTGACAATTCAGGCTGCGGCATCTGGCGTTTGAACGCAATCCCCTCTAACTCGGTGAACCGCAATAACGGCAACATGGTGCTAGTGTGGGCCGACGGTAGAGCGCCCAACAATACCGCGACAATCTACTTCAGCAGGAGCACAGATAACGGCGCTACCTGGAGTCCTGCGGCTATATTGGCCCCTCCGGGGGTGGCAAATACCTACCAGGTCGAACCATGGGTCGAAGCTGACGAGCAGGGTACCTTCCATGCGATCTGGTACGATGATCGCGAGAACCCTAACACGAGCATCTTCCATATTTACTACAGCCAATCCACGGACAATGGCGCTAGCTGGAGCACCGCGACTCGCATCAGCACGGCTACCAGCGACCTCCGCATAGGTATTCCGTCGAGCTATAACCTCGCAGCAGGTGACTATATAAACGTTACCGCCTCGCATGGCAACGTCTACGCTGTCTGGACCGACACCCGCTCCGGTACGGGTGAGGACATCTATGTTGTGAGAGGGACGTATGGCGGTACACCCACGCCCACCGTTACCGGCACGCCCCCTACCTCGACTCCCACTTCCATCGTACCCACATCTACTTCTACTGCCACACGCACAAATACTGCCGTAGTGCCCACCAGCACCAGAACGGCTACCCGCACGGCTACTAGCCTACCAACAAATACAGCTACAGCTACAGCTACAGCTTCCAATACACCGCAGCCACCTACCGGCACAGCCACTTCTCAGGTTGCCACGACTACGCCTACTGTATGCACAATCAGCTTCACAGACGTGCCACCAGACCACCCATTCTACACGTGGATAAGGTGCTTAGCGTGTAGAGGCATCATCTCTGGCTACTCCGATGGCACGTTCCAACCTGGTAACGACATCACACGTGGGCAGATAGCCAAGATGGTGAGTAACTCAGCTGGCTTCTCCGAGAACCCAGGTCCTCAGATATACGAGGATGTGCCTCCTGCCAGTCCCTTCTATGCATGGATAAACAGGCTGTCGATGAGAGGACACATGGGTGGATACCCTTGTGGGCTAGTGCCAGAAGAACCATGTGAGCCTCCTGATAACCGCCCGTACTTCCGTCCCAACGCCAGCGCTACTCGTGGGCAGTTGGCGAAGATAGTCTCCAATGCAGCAGGGTTAGGAGGCACACCTACGGGTCTCTTCTTTGCAGACGTATTCGAGGATAATCCATTCTATGTATGGATTATGCGTCTTACCCAGTTGGGGGTGATGTCAGGCTACCCATGTGGAGAGGAGGGGGAGCCTTGTGATGGAGAGAACCGCCCATACTTCCGACCATTCAACAACGTGACGAGAGGTCAGGCATCGAAGATTGTGGCTAACACATTCTTCCCTGATTGCCAGACACCGTCCCGATAAATAGCAAAAGGAAACAGGAGGTGGCTCAGGTCACCTCCTGTTTCCTTTTGCGGTCTACTCGTCCAGGGCGGAAGCGCAAATTTGCTCTATAGGCATAGCTCTCCCTGCCTCCCACGCTTCGTCAAACTGGGTATCGCCCAACGCGGTGCGGGCCAGAGTCCAGCTATGATTATAGCTGTCGAACCGGTCAGGGGGTAGAGGTAAGCCGAGCGCTTTGCGTATCTCCTCCGCCGCACCGAACAACGTCGCGGCGTGCGTCATCTTATTCTCTTCTACAGCTACCTGCGCCAGCCCTTCCAGGGAGGTGGCGATACCCTGCCTGGCGTCAAGGTCTATGAATAGTGTAAGGCTCTCCTTGAACAGGGACTGTGCCCGCTCCCTGTCACTTATGAGCGCCACAAAGCCCATATTGACCAGCGCCAGGGCCACGCTCCACCTGTCACCCAGCTCCTCGAACATCGATAGGCTCTGAGCGTGCAGACCGTATGCTTCTTCAAGCTTGCCCATGCAGCGCGTGACTATCCCCAGGTTATTGAACGATTGAGCTATCCCCTGCTTATCTCCCATCTCCTGGCGCAGATGCAAGCTGTCGGTGAGGAGAGAATGCGCCTCCTCGTAATCTCCCCTGCCGAGAGCGACCAATCCCAGGTTGGCAAGTGCGAGGGCGATGCTCCACCTGTCGCCTAGCTTCCGGTATAGGGCCAGGCTCTCTGTGTGCATTGCCTGGGCAGTGTCACAATCTCCCTGCGGCAGCGCCACGATCCCCAGGTTGTTGAGCATATTGGCGATACCCCTCTCGTCGCCAAGCTCGCGCCATATCGCCAGGCTCTGGCCGAAGAAATGGCCTGCCGTGCTATTGTCCCCCTGCGCCCACGCAAGAGTGCCGATGCCATGCAATACCTTCGCCCGTAGCTCCTGGGGAAAGTCGCTCCCCGCGCTGTGCCATGCCTTCTTAAGCCACGCCCGCCCCTCACTCATGTGGGCGTGCAGGTACCAGAACCTCCGCAAGCTCGCGCTCAACCTCGCTACTGTCTCTATATCCCCTCGGTCAAGCGCGCGGTTGAGTGCTGCCCTGAAGTTATCGTGCTCCCACTCCAGCCGCTCCAACCAGCTACCTTGCTGAGCGCCTGCTAGCTCGCCCTCCGATTCCTCGGCCAGCCGCAGATAATATTTCGCATGGCTTCGGACAGTTGCCCCCATCTCCGCTTCGTCAAGTCCCAACTTCTCCCATGCGTACTCTCGCATCGTCTCCAGCATAGAAAACCAGGGTTCTGCGCGCACCTCATCGCGCCGCAAAAGACTCTTTTCAACGAGAGAAGTCATTGCGTCAAGGAGTGCGGAATCATGATGCGTGATGGGTGATGGGTGAGTATTAGGTAAATCTGTCGTCCGTCGTCCGTCGTCCGTCGTCCCATAGGCCACCTCCTCAGCGGCTTCCAGGGTGCAGCCTCCTGAGAAGATTGAGAGGCGGCGGAAAAGCGCTTGCTCGTCGGGGTCGAGGAGGGTGTAGCTCCAGTCTATAGCGCCCCTCAAGGTCCTCTGCCGGGGAGGTAAGTCCAGCGCTCCTCCGGTCAGCAGGTCTAGGCTCTTTTCCAGGCGAGCCAGTATTTTCTCGGCTGAAAGGACCGTAACCCGGTTTGCTGCCAGCTCGATTGCCAGGGGAAGGCCGTCAAGTCTATAACATATCTCAGTTACGGCTTGCGCGTTCTCATTTGTAAGCCTAAAGCCTGGATAGGCAGCCTGGGCACGCTGCACAAATAGGTCTATAGCTTCGTACTCGGACAAATGGTGCACCGAAGGAGTGTTTGACCTGTCGGGCAGTGACATCGGGGGCACCGGGAAAGAGTGTTCCCCATAGGTGCGCAACGCTACTCTGCTTGTGACTAACACCTTCAACCCAGGAGCCGCCGAGAGTAGCTCTGAAACGACCTGTCCCGCCTGAACGACCTGCTCGAAATTATCGAGCACGAGCAGGCGTCGCTTGTCCTTGAGCTTGCCCTTCAGGACATCGAGAAGTGGGCGGCTGCCGCTCTCCCGCACCCCCAGGCTCCGTGCGATTGCCGGGGTTACCAGGGCGGCGTCGCTAATCTGGGCAAGTGGTATAAAGTAGACGTCATCATCGAAATGCGGAGCTATGCCAAGCGCGACCTGTAAGGAGAGGCGAGTCTTGCCTATGCCTGGTGGGCCAATGAGGGTGAGGAGCCGCACCTCTTCCCTGCGTAATAGGGCGCACGCCGCTTCCACCTCCCTTTCGCGCCCGATGAATGCCGTTGGTGGAGATGGCAGGTCAAAGATGGCCGCTCTGTCGTTGGCAGGATAATCAGCGAGTGAGCGTAGCGCCGCCGGTACGGCACCGAGGATATGCTGGGACTCTCCCCTGGCGAAGCTCACGAACGCCGGTGTATCCCCGGACGGCACCCGTAAACAGCGCGCCAGCAGCTCAGCGATTTGCCTGGAGGCGCGTCGCTCTCCCGTCTCGACCTTCTCAATCGTCGCGAGGGAGCAGCCAACACACATGGCGAGGTCTTCGCGGGTCAGGTCGAGCCGCTTGCGACGTTCTTTTACCCACTGTCCGAAGGGTTTCTGCATAGTCGCTTTTTGTGGGCGGTTTTGTACGGTCCATTATAGACAATCTTCTTCTATAATATATTATCAGCGACTAGAAGGGAGCTTGTTGAATGCTTGCGGTAGCCCGTCGCCTCAAATCTTATGCGCTGGCCCTTGCCTGGCTGGCAGCGTCTCTAGCAGCGAGTCTCGCTCTTATGGTGAGACCCGCGGGTGCAGAGGCTGTTGGGCGCTCATACCCCATAACCGAAACTGCCGACGTAGCCACAGCGACGCCAACTCCTGCATGCGGCATGGCGTGGCGGCAAGTCCCCAGCCCTATGATACGCTGGAGCTACCTGGCGGGTGTGTCCGCCCTCGCATGGGACGACGCGTGGGCCGTAGGGGTCACCAGGTCGCCAACCGGCACGCTGACTATGCACTGGGATGGCACGCAGTGGAGCGTCATGTCCAGCCCGGCTGTGAGCCAGGACGTTAGCATCGGCGGGGTAACTGCCATCTCGCATAACGATGTGTGGGCGGTCGGCTACTATGATAATGACAACCAGTTGCTCACAATGCATTGGGACGGCACGCAGTGGAGCGTGGTGCCCAACCCAAGCCCCGACGGGGCCTTGTACGATGTAGATGCTTCCGCCTCCAATAACGTATGGGCGGCGGGCTATGCTCGTGGAAACCCAAACCAGTCCCTGGTCATGCGCTGGGAAGGCTCGCAGTGGGCAGTAGTGCCTGTTCCCTTTGAGGCCGAGCGTACCACCCTGGTAGGTGTTGACGTGGTAGCCCCGGACGACGTATGGGCTGTGGGCTACACTATGGAGACTAACTCCTACCGGGCCTTCGCTATGCATTGGGGTGGAAGTGGTTGGACCGTACTGCCGCCCCCCTCCCCAGGGCAATATAGCGTCCTGGATGCAGTCGTGGCCCTCGCGCCGGACGATGTGTGGGCAGGGGGTTATGCGATGGATAGCGGCGCGCCCTGGACTCTATTTGAGCACTGGGACGGCAGCGCGTGGAGCGTCGTGCCTGCACCCGCAAATACCTTTGGCGTAAGCGCGATGGATGCCGCCACGCCCGATGATATATGGGCCGTTGGAGGCACAGAGCTTTTGCACTGGGATGGTACGAGCTGGAGTCTGGTCTCCACGCCGAGTATCAGCCCGGTCCTAAATGACATAGATGTGAGAGCAGGAGATGACGTCTGGTCCGTAGGAGAGTACGGGCCTTCGTACGGTCCGAAATATAACCAAACGTGGCGCTACAACGACCCCTGCGCGCCAATCCCCACATCTACTCCTACCTATACCCCCGCACCATCTACAGTCACAGCTACCCCGACCAGCACGGCCTGCGTAACTCTGCAAGGCTCGATCACCTCGAACGATCCGGTACAGATAGGGATGGTTGCCCGCTCAGGTACCCCATCATCTTGCCCAGGTCGAGGGTGCTCGTCGGTAGGTGACAGTCTACCCAGGCACTACAAAATATATGAATTCTACTTCCCGTATGGCAGCTTCAGCACCGGGTGCTTCACCGTCACCCTTGAGGCCACCGGCTGCCCGGGTAACCTGTACAGCGCCGCTTATACGACTTTCGACCCGAACAACGTCTGCCAGAACGTCGAAGGGGACACGGGCGACTTTGTCTCTGGGAGCGTGTCATATTCGTTCGAGCTGTACCGGGGGACCACATACAGGGTTGTCGTGCACGAGGCGGTCCCCGACAGCGGCTGCTCAAGTTACACTTTGAAGGTGAGTACGCCTCTCGGCTGCTATTACATTGTGACTGCTACCCCTACTCCTGGGCCTACCTTTACACCCACCAGGACGCCGACACCTACCAGGACGGCAATCTCACCGAGTGCTACCCGCACTCAAACAGCCACCGCTACACTCTCCGCTGGCGTAATCTGCACCCCGACATACGCAGCCACATCTACGTCCACCCCTTTCCCTACCTCTACACCCTGCGTGATTGCCTTCAGTGACGTACCCGCGGATAGCGCCTTCTACTCATTTGTCAGGTGCCTCGCATGTCGGGAGATCATCTCCGGCTATTCTGACGGTACTTTCCGTCCAGGTAACGACATAACCAGGGGGCAGATAGCCAAGATGGTGTCGAATGCTGCTGGCTTTTCAGAGGACCCAGGTCCTCAAATATACGAGGACGTGCCTCCTGCCAGCCCGTTCTATGCCTGGATCAACCGTCTGTCCATGAGAGGACATATGACAGGGTACCTTTGTGGCCTTGTACCGGAAGAGCCATGTGAGCCTCCTGCTAACCGTCCGTACTTTAGACCTAATGCCAGCGCCACTCGTGGACAGCTAGCAAAAATAGTCTCTAACGCGGCAGGATTTGGATCAGACCCCATAGGGCTGTTCTACACGGATGTACCACAGGGGCATATCTTCTATCTGTGGATCATGCGCCTCACACAGTTTGGAGTGATGCGTGGATACCCATGTGGAGGGGAAGGTGAGCCATGTGACGATGCTAACCGTCCATATTTCCGGCCCTTCGCGAATGTCACTAGAGGGCAGGCATCTAAGATAGTGGCTAACACTTTCTCCCCTGGCTGCCTGACACCCACACGGCGATAAGAGGCAAGTTCAAGGTAAAAGCCCGATGCATCATGGGGCTAAAATTTTGTAGTGGCCCAGGGCTGCTTCGACACCCGTAGGGTAGCCGGTGAAAATTATTTTCCACAGGCCACGCTCCGTCTTGTCATCTGTCTGGATGCGCCCCGTAACTTCGCTACGCCCTACGCCCACTGTCCCTATTCGATCACGCTTCCCTGACGGGCTTTCCGTGTCCACAAATACAAGGAAGTCGCGACTGGTGTAATAATCAGTCGCCTTCTGGCCCGTCTCCAGATCCTCCATAGTTACGGCCCAAATGCCCTGGGGGTCTACCCTGGTGTTTTTGATTCTCATTATTTCCGCTCAGTTAATAAATTTGTAATAACTTTCATGCTATAGTAATATTGTCTTCATTTTTTTGAGATACGGTAGCTAATGATAGGATGGTAACATATCTCGCATTCGGCTGCATCGTCACCCTAATAACAACTACGTCTATCCAAGGAGCGTTCGAATGACCTGGTCAAGTACTTATCTGCGCCGCACCATAATTGCTATCATCTTCCTGGGCTGCCTCGGTCTGATGACTTTATTGGGAGGTAGCGAGAGGCAAGTAGCAGCTTCGCCTATGCTGCTCAACTTTACGCCTAGCGCGACCGTTACAGGCACTCCCCCCACTGCTACCAGCACGCGCACACCTACTAACACCCGCACGCCAACGAGCACGCGAACGCCCCTCCCGACGCCGGGGCCATGTGGCGATTGGCGACACTTCCCAGCCCCGGTAGGCAATGGTCTCACAAACACCCTGCGCGATGTGGATGCAGTCTCAGCAAACGACGTATGGGCTGTAGGTGACCAGGGCAGTGCTTACGAGTCTTTGGTACAGCACTGGGATGGGCAAAGCTGGCAGATTATCCCAAGCCCGAATCCAATGACGCTCAGGGGTGTGGCTGCTATAGCCTCGGATGACGTGTGGGCAGTCGGCTTTCCAGATAGCTACGGCGTGACGACCACCATCCACTGGGACGGCACCGCCTGGAGCGTCGTGCCAAGCCCCAACGTTCCAGGTGTCCCTAACTACCTTTACGCCGTTTCCGCCAGCGGCCCGAACGACGTGTGGGCGGTGGGCAAGGCCAACTCCCGTCCCCTCTTCTTGCACTGGGACGGCACAGCATGGAGCATAGTGCCTACGCCTGATGGCGTTTACGGCTCGCTCAACGCCGTAAGTGCGCTTGCGCCTGATGATGCGTGGGCGGTCGGCACGGTCGGCGTCACTTATGGCGACGACTTCACGGTAACGCTCCACTGGGACGGCACCAGCTGGACCAGGGTTGACAGCCCCAGCCCGGGAACCTACCACAATATCCTGTACGGGGTCACGATGATAGCCACCGATGATGTTTGGGCTGTGGGAACGCTGGCGAACGGCCCCGTTGACTACCACGGGCTGATTATGCACTGGGACGGCAGCGCGTGGGAAGTGTCTCCGTCGCCCGGATTGGGTGACGACGAAGGACAAAGGACGAAGGGTGGCCGACGAGGGACGGGGGAAGTTCCGGATACGTATGGAATATACTTCCACGCTGTGGACGCAGCCTCGACCAACGAGGTCTGGGCGGTCGGGCGCGACTATATTTCGTCCGATACCAGCTCGGTAATTGTGCGCTGGGATGGGAACAGTTGGACTGAATCGCCCCACCCTGACCCGAGCCGCAGCATCAACAGGCTGTGGGGAGTTGCAGCCGTTGCGCCCGGCGAGGCATGGGCGGTTGGCACGTACTGGGAAGATGATACCAGTTACTATCGCGCTCTAATAGAGCATTATGGCCCTGAGTGCGGCACACCGACGCCAACCGTAACCGGCACTCCGCCTACCGCTACGAGCACTCGCACACCCCTGCCTCAATCGGCCACTCCTACCGCCGTAGGCTGCGCGGGCGGCAACCTCCTGACGGAGAGCTTCACCGTAGCCCCGCCCGCTGGGTGGCCTACCCAGAACAACAGCCATCCTGCCGGCACAGGTGGTGGATGGTCCCAGGGCGACAGCACGACCTTCTCGGCTCACTCAGGAGCGCCTAACTCTTATGCTGCCGCCAACTTCAATTCCGGCTTAGGTATCGCTACCATCAGCAACTGGATGCTAACTCCGCACGTGGCTCTTGCCAACGGCAATATCTTCACCTTCTGGACGCGCACGGTGGCTGCATCTGAGTACCCGGATAGGTTGCAAGTCAGGCTGAGCACCGCAGGAGCTTCGACAAACGTCGGCACTAGCGCCACCAGCGTTGGAGACTTCACGACCCTACTGCTGGACATCAACCCAAGCTACTCGTTTAATGGGTATCCCAGCGTGTGGACGCAGTACACCATCACGTTGAGTGGCATACCAGCAGGCGCAACGGGTCGAATAGCCTTCCGCTACTTCGTTGAGGATGGCGGACCTGACGGCTCTAACTCCGACTACATCGGGATAGACACCATCACATATACAGGCTCCGGTGGGTGTCCGACTATTACTCCCACAGTTATATTGCCAACCGCAACGGGTACAGCCGCACTTCCTACGGCTAGCGGCACCCCGGCTGAGGGGACGAGCACGGCGGTATCGGCCACTAGCACGCCCGCGCTTCCGACGGCGACTACGTGCCCTGGCCTCGTAGTCAACGGCTCACTGACACTCAACGATCCTACGCAAGCAGGTCGGCTCAACACTTTGTTAGAGGCATCTACCTGCGACAACCCAAGAGGCTGTCCCGGTGCGATCGACAACACGGTGCCGAGGCACTATGACGCCTATGCGTTCGTGAATACGAGCAACTCTACAGCTTGCTTCACAGTCGATATAGCGGCTGCCTGTCTCGATGAGATACTGATACATAGCTCCGTCTACCTAGATAGCTTCGACCCGCAGAACCTGTGCGAGAATTACCTTGCCGACGTGGGTCCTGGCGTGCTGACGATGAGCCAGTACTCTTTCAACGTACCGGCGGGCGCTCGCTTCGTGGTCGTGGTGAACGAGCTGGCACCCAACCTCCTCTGCCCCAATTACACCCTGAGGGTGACAGGGCCTGCATGCCCGGTTCCAAGCACACCAGTGCCTACCAGCACCTCTATCCTGCCGACGCTCACGGTAACGGTGACACCCCTGGCTACGTTTGAGGCGTGCACCGTCCAGTTCAGCGACGTGGCACCTGGCGATGCCTTCTACGGACCCGTAATGTGCTTGACGTGCATGAACTTGATAGGTGGGTACTCCGATGGCACGTTCCGCCCCTACAATCAGGTGACACGCGGGCAGCTTGCCAAGCTGGTATCGAATGCGGCAGGTTTCAATGATACGAATATGCTTGACCAGCAGACGTTCGAGGATGTCCCTATCGGCAGCACGTTCCACATGTACGTGGAGCGGGTAGCCTCGAGGGGGATAATCAGTGGCTATCCGTGCGGCGGAGAAGGGGAAGCGTGCGGCCCAGAGAGCAAGCCATACTTCAGGCCGGGCGCGAACGCCACGAGGGGACAGATATCGAAGATTGTGAGCAACGCCGCTCGTATGAGCGACGTCCCTGCAAGCCAGACGTTCGAAGACGTGCCCCCGGATAGTACTTTCTA
This sequence comes from Chloroflexia bacterium, assembly GCA_035274425.1. Lineage (GTDB taxonomy): Bacteria > Chloroflexota > Chloroflexia > QHBQ01 > JADMIH01 > JADMIH01. The sequence goes on from DATEOC010000090.1 coordinate 65,523, forward strand.
TCTGTGGATAGAGCGATTGGCGATGCACGGCATGATGGGAGGCTATCCGTGTGGCGGCCCCGATGAGCCTTGCGGCCCCGACAATAAGCCGTACTTCCGTTGGGCCAACGATGCTACTCGTGGGCAGACCTCGAAGATAGTCGCCCACACCTTCTATCCTGGTTGTCAACCATAGACAGGTAGCTGTCAGAGCGGTAGGGGCATGGCGCGCCATGCCCCTACGTTGACCCAGCCTCCTTACCAATACTCCTAACCTCTGCGCGCTTGACACAACCTTCCCTGATTCTGTACCATTATTCCTACACGCCGCTACAGCCAACCCTACACCAGACAGCGCTGTAGCACTTACCCACACAAGCCAACCCCCTTAGCACACAAGCGAGTAAGGTACATATGAGCCGAGTGCAACCTTTCCCTTGCAGGCCGGAAGATGGAGCGCGCACTGCGTTCGTCTCCGGCTATGTTTTTTGTGTGCGGGATGGCCTGGTGGGCGCAGGTCGGGCGCGAGGGTAATTACGAATTACGAATTACGAATTTGGCGCATCATAACTCGTAACTCGTAATTGAAGCATGGAAGGAGACGCAATGAAACCAGGAACCGGCGTAAAGATCGCAAGTCAGATTGCAAGTAGGATATTGGCTGCGGTGGCCTTTGCTCTCGCTATTTGCGTGGCGCTAATAGGCTCCGGCGGCGGTGCCTCGGCGGGACTGCCCACAGGCATAGCGACCGCCGACCAGGCCAGCAAGATCGAAGTTGCGGTCCTCAAGGACACCGCGGACGGCAAGAGTGCGTCCGTCATGGTGCTTCTAGCGGACCAGGCTGATGTCAGCGCGGGCTACGGTATGAAAGACCAGGACGCTCGCGGCTGGTACGTCTACAACACACTCACCCAACACGCCGAGCGCACCCAGGCCGCCCTCCGCGCCACTCTAGACGCGCAGGGGATACAGTACCGCTCATTCTGGGCGGCCAACGCCATTGAAATGACGGTGGACCGCTCGCTTCTCGAAACGCTGGCCGCGCGTAGCGACGTGGGCAAGATCGAGTCGAATAAGCCTACGCGCTGGATCGAAGACCCTGAGCTAGCCAACTTGAGGCCGGCAGATGAAAGCCCCGACGTTATTGAGTGGGGCGTGAACAACGTCAACGCGCCCCAGGTATGGGCGATGGGGTATACGGGCCAGGGTATAGTGATCGGCAATCAGGATACGGGCATGCGTTGGACCCACAATGCCCTCAAGCCGAAGTACCGTGGGTGGAACGGCGCTACCGCCGACCACAACTACAACTGGCACGACTCAATCCACACCGGCGGTGGCTCCTGCGGTCCCAACAGCGTTGTGCCGTGCGATGATTACGGCCACGGCACGCACACCACCGGCACGACGGTCGGCGACGACGGTGCAGGCAACCAGGTTGGCGTCGCCCCAGGCGCGAAGTGGATCGGCTGCCGCAACATGAACGTAGGCGCGGGCACGCCCGCAAGCTATACAGAGTGCTTCGAATTCTTCATCGCTCCTACAGACCTGGCGGGCAACAATCCCAATCCCTCTCTGCGCCCTCACGTCATGAACAACAGCTGGGGCTGCCCGACGGTCGAAGGTTGCGCACCTACCACCTTGCAGACCATAGTTGAGAACACCCAGGCCCAGGGTATATTCGTGGAAGCTTCTAATGGCAACGACGGCTCCAGCTGCTCCAGTGTCAATGCATCTGGACCACCCGCTATCTACGAAGCCGCCTTCTCTACAGGGGCTATCAACATCAGCAACGCCCTTGCCAACTTCAGCAGCCGTGGCCCGGTAACGAGCGACGGCTCCAACCGGATGAAGCCCAACATCTCGGCCCCAGGCGTGAACGTGCGCTCTTCCACCCGGACCAGCGATACCTCCTATGACGTCTCAGATGGCACATCGATGGCCGGCCCGCACGTGGTTGGCGTGGTGGCCCTCCTGTGGTCGGCCCGCCCCCAGCTTGTGCGCGACATAGCCACCACCAAGACGATTCTGCAGAATACCGCGAACCCTAACGTAACGGCCCCGGCGCAGACGTGCGGCGGCATACCGAGCAGCCAGATACCGAACAACTCCTTCGGCTATGGTAGGGTAGACGCGCTCGCCGCCGTCAACTCGGTGGCGCAGGGCACGCCCACGCCTACCGGCACGACAGTTCCTGCTACGCCTACAGCAGTCCCTCCCACTTCCACGAGGACTGCTACACGGACTGCCACCATAATGCCGCCCAGTGCTACGGTAGTGCTGCCGAGTGCCACGGCGACGTGCGTACCGTCCGGCGCAATGGCTCTCGTATCAATAGTAGATTTCGCGTTCTCACCTCAGAACCTGACGGTATCCGCCGGGACCACAGTAAGATGGACTAATAACGGGGAAGCTACCCACAACTCCACTTCTTTCAAGGCAGTGTGGGCCAGCCCAAATCTCAGTACCGGGCAGACCTTCGACTACACGTTCAACACGCCTGGAAGCTACCCATATGGTTGTACCTTGCACTCCGGCATGGAGGGCACCATTACCGTCCAGGCAGCGGTCCCTTGCGCTACTGGTACGGTTGTAGCTCCTACCTCCACCCGCACGGCTACGAGCGTGGCAGCTACCTCTACCTCCGGACCGCCACCCCCGTCCGCAACTCGCACTCGCACGAGCACTGTTGTGCCCACCTCTACCTTTGGGCCTCCACCTCCCACCGTCACCCCAGGTGGCCCAACCAGTACATCTACGGTCGAGGTTACCGTTGAGCCTACCTCCACGCCCTGCACGGTAACTTTCACGGATGTGCCCCCGGATAGCACCTTCTACACATGGATACGCTGTCTCGCTTGCAGAGGGATAATCTCAGGCTACTCTGACGGTACATTCAAGCCCGGCAACGACATCACACGCGGTCAAATAGCCAAAGCTGTGAGCAATGCTGCGGGCTTCGATGAGGACCCAGGTACACAACTGTATGAGGATGTGCCCCCGGACAGTCCATTCTACGCATGGATAAACAGGCTGTCGATGAGAGGACACATGGGAGGGTATCCTTGTGGGTTAGTGCCTGAGGAAACATGCATACCGCCAGACAACCGCCCATACTTCCGCCCCAATGCCAGCGCCACACGCGGGCAGTTAGCCAAGATAGTCTCCAATGCTGCTGGGTTAGGAGGAGACCCCACAGGTATCTTCTACACAGACGTACCCGAAGACCACACCTTCTACTCTTGGATCATGCGCCTGACCAGCCTGGGGGTGATGAGCGGATACCCATGCGGAACTATCCCTGAAGAGCCATGCGATGAGGAGAGCAGGCCATACTTCCGACCTTTCAATAACGTGACCAGGGGGCAGGCGAGCAAGATTGTCGCTAACACCTTCTTCCCGAACTGCGAGACGCCTGGCAGACCGTAGAACCGCTGGCTTACATATCAAAACGACAAGAAGGGGCACGCGTTGAGCTGCCCCTTCTTGTCGTCTTTAGAAGAATATTTTTTTGTGTGAATTATATGGAATCTCGTTGGGGAATAGTTCTTGCTATGTCAGGCGTAGAGGTAGAGGCCAACCCCAACCTACCGCACACTCCTATAACACTATACCACCCTCTTTCTCCATCTACTGCTACCATTACCAACCTCTCGCGTAACCGTCTCACCCCGGTAAAACAGTAGAAAGGAGCTTATCCTATCGCCACTGACCGTCCTTCTCAGGAAGAGCTGATAAATATCATTCATCAAGGAAGGGAGAACAACTTATGCTCTCAATAAAGAATCGAGCCAGGATCGGGCGCTACACTTTCGCCACCCTCACACTCCTCCTCATACTCATCGTCGCCATCGTAAACCTCCCAAAGGGGGAGCAATCGCCGACCACATCAGGAAACACCCCCGGTTTCGGCAGCTACGGACCTGATACCGGCATTGGAGCCGGCCTCTCTCCTGAAGAGGCCAGGATACTGGCAGAGCAAGCCGCTCAATCACCGGTCACGACCCTGCCGGGAGGCGGAGAGGTGCGTACCGACTTCAAGCACGACACCTCCCCACCGCTGCGCGACATCACCCCAATAAAGCCGGCCCCTATACAACGCCCCGTCACCCATCGCGAGAAGATGCCGGCCTATAACACGCGGCAGCTTCCCCAGGACCCCGTCCTCCAGACCATCCTCAGCCCCCTCGTAGTGCCCACACCTATCGCCAACTTCGAGGGCATCTTCAACTATTGGGGCGGCATACCCCCCGATACTACTGGTGACGTTGGCCCCAACCACTACGTACAGATGGTCAACGTTGGCTTCCAGGTATATTCCAAGACCGGCACATCCCTCTACGGCCCCGCCAACTTCAATACCCTCTTCAGGGGATTCGGCGGCATGTGCGAGAGCCGCAACGACGGCGACCCCGTAATCGTCTATGACCAGCTAGCCGATAGGTGGATACTGACGCAGTTTACCGCCCCTCCCGGCCCCTATTTTGAGTGTATAGCCATCTCCGCGACGGGCGACCCCACAGGCGCATACCATCGCTACGCCTTCCAGGTTAGCGCCGTCAACTTCGAGGACTATCCCCACTTCGGCGTCTGGCCCGACGCCTATTACATGTCAACAAACGAGTTCGCCAATGGCACCGCCTTCGTAGGCGCGGGCTTCTTCGCCTTCGAGCGTGCCAAGATGATCGCGGGCCAGACCGCCCGCATGATCTACTTCAATCGCCCACCTCCTTATGGCGGATTCCTACCCTCCGACCTCGATGGTTTCAGGCTCCCCCCGGCGGGCAGCCCCAACTTCTTCATGACCCCCAACCGCGTGACTGCCAATGGCCTCCGTCTCAGCAAGTTCCAGATCACGGCCTGGGACCCCGCTCCCGTTGCCGCCCTCATTGATGCTCCCGACATACCCGTCACCGCTTTCGATACCACCGTAACGGGCGTTCCACAACCGAACACCGGCATAAGGCTCGACGCCATCACCGACCGCTTCATGTACCGCCTCGCCTACCGCAATATGGGCACGCATGAGGCGATAGTGGTGAACCACACCGTGGATGCCGGGAGCGACCGCGCAGGCGTCCGGTGGTACGAGATACGCAACCCCAACGCCGTATCCCCGACCGTGCAGCAGCAGTCTACCTTCGCCCCGGCAGACGGCCTGCACAGGTGGATGGGTAGCGTGGCGATGGACGGTCAGGGCAACATGGGTCTCGGCTACAGCGTATCCAGCAGCACCCTATTCCCATCCATACGCTACACTGGACGCCTCGCCACTGACCCCGTCAACCAGATGCAGACTGAAGTCTCTATAGTCGAAGGCGGCGGCTCGCAGACCGAGACGATAGCCGGGCGCTGGGGCGACTACAGCCACATGGCTGTGGATGTAGACGACTGCACCTTCTGGTATACCCAGGAGTATTACTCCATAACCGGCCTGCGCAACTGGCGCACGCGTATCGGCTCCTTCAAGTTCCCCAGTTGTACGCCCGTGGTGGTCACCCCCACACCTACCTCCACCGCAGGCACCCCCGCAGCCACGGCTACAAGGACGCAGACCGCCGCCGCCACGCCCACCTCCTGCGCCCTCGGCCAGACCTTCAACGGCTCGCTCACCCTGAACGATCCTGTGCAGACGGGCCGCCTGGCTCGAAATGGCATAGCCAGCAGCTGCGCGGCACCCAAGGTGTGTCCAGGTATCGGCGATACGGTCGTAAGGCACTACGACTCCTACACCTTCACGAACAACACCAGCTTTACGCAGTGCGTTACAGTGAGCGTGACCAATAACTGCGAGAACAACGCGCTCCTCAGCGCGGCGTACCTCGGCTCCTTCAACCCGAATGACAGCTGCGCGAATTACCTGGCGGACATGGGGTCTTCAGGCCCGCAGTTCACCTATTCGTTCAACGTCCCGCCGGGGGCTACCTACGTTGTCACCGTGCTGGAGAATTCGGCTAACGTCGGTTGCACGGCGTACACCTTACGAGTCGATCCATGCCCGGTAGGCACAGCCGTACCTACTGTGACTGGCACGCCACCAACTGCTACCCGTACCAGCACCGCGCTGCCAACCAATACAGCCGTCATCCCTACGGTTACGGGCACACCACCCACGAGCACGCCGCAACCTACCGCGACGCCTCTTGGCTGCGGCGCGACACAGCCTCTGGTTGAAGGCTTCGAGGGTGTGACTTATACCTTTACGAACACCACCACGCTGGGCGACTCCCCCTGGACCATCGTCACAGGCACGGTCAACTCCGGCTTGCGCTCTGCTCACGTAGTAGACCCTGAGACCGGTCCCGCTGACCATCAGCTATCCCAGGTCAACGCGATCACCGTACCGGCGAACGCCATCAGCGCGACTATGCGCTTCGCCCACACCTACAGCTTCGAGAATGCTACCGAGTCGTTCGATGGCGGGGTGCTCGAATACTCCACCAATGGCGTCACATGGATGGACGCCGGCTCTTTCATCACGCAGGGTGGTTACACGGGGGTCATCACGGTGACGGGAGGTAACCCGTTATCGAACCGGCCTGCGTGGACCAACGAAATCCCAGGCTATCCGGCATTCAAGCAAGTAAATGTCAACCTCATGACTCTGGTCGGGTCGAGCGTGCGCTTCCGCTTCAGGATGGGCGCGGATGCCAACACGGGAGGGGCCGGCTGGTGGGTGGACGACATCTCCTTCCTCTTCATCCAGCCTTGCGCCACCGGGACCGTGACTGCCACAGCTACGAGGACTGCTACAGTCGTGAGTCCAAGCGCTACCGTTGCTCCAACACAGACGCCAGGAGGACCCACTGCCACGCTGATTCCGACGCAACCTCCTCTACCCACGGGCACAACTACGGTAGTGGTGCCCAGTGCCACCCTTGCCCCAACGCAAACGCCTGGTGGCCCTACAGCCACACTGGTGCCCACAACCGCACCTACTAACACAGTGGTGGTGCCAAGCTCGACTCCACAGCTACCGACACAGACACCAGGTGGTCCTACCGCTACTCTCGTGCCTACAGCCATACCCACAAACACAGTAGCACCATCTAACACAGTAGTGGTGCCAAGCGCGACGCCTCGACCACCCACCCAGACACCAGGAGGTCCTACCGCTACTACGGAGCCTACCACTGTGCCTAGCGCCACAGCTACGACGTGTACAATCTCCTTCACGGACGTGCCGCCAGACCACACCTTCTACTCCTTCGTCAGATGCCTGGCGTGTAGGGGTATCATCTCCGGCTACTCCGACGGTACGTTCAAGC
>DATEOC010000091.1:0-82582 GCA_035274425.1 Chloroflexia bacterium
CCTCCCCAATCACCTCCAGCCGCCAGATAACCGCAACTCTGACCCCACCCACCCAATCCAAAATCCAAAATCCAAAATCCGAAATCGAACGGGCTTTAGCCCTGACTAGGCTGGGGGATGGACGCGCTTCGACGGCGCTCAGGGCGCTGGCCCAGAGCATGAGCGATGCGAAAGATGCGAAAGCCCTGGCCGAGTTGGTATCGTATGCGCGCTACCATGCCGACCCTCTGACCGCTATGCGTGTCGCCCAGGCGCTGGTCTCTATGGACGCAACGGGAGACCCGTTCAAGCGCCCCAGGCTCCTGTTGAAGACCCTTTATCCCACCCCGTACAGCGAGCTTGTCGCGCAGGAGTCGGAGACGCGCAACGTTGACCCCCTGGTGATGTACGCGCTGATGCGGCAGGAGAGCCAGTTCATCCCAGGTGCCCGCTCGCGCTCCGACGCCAGGGGTCTCGCCCAGGTCATCCCCTCGACCGGGGAGGGGATAGCGCAGCAGCTAGGTGACACCGCCTTCTCCGCCGACGACCTCTTCCTCCCCCACGTCAGCATACGCTACGGGACTTATTACCTGGCGAGCAACCTCCCCCAGTTCGACCGGAAGCTCCTCCCTGCCCTGGCTGCTTACAACGGTGGCCCTGGCAACGCCGCCCGATGGCTGGCAGGCTCCGCGCTCATAGACCCTGATCTCTACGCCGAGCGCATCGACATCTTCGAGACGGAGGACTACCTCGGCAAGGTCTACACAAACTACGGCTTCTACAAGCTAGCTTATGGGCGATAGATAAAAGCTCAAGACAACCCCTTCTTATCAATCAAAATGAGCGCCGCAGGCGCTCATTTTGATTGATAAGAAAAAGCCCCTCCCCAACTGGGAGGGGCTTTCAGGCATGAGTTACTTACCCACTGCTACTTTATGCAGAGAGAGAGCGATCTATCTGCCGCTTGAGTTGCTCCTTCGGAGAGAAGCCGACCAGGCGGTTCACTTCGCGCCCGCCCTGGAAGACCACCAGGGTAGGGATGCTGAAGATACCGAACTGCACGGCGGTATTCTCGTTGTCGTCTGTGTTCATCTTGGCGAAGCGCACCTTGCCATCATACTCGGTGCTAAGCTCCTCGACGATGGGGCTGACCATGCGGCAGGGGCCGCACCACGGTGCCCAGAAATCCACTACCACAGGGGTCTCGGACTCCAAGACAAAAGTCTGAAATTCGTTGTCGCTAATGCTTGTTACCTTATGTGTTGCGTTTTCCATCTTATATATATCCTTTCCTCTTATCATATAAGAGCCTCGTTGCTCGGTGCACCTATCGGTACGTTTCTATTATAGCCTAGTGGATAACCCCAGTCAAGCGTTATCCGCCGGTCCAAAGCCCAAAGTCCAAAGTTACACACTACCAGCACTCCCGCACCTCAATCGTCCATCGTCCGTCGTCCGTCGTCCGTCATCACGCATCACGTTTCACGTTTCCCCTCGGTATGCCCACTAACAAAGCGACAGGACCTGCCAGGAGTAGCCACATCGCAGGGCCGAGGCCAATCTGCTCGGCCAGTAAACCCAACCCGATTGGTATCAAGCTTCCCGCCAGGTTGAAGACGTTGCCTACCGCCAGCACCGCCCCACTCTGGCCTGGCATTGAAGAGTATAGCTGTCCCTTGAGGATGGCGTACCAGCCCGCGTTGAAGAGGCCCATGAGAGCAAGCAGCACCAGCTTAGCCCAGAAGTCGGGCACGAGCAGGAAGGTCGGATAGAGGAGCAGCATCAGCGCGGCGCTCACGCGCAGGTAGCTCAACCCGCGCACGCGCTCAAGCAAGGGTATAAGGAGAAAATCCCCCAACAGGCCCACACCGATCCATAGCGTAACGGCAAGCGCGGCAGTCTCGGCGGTGACGCCTACCACATCCGCGAAGTAGAGCGCGAGGTAGCCGAGGAGCACGTCGAGCATCAGGTCGGAGAACTCCAGCAGGGTGAGCCAGCGCAATACCTCCGGCCTCTTGAGGGCGCGGGCAGCATTGAGCGCGCTTGTCCGGAAACCTATAGCTTCCTCCGATTCCGCTTGTGGGCGAGGGAATGAGAAGCGCCTGGCTACCAGCAAGAGCAGCATCGTTAGCACCGCGAACGCGAGGAATAGTACACGCCAACCCTGATCAAAGAGGGCTACACCGCCCGCCGCGAGCGTGCCTCCCACCGCTCCTAGAGAGCCTGCGAAAGTCCATCTCGCCATGTTTTGCTCATGGCGACTGGGATCGGCGTCCATGAGGGTCGCCTGGGAGAGGCTGACGAACGCGCCCGATGCCGGTGAGAGGAGTATGGAGGCGACGAGCAGCATCCAGAAGCTGCCGCTCCCAGCGACGATGAAGAGCGCGACACCGAAGACGACCCCTCCCCCCAGCACAAGGGCGCGCCGCCTCCACACGTCCCCCAGGATACCGAAGAAAGGTTCGATGAACGCCGCGAGGAAGTTCGGCAGCCCGATAAGCACCCCTATCTGCGCATAATCGAGGTCGAGGTCAGCCTGTACCTGGGGCCATGCCGCCTCACGCGCTCCATAGACCAGCTCATCCAGCAACTCTATGGCAAGGAGTGTGAAGGTGAATATGCCTATACTGCGTGCCGCTCTCAATCTGCAATCCTCAGTCCTCAGTCCTCAGTCCTCAGTCCTCGCACCCCGAAGAATATGCATAGGAGGCTTACGAGCACTACCGGCGCGGCGATTGTCAGCATAGTCTTGCGGCCTATACCTGCCTCGGCCATGTAGACAAGCCAGAGGTCGGCTGGGTGCTGAGTGTCCGGGTTATAGTACCAGCGCGGCTGCGGATAATAAGCCGGCACGGGGAGGGTCTCGACCATCTCGTAACGACGAGCTATACCCCCTTCGATCACGGAAATGCTCTCCAGCCTCACCCCGATGTCCTCATTGCGCGCGCCCGCGCCACTGGCGGCAGGGTTCCAGGTATCGCTCCTTATCTCCACGCGTGAGGGCGACGCCATGAGAGGAAAGGTGTAATCGGTGCTGACAGGGGCATCGGGTACAGGTGCGGCTTGCACCGGCACAGGCTGGTCATTCGCTAGAATGGTAACGGCTGCCCTCCCCATATCCGGCGGGCGGTTGTCACTGAGCCGCAACGTGACCTCTACCTCTCCCCTTGAGAGGTCAGGGCGAAACTCGATAGCGCCGTTGCCCGTAGTCCACCTGGGCAGCAGCTCCCTCCGTTCCTTGCTCCCTTCGCTGTATGAAAAGCCGCTCTTGAAAAAGAGCGTTTCCGCCGGCTTGAGCAGCGATAGCAACCCCTCGCGCACCTTCAGACGCTCTTCCACCAGCCCAAGATGGCCGCCAATGGGCGACGCGGCGGGCGACCAGTTGCGCGTATCATCATCCTCTCCCGCATTGACATAAGTGTCAAAGTTGACGAGCAGACCCATCAGGTTCACGAAGAAACCCAGCGCGATAACTGCCGCTATCAGGAGCGCGTGCCTATTCAGTGGTAGACGATATCTGGTATATGGAGAGTGATGGTCTTGTAGGGGCACGGCGCGCCGTGCCTCTACGGTCGCATATCTCCCATTTTCACCATACCTGGTATCAGGCACTCTGGTGATACTGCCTTCTGCCTTCTGCCTTCTGCCTACTGCCCGCATGGCGCGTTGGATTACCGGCAGGGCAGGGAGGAGCACGAAGGGGAGGAGCGGTATAAGGAAGCGTGGACCCCATGAGCCTCCGCCCCACCATAGGTGGAACATGCCGAAGAAAGAGACCAGCGTCACCGACAGCGTGAGCACCAATACCGCTTCAGCATTATGCTTGCGGGTGAAGCGCGAAAAGCCCACGAGCGCGAGCAGCACCGGCAGCGCATACCATACCAGCCCTTTCCCAGGCGAAAGGAGCAATCCAAAGACCCCTTCATACAAGGGCGTCTTGAAGAGTGAGCCCGTATCGCTGCCGTAGCCTGTCTGTAGCGGGTTGCCGAAGATAGCCCAGTTGTAGATGAATAGAGGCACCAGTCCCACTGCTAACCCACCAAGCCAAATGGCAATTTTGGGTTTTGGAGTACGTTGCGGGTGGAAATCGCCATTCGCCATTCGCAACTTGCGGTCCTTGATTGCAAGGTATAAAAGGAAAGTTGGGAGCGCAATGGCGTACTGTACTTTGGCATAAAGAGCGGCAGAGAAAAGTACGCCTGAGAGGAGCATGAGGGTATTTGCGCGCGTACGGGAACCTGGCGTCGCATGGTATACCCTGATGATGAGGTAGAAGGAAGCAAAGAAGCAGAGCGCGACCACAGGCTCGGCAAAGAAGGTGCGGCTATGCGGCCAGAGGAATGTAGCAAAAGCCAATGTCCCTCCCAGGAGAAGGCTCGCTCTACGCGCATAACCAAGCGCCATGCCTGCGGCAGCGAGCAGGCCACATATCCCAGCAGCTATGAGGGCGTTGTAAGATGCCAAGATCAACCGTAGTGGGAAGCCAGCCTGGTCCTTCGGGAAGAAGCTGCCCACGGTGAGACCCACCGCTACCCAGGGTACAGCCGCAAGGGACTGCCCAGGCCCGAAAACGCTGTAGTGCCTCCCGTCTGCCCCCTCAACGTGTACCCAGCCGTCGCCAGGGTTTATTGCCCACGTGCCCCTCTCCACGAGCGAGCGCGACACTGCCAGCATCGTCTCCTCGTCTGTCGAATATGTATGTCCAGACATGGTGAGGAGGTAGACGCCGAAGACCATGAGCATCAACGCGAGCGGGGAGTTTTGAGTTTTGAGTTTTGAGTTTTGAGTTTTCCGCATCTCAGGGCTTTATTTGGATGGGGATGAGGACGACGTTGCCATCAAGGGGCTTCGTGGGTTGGATAGCGCCATCCTCCAACTGAGCAAACTGCGTGAGTGGAACCAGTTCAAGTGAAGGGTAATGGTACATGCCGACGGCGAGATTGTATTGGCCTGGTGGAAGGTCGGCGGGGATTTTGAGTGCATGCTGGTCTATGACCGTATCGCCGTTCTGCCAGGTGGTGGTGGGGTGACCGCCATTCGCCGGGGAGCCGTCAGCCTGGGCGCGCCTCTCCCCTTTAGAGTCGCGCAGGTGAATAAGGATTGAACGCTCGTCTAGCCGGCTGCTGTAGGAGCGCCACCAGAGGGTGATTGACACTTCTCCGCCTGGGTGGGCAGCCGCCTCGCTGACCGCATAGCCAATGAGGCCCACATCGTTCTGCGGTCCCATTACGCTCAGAGGAACTGGGGGTGTGTCTGCTCTCACCGCTAGCGCCGGGGGCGCTGAGGCTCGCACGTTAGAGACCTCGCCATCCGGTCCAATCGAGAAGCTGAACACCTCTTCCGGCGCTGCCAGGAGGTGCGTGCCCGCCAGCATGTTGAGGCTCGCTATGTAATCCCCTCGTTGCAAACCTTCTAACCCGCCGCCTATAGCTATGGGCACACCTGCTTCATCTATGCCAGTCATAATGCCGGAAGGGAGGTCCAGGGTGAGCGTGAAAGTGCGCCTCGATTCGGTGCGTGGCTGCTCAACTCCATACCAGCCGTAGTGCGCGTTACGCTTGGAGTCCCAAATGTCCAGAGCGAGCGTCACCGGGCCAATTTTGGGAAGGAGGGTATCTACAGTAGTTGTGACTGTATTACCGTTTACCTGGGCGCGCGCCTGGGCAAGGGCGCTCCACACTTGAGCATCCATCGAGAGGTCGCCCTGCTCTCTCTCAAGCTTGAGCCGCGCCCACCGTACGATTACCGGAGTCGTGCCGCTGTTGACGAGCATGATTTTGCCCGGCTCATCGAATGGGCTGTTGCTGATAAGCGAGCCGCCCGCAGATATATCTATTGTTCTTCCGTTGAAATCGAGCTTGCCCGGCTCTAAAGCCGCCACCGCCAGCCAGACCCTGCTACGCTCGTTATTTAGGTATTTATCCTCAAAAGAGAAGTCCAGCGTATCGCCTGGCTGCATGGTGCGGTCCAGAGACCGGTGGGCCAGGGTGACGGAGTCGCGCTTGTATAGAGTGAACGAGCCGCCCTGCCAGAGGCGACCTTGACCGGAGAAGCCGTACACGTCAGGGTCTTCACCGGAGAGGAGCAAGGCATAGTCTCCTACCTCTCCAGGCTCGCCGTTGGACCACGAAGGAACATAGCCAGTACTGGCGCTACCCAATATGCTAGCCTGGTCCAGCATATATGCGGCCAGTCCAGTGGTTACCCCGTTGATGCGCGGGTCGGACGTAAGCGTGACGCGACTCCCAGCCGGGATTTTAGCACGCAAATCAAGTATCGCCGGCATCTCCTTCGCGTACAACCCTGGCTCCCGCCAGTGCTCCGCGACCGTCTGAGCCTGGGTTATGCCCATCAGGAGCAAGAGGGAGAGGGCAACGGCTACGCTGCCCCAACGTAATGCGTGATGCGTGATGCGTGATGCTTGACCCTCCACAATACTCCGTCGTCTGTCGTCTGTCGTCTGTCGTCCCCCCTCAGAGTCATCGTCCTCAATCTTTCGTCCATCGTCCATCGTCCTTCGTCCAATCGCCACCCCCTGCGCCCCCATCGCCGCCAGTCCGAGGAAGGGGAACGCGGCGTATGCTCCACCCTTCATCCAGGCGTAGGGGTACTGCTGGCTCCACAGCCAGAGCATGTACGCGATGCCGCCGAGCGCGAAGCCTGCCCACGCCACCCGCTTCCGACCCCAGATGAGGCCCGCCCCCATCAGCGCGCACATCACGGCAAAGGCTATCAAAGAGAGAAGGGGAACGGGCGGCTCCGAGCGGAGGGAGAAGTGGGTGAGGCCCGCGAAGTCGGTTAGAGGCACGTAGCGGAAGAGTCCGAGCGTGGTCAACTGCTGGCCGTAGCGGTAGCTGAAGCCTTGAAAGTAGTCGATCACGGCGGGTATGCTCATGATGAGTGTAACCGCAGCAAGAACTGCCGCAGCTACGAAGATTCGCGCACGATGCTCAGACCGGAATAGGGTAGCCATACCGAGTCCGATTGCCAGTGGCGCGAATAATGTGAGTGCAGGGTAATAGGCTACCGGTATGGCAGCAATGGCGAGGGCTGCACCAATAATTACGGGCCAACTTCGCAGACCACGCCTGGCTAGCTCTTCAGTTGAAGAGATACCCACCACCAGTCCCAAAGGTATCAAAGGCCAGGCCGCGAGCTGCATCCCGAAGTTGGTGTACTCGACCCATAAGAGCAACCCGCCCGCGCTCACAAACCCCGCTCCCAGCAGCGCGAACCAGCGTTTCAAGCCCAGCATAGAGCGAAACAACACGTAGACCGCTATTACGCCGAGCATTCGCAACCATGCGAGAAGTGGCGCGAATGTAGTGATAGCCTCCTGACCGATCAGCGTGTCTACGCTCCCCTGCCAGATCGAGAAGCCAAGCGTCAACCCATTCTTAGGAGGGTCGGCGTTGTAATCGCGTAAGGGGTTGGGAGGTGCGGAAGGGATGGCGCTCACTGGCCCGCGCTCCAGGTAATGCGCTACGGGAAGATAGTTCTCCACGTCCCAGCCGTCCCCTATAATCGCCGGGTGGTCGTAACTGATAAGTGGAGCGGCCCCTACCAGGAGCGTTACGGCCAGGAGTGCGGCAAGCGGCGCATGAACGAGTGGCCGCTTCGGGAGACGTGGCGGGCCGGTGCGTACCCACGCCAGGGCGTTGAGCAGGCCCGTAGCAGGAATGAGCACCATCAGCACTAAAGGTATGCCAACCCAATCGCGCACTCCCCAGTACCCAACAACCAGCACGAGAGCATAGCCAAGCAACAGGGCAAGGAGTCCGTTCCAGGGCTTGAGAGACGAAGGTAGCGTCAGGCGCGCAAGTCCCCATCCGCACCAAAGCGCGAGGAGAGTAGATACCCCCACGACCAGGAGTATGTGCGGTAAGACTGTCATCGTCCCTGCTATTGTACAGTGGCTAATGCCTTGTGGCTAGTGCTTAGCTAACCCCCGCCAACCTATAACAAGCGATATTAGCACCATCGCTAGGAGTGGAAGGGCCAGCAGTAAGAAACCCTTGTTGCCCATATCTGCTTCGGCCAGGTAGACGGGCCAGATGTCGGCGGGGAATGACGTGCGGAGATCATAGTACCAGAGAGGTTCCGGATAGTATGGAGGCGCGGGGAAGGCTTCAACGATAGTGTAAGGGCGAGCTTCTCCCCCTTCCGCTATTGTTATGCTGTTCAAATTGACCCCTATATCCTCGTCGCGCCCACCTCCCTCAATAGATGCCGGGTTCCAGGTGTCACTCTCGATAGCGATTCTGGCAGGTTGGGTGGTAACAGGGAAGGAGTAATCCGTACCGATAGGTATATCAGGCACTGGTGCTGTTTGCGCAGTCGTGGGCGCATCGTTGACTCGGATGGTTACTGTTGCACGTGGCATCTCCGGTGGGCGGTGGTCAAGGAGGCGTAGCGTGGCGGTAACTGGTCCGCCTACGAGGTCGGGCCATACCTCCAGCACGCCCATGCCGGTCGTCCAGCGCGGCAGGAAGTTACCGCGTGCCTTGTTCCCCTCGCTGTATGAGAAGCCGCTCTTGAGGAAGATAGTGCGTGGGTGCGGATTCAGGCGTAGGAGCGACCCTCTCAATTGCTGGTCGAACAGGTTGGCATGCCCCAGTATTGGCGATGCATAAGGCATCCAGTAGCGCGTCTGCCCATCGTACCCCACGTTGAGGAACGTATCGAAGTTGACCAGCAGCCCGAACAGGTTAACAACGAGGCCCAGGGCTATTATTGTTGATATGGCAAAACGACGAAGGACGAAGGACGAAGGACGAAGGAGATTGGGTAATGCTTGGGTGCTTCGTGATTCTGGGCTATCAGTAATGCCTTCTGCCGGTTCTTGGGCGCTGCCCAATTCAGGCCTTCTGCCTTCTGCCCGCCGTGTCATAGAGCGTTGGATAATAGGGAGAGCAGGTAGCAGTAGGAAAGGTAGGAGGGGCACAAGATAGCGCGGACCCCACGCGCCATCGCCGTGCCAGGTGGAGTAAGCGCCAAAGACGACTACCAGGATTATAGTTAGAAGGATAATGAATACGGATTCGGGGCGATGCCTGCGTGTGAAGCGTGCCCAACCGAAAATAGCGATGAGAAGCGGGAGAGCGTACCATAATAGACCTTTGCCCGGAGAGAGGAGGAGACCATAAACCCCTTCGAACAGAGGCGTCTGAAAGTCCTTGAAGTTTGTCCCGTACCCGGGAGAGAACGGATTGCCGAAAGCCGCTGCGTTGTACCAGAAAAGAGGGAGCAGGCCAAGCGTCAGGCCCGCGAGCCATATCAGTGCGGAGTGCGGAGTGCGGAGTGCGGAAAAGGATGATTTTGGATATTCATTACTGCCTACTGCTTTCTGCCTTCTGCCTTCTACTTCGTCCCTCGTCCTTCGTCTGGCAAGCAATAGCAGGTAGACGAGGAAAGCCAGCACCGCCGGCGCGTATTGCACCTTGGCGGCTACGGCGGCTGCGAAGAGGAGGCCGGATATTATGAGCCGCAATCTCGCCTGATTCACATCCACGCTGGGGTTGGTGAAGTGCGGGAAGGCGCGGAAGATGAGATAGAAGGAACCGAGGAGGCAGAGCGTAACCAGTGGCTCAGCGAAGAAGGTGCGGCTGTTGGGCCACAAGAAGGTCGCGAACGCGAGCGTGCCCCCCAGGAAGAGGCCGGTGCGCCGCGAGTATCCGAGCGCCATGCACAGGGCGGCGAACAGCCCCGCGATACCCGCTCCCACCAGGGCATTGAACGTCCCAACGATGAAGCGCAAGGCGAAGCCCGATTGGCTCTCATCGAAGAGTCCTCCCACGAGCAGACCTGTAGCCGTCCAGGGGACCGCCGCGAGTGACTGCCCCGGTCCTTTCTCGCTATAGCGCCTGCCGTCTACGCCCGTCACCTGGAACAGCCCCGCTTTGGGGGTCATAGCCCACGAACCCTGCTCGACCAGCGAGCGCGAAAGCGCCAGGTACGTCTCCTCGTCAGGCGAGTACGTGTGCCCCGACATTGTGAGGAGATAGACCCCAAAGACCAGCAGCATCAATGCCTTGGCTGGATTTCGGATTTCGGATGGGTCTATTGGGCGCGCGTTTTCAACGCCTGAAGGAGGTTCGGCAAGAGTAGTCGCCTCGTTCGTGTCTCGCATGGCACAACGAGTATACTACCTTTCCGAGCCACAATAAAAATCTTGGCGGTATCTTGGCGCTCTTGGCGTCTTGGCGGTTCCGTCTGCTATTTACACCCCTTACTGGCGAGCAATTCGCGCCCCATGTGGCCTAGCTGTATCTCGTAAGGGGTGCCCGCGTGTTCGGGGTGCAATTCCAGGCGAGTGCGCTCGAAGTACTGGACGGTGTAGAGCTTGCCGTCATTCTGGCTGATCTCCTGCACGGGGTCGGAGAGAGGGTAGCCGAAGTTGGCGATGCCGTCGTGCGACCACCAGTACTCCGCTATCTTGCCTGAGATGGAGTGCCCGGTCTCCTTGAACAGGGTAGCTCCTGGGGGGAGCTTCGTGGGGTCAGGTGGAGGGAACGCTTTGTTGCCCCCCTTCTTCTCTACCAGGTCCGCGCCGAGACGTGTGAGGAGCATGATCAGCTTCAGGCGAGATGCTTTGTCGAGGTTGTCCCAGTTGAGGTCTTTCTTGAAGTTATCCTCGTGGTACTCGAAGCGAGCGCGCTCGAAGTACTGCACCCACATCCCACCTTCCTTGCGCTGCTCGGTCAGGGGATAGCCAAATACCTCTAATCCACCAAATCGCTTCCAGTAATCGCGGAACGACCCGTAGATATAGTGCCCGGTCTCAAGAAAATAGATGGGTGGCACGTAGTTAGGGTCGGGCGGCAAATCGGGCTTAGGCTGGATTGTTAGAGGGAGGTTGGTTTTGGTCTGGCTCGGAAGCGCCGGTGCGGCGACCGAAGATTGCGGGCCGGGCCAGGTGTCGCGGAAGACAGGCATAGCGGGCTTCCATGAGCCGTCTCTCCTCAGGAGGCCGAAGTACCCCTCGTGCGTCTCCTGCCCGCCGGATGGGCCGAGATCCCATAGCTGCCACTGCATCAGCCCAGCGATGTCGTGCCTCTGCGCAGCCTGCACCATGAGGTCATACAAAAAGACTTGTCGCGCCTCGGAGTATTCCGGCTGCTGGCAAGCCGGCCCACTGGGCCAGCCTGTCTCTTGCAGCACGACCGGCTTGTTGGCGCGGGTGGAGATGTAGCGTATCTGCCAGTCCATGTTGCCCGCGTTATAGCTGTGGAAGCTGAGGAAGTCGCTGATGTCGGCTGCGGTGCGCCCCCTGTTAGGCTCCTCCAGATAGGGGCTGCCCGTATCGTCCGCCACGTAGAGGTGGTCGAACTGTGACATGCCGACCGTGATAGGGTGATTGTAGTCCAGGCGGCGGATCTCAGTCGCAACCATATCCATCCAGTCCACCCACAACTTGGGGTCCTTCAGCTCGCGCCAGGTGTAATATTGGTCCGGCTCGTTGTGGAGGTCCCAGGCCAGCACGCGGTCATCGTTGGCGAAGGTCGAGACGATGGTCTGGATATAGAGCTTGTGGCGGGCCTCGGCGGGCGAGCCTGGGAGCCAATCGTCGTCGGAGAGGTCGTAGAAGTCGAAGAGGGCGATAATCACCTTGAGGTCCATGTCGCCCGCGATCTGCACCATCTGCTGAAGCTGGTTGAGGTAATCGGGGCGTACCTGGCCCGTCCCCCTATCGGTCCAGCCTGTGTCCGGTTCATAAGGCACCAGGATGCGCACCGAGTTGATGCCAAGCTCGGCGGCGCGTGCGAGGTCGCGCTGAGCGGCGGGGCCGTTCCACTGCTTCCACATGCGGTCCCAGGGCTGGTCTTTGGGGTAGAAGTTTATCCCCTTGAGCTTGATGGGCTGCCCTTTATAGATAAGCTGGTTTCCCCGAACGGTAACGAAGTCGCCCTTGACCTGGGCAGGCGCAGCCTGTGGGGGCGACACAAATAGGAAGGAGGCCAGCAATGCAGCCGCCAACAACACACGAATGTGGGCTGAGTGCATAAGTACGGGGGGCCTTTCTAAACGTTCTGGGAATGGGACTCAGGGCGCTGATTGGATGATACCAAATTGGAGCGCTCTATGTAAATACGAGTTAACAGACGCATCAGATGTCAGGTTAATTTGGGGGTCCCTCTCTTAAGTTGCAATAAAAGTAAAGATAGCTCTAAAATGGTATCAGGTATTGCAGACCGCACGGGGGTTACTGTCATGGCACTTACAACCAATATCGGAGCGTTAATTGTGTGCTCGCCAGACAAGTATCATGGACGTCCACATATCGCCGGAACAGGTATCACGGTGCATCGTATCGCCAGTTGGTATACACTCGGCAACAGCCCGGAGGAGATTAGGGAGCAATTAGATCATCTATCGCTGGCGCAAGTATATGCCGCTCTAACCTACTATCATGCTAATAAAGAGCAGATTGATGGTGAGCTTACCGAGGATGATTCTGACTTTGAAAGGCTTGAAGAAGAGTGGTATCAGTCTCGAGGAGTTGAACCGCGCAGGTGAGTGAGCGCGGGTAAATAAAAATACGTTTGTACATCAGTAGTTGAAATGCTATTCTAATTCCAACCTCTCGCCCGTCACCCCCACTCTCTCCCGAAGCCACTCCTCCACAGGCTGCTCGGTGATAGCGAAGGTGAAGCCGTCTCGCTCGTCAGGTGGCACGAAGAGCGTATCTACAACTGTGTACTTGTCAGGGAGGCGCGCAACGTTCCTGCCCATCTCTCCTATCATCTCCTCGGCCTTGTCGAGGTCGTGGGCCAGAAGATGTACGACGGTTAGCTCACCGAAAGGGTGTGGGGAGGCCTTATAGCTGAGGCCGTAATGCTCCTGGTACTCCTCCGGCTTCATCCAGATAGCGAAATGAGGTGGGATAGAGACTTCGTAGATGTGGTCTTCGTCGCTACCCTTTATCTCCTTACCTGGGGCTAGGAGGTCGCGCCAAGCTGTGGCTCGCCCCAGGGGTTCATCGGATGCGAAGGTGATACCGGATATGGCGTAGGTAGTGTTGGGGGCGAGTTGTATCTTGCGGGGCGCATCCTTCTGCCTGGTGTGGTATGTGAGCGCGAAGCAAAAGGCACCTTCAACGACTGTGGATGGGATGGGTTGAAAGCTCCACACCGGCGGCGCATCTTCCGCCGCTCCTCGCGCCTTGCCGCTGATTATAGGCGGTAACTTATAGCCTCTCTCCAACCACTCCTCGCGGAGTATTCGCACGTCCTCCGCCTCTACTGCGAATGCAAAAGGGCGGTTAGCGGCGCGCAGCTCCCGTACGCGTGGGAAGAATGTCGCGTCCGCGCCCTGCTCGAACTGCTCTTCCTCCTCTACCCACACGAACTCCAGGTACTCCGGCCCGAAGCGGACAAAGCCGTTGCGCAGGCCAGGGTGATGCCTGACCGTCTGTTCCGCGACCAGGAAGCCCGCTTTTCGATATTCATCCAGGTAGCTATCTATGTTATCGGTATCCGCGCCCGTGATGAAGTGATCGAGCTTGATATTGGTCACGCTCTACTCCCTCTCTTCACTCTACGTGAGATGCCTATTGATAACTTCTTTACCGTATCCTCTTCTTCTTACTGCTTACATAATCCACCAGGATGTACTCTCCCAGGGCTTCGGGCGTCGCGTAGAAGGCACGGCCCTTGTTGATCTTGGTCATCTGCTCTACGAAGTCGGCCATGTAATAGCTGCGCTCCAGCATGAAGGTGTTTATGGTAATCCCTTCGCGGGTGCAGCGCACTACCTCGCGCAGGGTCTCCTGGATCGTGCGGTAGGTGGGTGGGTAGTTGAAGAATACCTCGCCATCCTCCAGGTGCGCGGTAGGCTCGCCGTCGGTGACGACTATTATCTGGCGGTTGGGATTCTTTCGCCTCCCCAGGAGGGTGCGCGACAGCATCAGTGCGTGTTGCAAGTTGGTGCCGTACTGGTACTCGCTCCAATCGAGCTGAGGCAGCATCTCCGGCTTCAGTTCACGCGCGTAGCCGGAGAACCCTATGATAAAGAGATCATCCTTAGGGAACTGCGAGCGGATGAGATGGTTGAGGGCCATCGCTACCTTCTTGGCTGCCAGGAAGCAGCCGCGCAGGAGCATTGAGCGGCTCATGTCTATCAGCAGCGCTGTAGAGGACTGGGTAAGGAACTCGGTGGAGTAGACCTCGAAATCCGCCGGGTCGAGGTGGACAGGCGTACCCGTGCCCTCACGCTCAATAGCGTTGCGCAACGTGCTGCTCAGGTCTAGGTAGAAGGGGTCGCCAAACTCGTATGCTTTCGAGTCGTAAGTGCGCTCACCACCTCTACCACGTACGCTGGTGGCGTGCTTGCCGAAGGCATCCTTTTTCAGGTAGGCGAATATGTCTTGCAGCGCCTTCTGGCCGACCTTACGCATGGCGCGAGGGGTAAGCTGCATCTCCCCCCCCTTCCATTCAAGGTAGCCCGCGTCTTCCAGTTGTTGGGCAAGCTCGCGCAATTGCTCGACAGACTGGCGGGCGTCCGCACCCAGTAGCTCTCCTACCTTATCGGTATCCAACTCGTCCAGGTTGTCACCCCTGCGGGCGGCGTTTAGCTCGCGCTCAAGCTGCTCAAGCTGCTCAAGCTGCTCCATCACCTGCATCGCTTCGGACATGCTGAGGCTGTCGTCCGGGTCGCCGGAGAAGCGGTACTGCCGCCCCATCCCCGGCACCTGCCCCAGGTGTGCCGCCAGCTCGGCCATCTCATTCTGTAAGCCAGGATCGCGCATAAGCGATTGCATAGCGTTCTCAAGCTGGGCGCGCTGCTCTGGCGACATTGAGCTTAGCATATTCTCCATGCGCTGCATCTGCTGCTGAAGGTGCTCCATCAACTGGTCGAGGTTCTGGATGCCGGGTGGGAAGTAATGGCCGTACTTCTGCATGAAATCGTTGAAGCGTGGCTCTTTCCCCTCTTCGCGGTCGCGTAGCATCTGGTTGAGGTCGTGCACCATCTCGCGCAGTTCTTCCATAGCGCGTGGGTCCTGTTGCATCTGCTCCATCCCCTGCTGAATGCCGGAGAAGGTGTTCTGGACCATCTGCTGCTGGAGCATGTCCAGCAACTCCTGGAACTGCTGCCGAGCGTCCGGGTCCAGGAAGTCATACTCGCGCAACGCCTTTATTTGCCCGCCTATATCTTTGGGCAGGTTGTCTAATTGCTCCTTACGCCGCGCTGCCATCTTTTCAAGCATTTTCTGCAACTGCTCTCGCTGCTCAGCCGTCGGCTCATCTCCATCGGCCTCTTCGTCCTTCGTCTTTCGTCCTTCGTCCACAGACTGACGCCCTTCTTCCACCCTCCTATCAATCCCTGCACGCTCGGTCTCTTTCACCTTTTCGAGTCGTTCCTGGATATCCTTGATGACGGAGTCCATGTTGTTGCGGCGCAGGGTCTCCTGGCGACGCTGCTTGAGGCGGTCAAGCATATCGCGCAGGCCGGGCATCCTCTCGCCCGACTGGAACTTGTACCCCTGTTGCATCAGCTTTTCGAGGGCGCGCTTTATATCGCCATGAGCCATCACATCCTCGGAGATGGCCTCCATAATGGCATCGGCGTCAAATGGCATAATACGCTGGGTGCCATCCCAGCGCGAATATCGGAAGGTGCTCATGGTTTCCTCTTTCTGGACGAAGGACAACGGACGACGGACGACAGACGATGCGGGGAAGGAACTAAATGGGAATATCGCGTAACTTTGGACCTTGGACCCCGGACTTTGGACTTACTTTGAACTGCCGTCGTCCGTCGTCTGTCGTCCGTCGTCCGCCGAAGGCGCTTCGTCTGATCCAGTATAGTCCTTATCCCAGATGCGCTGCAAGACGACCCACTGGTCGGGGGCGTGGAGGATCATCTCTTCGAGCAGCATCGCGACTTTTCGCAGGTTGGCTTGAAGGTCAACTTCGTAGTTGCCTGTGCTTTGCAGTTCGATGGGAGGGCAGGCGATTGCCCTCGACTTGTTGTTGGGGAGCCTCCACGTAAAGCATGGGACGATAGGCACCCTCAGTCTCATAGCGAGGACGACTGGACCTTCGGGGAGGTCGGTTATCGCGTCGAAGAATTGAACAGGCAGGCCGGTATCGCCTACGTCGCGGTCTGCGGCCAGTGCAAGCCCGCCCCCATCGCGCAAATGGCGATAGACGGTGCGTACCTGGGCGCTACCCATCTTTATCAACCGCAGGCCGAAGTGCCCTCGCAGGCGATTGATGAAGTTGTACATTTGAGGTGGCTCTATATCCTCGGCGACGACAGCCACTTTGTAGCCCATGACCGCTATGAGCTGGGCTACCAGGCTGAAGTTGCCGATGTGCCCGCTCAATATGATGGCTCCCTTGCCTGCTGCGAGCGCGGTTTCCAGGTGTTCCCTCCCCTCGATTTGAGGGACCATCTTCACAACTTGCTCCGGTTTCAGGTGAGGCAGGCGCACGAGGTCATAGTAGTTCTTGTAGACGTTGCGGATGACCTTGCGGGAGATACCTCTGCGCTGGTGCTCGGTGGAGTTGGGGAGAATGTGTTGCATATTGTCGCGCACGGACCGCCGCACTTCGGGCACGAAGTAATAGACTATGCCTCCGATGAGGGAGCATAGCCAATACCCAAGTCTCGCGGGTATAAAGCGCGATAAACGATATGCGACCAGGAAAAAGCGATAGGTTTTCACAGCTTTTGTTAGCCAGTGGTGGAGAATAGGTAGGCGTAAGCAAGGGCATTATATCATGCTCAGTGGAAGAGTGCTTTATTCAATAGAATATTAAGAAGAAGCTGCGCTCGATCCGCAACCTCTCCTTACACGGGCTATCAACCGTTCACGGCTAAATCGCTTAGTAATTCCCTTGCCTTGACGATGTATTGCTCGTATTTACCCCGTAAATAGTGCTCCCAATCTGCCGGACGCCCTATGTATTGACCATCCCTGTCGCCCTGTGCGAGCCGGTGCGATTTGTAAGCAAATAGCGCGGCCCACCACGCTACCGTCAGCACATAATAACCCCTTATACGGTGGTCGGCAGTCTCATCACCCAGCATCTTGCCGTACTCGGTGGCAAGCCACTCCCAGCGCGACTCCGGCACCGACAGGTACGATGGATGTGCCATCAGGTCCCCCATCTCGGCTGCTGGGTCTCCCCAGCCGCTGTCCTCCCAATCTACTGAGGCCCAGCTGCCTGCTCGCCTGACGAAATTCTGGATGTTCGGGTCGCCGCGAATCAGCGAGAGTCTGGGTGAGGGCCAATCGGTAAGGTTGAGACCCTCAACGTACCGGACAAGCTCCTCTATTTCAGCGGGTCGGGCGTCGGGCGCTATAGTCTCTGCTTGCCTTGTGAATCGTTCGACTGCGTCCCTGGCACTCTTATGGGAGAGCAAACTGGTACGCAGTGGCACCTTGCTGGTCGCTGGGGTAATAACTTGTAATGAAGCATGGTGCCGAGCCAGCAGCAACCACTCTTCGTCACTTCGGGGCGGCGCATCTCTCACCTCCCCATCTAGCCAGGTCATCACTACCACTGGCGATGCGTAACTGTCGCGGTCGAGGAGGAGTGGCTTGGGAGCTATATCCAATCCGCTTTCCTGTAAAGCCAGGAGTGCGTTGTTCTCGCGCCCTGCTCCATCTCTAGGTCCCCGCGCCACGAACTTTACTGCCAGGTCCATACTGTCGCGAGTGGCGCGGTACACCGGATGGGAATGGAAACCTCCTACGGGCGTGATGTGCCACATATACCATTCATGCTCTTCCGTATGCTGGTGGTGTGCCAGGTGGTCGAGCAACAGTTTGAGATCAGGGAGAAAGTGCGACATATTTGTGAGCCGAAATCGAGATTCTATCTATTGACACAGCAACACGACTGGCTGAATCAAGTACCGTGGGGCAATGGTACTATATGGAAGGCTTACAGGAAAGGTTTTCATGCTCTTGCAGGTGCCCCGTTTCGTCGTATTCTGCTCCACTTTGGACGGCAATTGAACCAGTCCGGCAATTGGGGTGTCGTTCCGATAGATGGAAATATTTATAAATCGAATGATTGGGCAAGAACCGTAGCAAACGTTTTCATGCAAGGGTACAATGATAATCCAGCTCATCAAGTCGCAGAGATTGCGATCTCTACCAGCACCTCAAACTACCCATGGACGTGTGAGAACAGCGCCCCCAACAATGTATCGACTAACTGGTACCTTTCTGGATACAGTTGGGGGGGACTGCTAAATAGCCTCAATTCGTACCCTCGCGTTATAATCAGAGGTGGCAACGACGTCGAGTCTTGGACCGATGAACCAATATTTGGGAATTGGGAGGCTTGTGGAGCGGGAGTGTTAAGGTGGTACGATGGTTATGAAGCTGCTACTACAAAGCGAATCTTCGATTTTGGGAACAACCCATATGCCGAAGACAATGTGCAATGGACGGAGCGTCAAGCGTGGCTCGTGGCATTTGGCAGGACTCCCGCTCGCGTATACCCTCAGATTTATTGCAATGGTAGCAGTTGGGCCCCTTCGTGGGTCACCATGAGAACGCACTTTGGTATGCGCTTCGATGGCGTAACTTCCGAGAACGGTCAGTCCCAAATCTGTGGTAGTAACTACTCGTTAAGCTGGCAAGCTTCATGGAATGCTCTGAATAGTGCCTTGGTCAATGCTGGTTACACCAGCAACACACTTCTCGGCAATGCTATAGAGTTCTATGTACCTGGACGATGAAGGGGGTAACAGACGTGAGCATCAAGCATCTAAGGAATCAATGGAGTTTGGGCTTCGTTATTGCCGTACTGGCTATATCTATAGCAGGCATCATATGGTACAATCAGCGAGCCTCGGCAGACGTGTGCCCTGATGGTTGGTGGACCTCCACCGACTCGACAGTAGTGCAAGATTGTGCTGATGAAAAAGCGAAGGCGTCAGACATAGAGACAGAGGAAGAATATAGACTAAAGGCAGAAGAGCCATACTACCAAACGATACCAGGGTCTCACCCGGTAGTGCTATTGCCCCAGCCGGAAGATACCAAGCTCATTGAAGAGGTGCCGCTCGTCAGCCCGGATCCCGAAATGCGCCAGGCCGGGCCAGTTCAATGGATAGGAGCTACGAGCCTGTGGCTGGCCGGCTCCGTACCCAATGCTGACTATACCTCATGGGACGGACTATACGTCATAACACATGCGGGGAACGGTGCGCAATATGATCAAAGAGGAGCACCCGGGTACTGGGTAAACTACGAAAATCCCACACTCTCAACGTACGTGGGGAATGGAAATGCGTCTCAGAGAGCGCTATACTCATATAGATGGGTATGTCCAAGACCTGTTGGTTCTCTAACTATCACAAATATTGTGCCGGGTACTGCCCCTGGCTTAGGTGCAGAAACATCTAACTTTCCAGGGCTGAACTATAAAGTTCACTTCATCACCCCAACAGGTTTGACAGGTCAGTTTGATATGACAACGCAGACATGGGTCTTTGCCGATACAACAATTGAAGCAGAACCTTAGAGTTGCTAAATCATAGAGATGTACCAATGGAAATGGGCCGAGGTTCCTCGGCCCATTTCCATTGAATACCGGCTACCAGTTACCAGCTACCGACCCGTACATCATCTCCTCCGCCCCAGAAGCGCCTTCTCTTCACTTCGGCGTTATGTCGCTCGGTGCGAGGCCACATCTCGCGGAACATGTACCACTGGTCGGGGTGGCGGCGGATGACTATCTCCATACGGCGCACTATTTCCTGGGTGATGATCTGGATGTCGCGCTCCTTGTCGCCCGTGAGCAGGTGCTCGTACTCGACTGGCGGCTCTGCTACCGCTCGGAAGGTCTTGTTGCCCGGCTTGCGCACACCGTAGCCGATTATGACGGTGGCCCGCGTCTTGAGCGCGAGTGCGGCAGGTCCGCCTGGAATGTAAGCGGTCTCACCGAAGAACTGCACCGGCACACCCTCGTTGGGGTCGGGGCGGTCGAAGAGGAGGAAGACTATCTCGTTGCGGCGCAGGGCCATGAATATCTCTTTGAGGGAGTTGGTCTCCATCTTGATGATATTCATCCCCTGGCGCTTGCGGGTGCCGTTGATCAGATCGTCCATCTTCTGCGGCTCGAAGGTGTCAGCGACGGCGTTGAGGGGCATCCCCTGCACCGCTAGGGTCGCGCCCGCGAGGTCCCAGTTGCCGAAGTGGGCGGTGATAGCGATAATCCCCTTGCCCCTCTTGAACCCTGCCTCCAGGTTCTCCATACCGTCTGGCCTGGATATTACCTTGTGGATGTCGCGCGTGCTCAGGTGGGGGAAGCGCAGGAAGTCTACTATCGTCTTGGCGTAATTGCGGAAAGAGTCGCGGGCGATCTCCTTGACCGTCTGCCAGCTCGCCTCTTCACCCAGTACGCGGCGCATGTTGCTTACGGCGTTGGCCGAGTGCCGCTTCATCATAAAGTAGACAACGTCACCTATGGTGTTACCGACCCAATAGCCGAACTGGGCAGGCAGCTTGGCCGCCAGGTAGCTCCCCAGCTTGTACATCCAGTACCTGAACCCGACCCAAACGTGATGAACAGCTTTCTTCATGGCTTGCATGAAGGCAAACTCCTTTCGGTAATTATGAATTTTGAATTCTCAATTTTGAATTAGGCATTACTACCTATAATTCAAAATTGAGAATTCAAAATTCATAATTCTACTTGCGTCCGTTGGACCTTGCGGGTACGGGCACGCTCTCTACCGGTATCCCGTCGCCGCTGCTGGGTAGCTCGGCGGACTGGGATATCGTCTCGGCGCGCTCGGCCATTACAGCTTCGGCTCCGCCTGCGGGGCGGGCTTTCTTGCTCGTATTGCGGGCGATGAACTCTTCAACGGCGTCGTGCGCATCGTCGTCGGCAAACTGCACGGGCGGGCTTTTCATGAAGTATGAAGAAGGGGCCTCAAGCGCGCCGCTGATGTTGTTCTCCAGGGCCAGCTTCACGCAGCGGATGGCATCAATCACCACGCCCGCCGAGTTGGGGGAGTCCCATACTTCCAGCTTCAATTCCATGTTCAGGGGAACGTCACCGAAGGTCGTGCCTTCGATGCGGATGTGGCACCACTTGCGGTCCTCAAGCCACGGCACGTAGTCGCTAGGGCCGACGTGGACGTTCTCCTCGCCCAATTCGTAGTCAAGCTGAGAGGTGACGGCGTTGGTCTTGCTGATCTTCTTAGACTCGAGGCGGGAGCGCTCAAGCATATTGTAGAAGTCCATGTTGCCGCCGAAGTTTAGCTGGTACGTGCGGTCAATGCGCACGCCGCGCTCGCGGAAGAGGCGGGTCAATACGCGGTGAGTAATTGTCGCGCCCACCTGGCTCTTGATGTCGTCGCCGATGATCGGGAGGTTGCGGTCCTCGAAGCGCTTGCGCCAGTACTCCTCACGGGCGATGAAGACCGGTATGCAGTTGATGAAGCCGACGCCCGCTTCCAGCGCCTGCTCGACGTACCACTTGGTCGCCATCTCGCTACCGACCGGGAGATAGTTGATGACCATCTCGGTGCCCGTGTCGCGCAAGATTTTCACGATGTCGGAGGTCGAGCCGGGGGCCTTCTCTATCACCTGGGAGAGGTAGTGGCCGAGGCCGTCGTGCGTCATGCCGCGATGCACGGTAACGCCGAGGTTGGGTACGTCGCTGAACTTCATGGTGTTGTTCGGCTTGACGAATATAGCCTCCGAGAGGTCTTTACCCACTTTGTTCTTGTCTACGTCGAAGGCGGCGGTGAACTCGATGTCGCTGACGTGGTAGCCGCCGAGGCGCGTGTGCATCAGGCCGGGGATAAGCTGGTCGTCCGGGGCGTCTCGGTAATATTGCACACCCTGCACAAGGGAAGAAGCGCAGTTGCCCACGCCGATGATTGCGACCCTGATTTTCTTCTTAGCCATTGCTGATATTTTCTCCTTTTGTCGTTAGGGGTCAGGGATTAGGGGTCGGGGGTCAGACATCAATCCCCAATCCCCGACCCCTAATCCCTGACCCCTATAAATCCAGTACCCAATCAAAAAGCTCTTTATGCTCCCCCATGCGCTCGCGGTCGAGGCGGTAGATGCGCTGGCGGCCCAGGTGGGCGACTGTTACCAAACGGGCGCGCTTGAGGATGTGCAGGTGCCAGGAGGTGAGGGGTTGGCTGAGCATGAGGCGGTCCGAGAGGTCCTGCACGTTGAGACCGGCATCGCCCTCTCGACTCAGCTC
Organism: Chloroflexia bacterium; assembly: GCA_035274425.1. Taxonomy (GTDB): domain Bacteria; phylum Chloroflexota; class Chloroflexia; order QHBQ01; family JADMIH01; genus JADMIH01. The sequence goes on from DATEOC010000091.1 coordinate 22,170, forward strand.
CTGGAGCACTGCTATACGGTTGATGTCCCCGATAGCCTTGAGGAAAGGTTTGAGGACACGCACAGCCGCGGCACGTTCCGCAGATAGCACAGGCGGGATGTGCTCCTCGACCTGTTTGCGCCTGCCTCGATTGCCTTCGCCACGCTCCGGCACAACCCCACCTAACGATCCTATACTTCGAGCCAACTTTTCTCCCTCATTATTGCACTAGCGACCTGATACATAAAGAGCCGTTTATATAGTAATCTATTTATATGTCGTTGTCAAGGAAATATGGAAGGGAATCAACCTTTGGCCACAAAACCAGAAACCAGGCTTCGGGTCACCCGAAGCCTGGTTTCTGGTTTTGTGGCAGATTCCTTTTCCCCGTCGCAGGCCTGACCTGCTCAATGGGTCAGGGAGTAGACCCTGGACACGCTCCTGCGGCGTACTTCTCTATAAGCGTGTTGTAGTAGCCGCCCGTAGCGTCTGCTGTTCCTACAGCCCAAACTGCCCCGGCCTTATTTACTACGCCGAGGAGTTTGCTAATACTTCCGCCGGGGTTAGCAGTCCTCGCGACGGCCCAGCTGCTACCGTTATAGCGTAAGGCGAACGTGTTAGTACTTGACGCGGTGACATTCCGGCCCACGGCCCATACATCACCCGAAGATGCGGCTGCCACACCGCTCAAATAAATGTTCCCCATGCCCGCAGTGCCGTTGGGTACCGTGCTCCAACTTGCCCCATCGTAGTGGAGCGTTATCCCCTGGTAGCCGGTGGTGCCATTTGAAGCGTAGCCGACAGCCCAGGCGTTAGTGGCCGAGAGGGTAACGACCGAAGTGAGCACATTCTGATACGACCCGACGTTCGGGCTTGCGACCCGCGTCCAGGCCGCTCCATCATAGTGCATGATAAGGGTCTCGCTGTCGGAGGCGCTTGAACCTACGGCCCAGATGTTATTTCCCGATACGATGCTTATGCCGTTCAGCTTGCTGTTCGCTATCGCCGGGTTGGCGACCGTCGTCCACTCGCCGCCGTTCCAGTGGGCCACGAGCGGCTGGCTGGCAGCTTCCCCAACGGCGTAAATGTCGTTAGCCGATATTGCGGCCACAGCGAAGAGCTTATTGGCATGGCCGGTGATATGGTGCGATGGGTACGTCCAACTCACCCCGTCCCAGTGCAAGAGGACAGATGAGCCCGCATAACCGAGGCGGAAGCCTACAGCCCAGATGTTATCGGATGCTACGACCGTGACTCCACGCATCGAGCCGAGGTAGTTCGTGCTCGGCACTATAGCCCACTGCGTCCCATCCCAGTGCTTTACGAGTGGCTGGTAGGCTCCATAAGCGTAATTGTACTGCTCACCCACAGCCCAAACATCGCTGGAGGAGACTACCCCGATGCTGTAGAGAGCTGCTATTGAGCCGGTGGGGCCAGGATTTGCAACTGTTGCCCAACTGCTTGCGGTCCGGCAGGGTGCCTCTGTGCCGGTTGGCTGCTGGGATAGGTTGGCGGTTTTAGCTGTGGTCGGTGCCGGAAGCGAAAGCGCAGTCCATAGTAGTGCCAAAGACATGATGACTGCAAGTGATCTGACATACCTTTTGCCTTTCATATTCTTGACCTCCTTAGATGATAATGAGTCTGCGAAGTCTCGAAATCACAATACATAACGCCAGAGAGGGCCTATTAGTAGCGGGTAGCGGGGTGATATTTACTCAAAACTCACACTAGCTAACGGGACTCCTTTCCTAGTTCTACTCGTTGACATCCCCGATGGTCCTACCTATAATGTGGTCATGTACGAATTTCTGCCGATAGGCTACATGCTGCGCGGCCGCTATCGCATCCTCCGCGTCATCGGCGGTGGGGGCATGGGTGCGGTCTATAAAGCTGAGGATGCCAAGCACGAGGGCGTGCCGGTCGCGGTCAAAGAGATGCGCACCGATATGGAGACTGCCAGCACCTCCAGCGCCCAGAGCGTTGATTCCACCGAGGAGCAGCGCGCCCGCGAGCGTGAGGAGCGCCGCCAGCTACTCGAAGCCTTCCGCCGAGAGGCCCAAATCCTCAGCGACCTGCACCACGCCAACCTGCCTCGCGTAACCGACTTCTTTACCGAAGGTGGCCGCCCTTACCTGGTAATGGACCTCATACCTGGCGAGTCGCTCGAAAAGAAGCTGGACAGGCTGCGCGGCCAGCCGATGGACGAGGCTGAAGCCCTCAAGTATGGCATCCAGATGTGCAGGGTACTCCAATTCCTCCATACCCAGGACCCGCCCATCATTTTCCGCGATGTCAAGCCCGCTAACATCATGCTCCTGCCGAACTCGCAGATCAAGCTGATAGACTTCGGGATAGCCCGCACCTATAAGGAAGGGAAGCGCCGCGATACCATGTCAATGGGCACTGCGGCGTATGCGCCCTTCGAGCAGTTCGGTAAGGGGCAGACCGATGCTCGCTCCGACATATACTCTCTCGCGGCGACCCTATATCACCTCCTCACGGGGAGGCCGCCTACCCCCGCCACCACCCCTACGAACCTGCGCGACTACAATCCCAAGCTTAGCACTGTCACCGAGCAGTTGATCATCAAGTGCATGTCACGGGACATGGACACGCGACCCCAGTCTGCCGCCGTCCTCGAGGCCGACTTGCGGCGCTGCTTAGGGGTGCCCTACGAGGCTCCTACCGCCGATACACCCGCATCTGGGGTCTCAGCCCTATCGTCGATACGCCCCCTCAATTCTGTGTCTCAGCCGCCGTCTAACCCAAGTATGGGCATGGCGGGAGCGGGATTGCAAGCCTCCGGCAATAGCGGAAGTGGGCATCAGCCTCAACCACAACCACATGGCGCACCACACTCTACCCCCAACATCCACACGGACGAAACTGATTTGCGGGTCTGTATGGTGTGTGGCACATCCAACCAGAATAAGGCACATTTCTGCGGGCGGTGTGGAGCTTCTCTCGCCGGCAGGCCACCGGGCAAACTACAGGTGCTTGGGCCAAACGGCGTGCTATGGGAGCGACGTATACTTGAGAATCCATTCAATATTGGCCGCCGTAGCCTCTCGCGCCAGATATTCCCTCACCTAGACCTCACGTACAATGATCCGGCGGCCTACTGCTCGCGCCAGCACGCCCGCATAGTCGCCGACGCCGGTGGGTACTTCATAGAAGACCTGGGGAGCGCCAATGGCAGCTTCCTCAACGACCGCCGCCTCCCCGCAGGCGTGCCCACCCGCTTACGCAACGGTGACCGCGTGCGTATAGGCAAAGTACAACTCAACTTCATATTGGGTGGATAGTCGTGAAACGTGAAACGTGAAACGTGATTCTCTAATCACAAAGGACACAAAGACACGAAGAACATAAAGGTTTTATTGGCTTATTATTACGTTTCACGCATCACTCTATCGTCTATCGTCTATCGTCTATCGTCCGTCGTCCGTCGTCCGTCGTCCGTCGTCCGTTAGACAGCAGCCCGCCAACTTGCTATAATAACCTCCGGGTGCGTATGTCCGCGCAACACCATATATTCTACATCCCCACCAGGAGGTATCTCCCAAAGTTTTGAAGCCTGTTCTTTCCAACGCCAAGCGCGTGCGACGCGCCACCAATGCGGGTATTGCCCGCTTTGCTTTTGTTACTCTAGCTCTTCTTACCTGCCTTGCGCTTCTCTCGCTCGTAACGGCAGACATATCTGCATCAGGACTCGGTACCGACTCATCGCATACCGATGCGCCTCAAGCCCAGGCAACTAGTGTCGCCACTGTCGCGCTAACGGGGACTACGGTGCCCTTGGCCGGCGATGTCTTAACATCGACGCCTAATATTCCAAGCGCAGTCGGGAGTCGTGTAGTGACCAACCCTGTGCCGACCGGGCAGGTGCCCCGCCCGGCTATCACGTCTGGGACAGGCGCGACCAATCCACCTTCAGCGGGTACAACATCCCAGGGCGGTTTCCCCTGGGTCCCGGTCTTGGTTGTAGGATTAGGTGCTCTGGCGCTCGCAGGATTCGTGCTCTTGCGCCCTCGCCGTACTGCCCCATCTCCCGTGTACAGCGTGCCCGTCACCCCAACCCGCACAGGCGACGCCGACGTTTCTACAATCGAAGATGTCTCTACGACAGCCACAGCTACTGTAGCGCCTGTTCACTCTCCGCCGCCAGCGGCTCCCACCTCGGTGACGTGCCCCAACTGCGAGACGGTAAACGACATCAAAGAGAACTTCTGCCATGACTGCGGCCAGGACTTGCGTCCCACTCGCGCGGCGCTTATGGCTGCCCTCGCGCCGCCCCCAGAAATAGTCACCGACGATATGCCTTACCTGGAGACATTGGATCGCACCGATGAGCAGCTTGAGTACGTCCTGTCGCGCCCTCGGGTTGTGATGGGCACCGCCTCAAGCAGCGATATTGTGATAGACTCCTCGTTCACAGGCTGGCAGAGCGTGTCGCCTACTCACGCCGAGCTGCGCCGTGAAAGCGACGGCTACCTCATCGTTGATAAGGCCTCACAGAACGGCACGTTCGTCAACGACACGCGCACGGCAGAGAATATCCTGGCGGACGGAGATACAATTCGCCTGGGTGATGTACGCTTCATCTTCCATATACCGCTACCTGAAGATGCTCAGTAGTGGGGAGCTTCTGGCTCACCCGATGGAGTTGGTGACAAAATGGACAAAGGTAGTCGCACTGACTGGCAGGACAACGATAGTGAAGATACTGAGAGCTCCCGGGATGCATCTCTTATGAACGACGGTAATGACAACACACCTGGGGATGAGAGCGCACCCGCTTCAGATGGTATGCGGCAAGACGCTGACATGGCGCAGGGCAGCCCCGCCGATCTCCTGGACCGTACACCCACCCCCGATATGGTTGAAGAGGATGCAGAGACAGGGGATGAGTTCGAAGATGAACTCGCGGACGTTCAGCCGTTTGACGCAGGCTCAGCAGATGCAGCCACGCTCGATACGGAGAGCGCTGAGACGGATGCCGGGCAGTCTGGTGAGGAGATGCCTGGTGAGAATGTAGCTGAGGATAATGTTGAGGCAGATACCCTCCCAGCACAGGCTGAAACTGAGGAAGCGGAGCCTGATGAGGAGCTTGAGCCTCTACCCGTGAACGCGGTGGTAGGCGGAAAATACGTCATCCAGCACCAGCTACATCACAGTTCCGACCGTAATCTCTACCGCGTTACCGCCCGTCGCCAGCAGGCGTGCGCGATCTGCGGTAGGCTCTCTTCCGAGGAGGCCCAGGAGTGTGAGTTCTGTGGCTCACCCGCTACCGGCCAGTCCCCCGCCGAGTTCTATTTGATGGCGGAAGGGTTCTATCCGGAAGCCCTCATACAGGACCCGAACCTGATGGCCCTCAACCTCTATCACCCCAGCCTTGTGCCTGTGATAGACTTCTTCAGCTATAAACCGTTCGAGCGGACGCGCTACTTCGCCATAGCCGAGCCGCGACAGGGTGCGCGCTTGAGCCAAATGAGCATGCCCAGGCCAGCCACGCAGGTGCTCAACTGGGCGATGCAACTTGCGGATGCCCTCGACTACCTGCACAATAGGGGTGTGGTCGGCGCGGGTGCAGAGGCCGATGACATATTGGTGCAAGACGATAAGGCCTCCCTGGCGAGCTTGCAAAACGCCCGCGCTTCGGCGGCAAGCGAGGCTGAGCGCATCGAGCAGCAGAGCATGGACCTCGCCAGGCTGGCGGGAACTATTTACGAGGCATACACGGGCAACCCCCCGTCCGTCAGCCCGGAAGGTATGTTGCCTTCTCCCGCTGGCGCGCCGGAGCAGGTCGGTGCGGCCTTCAGGGCGGCCATCGAACCTGTGCAGGGAGCGGCTCGCCCCATCAGCGCGATGCAGTGGCGCAACCTGCTGGCCTCATCCCTGGAAGCTATGGCCGAGTTGGAACGGCCTGGGCGTCCGGTCAGCTTTGTATCGGCGAGCATGACCAACGTGGGGCGATTGCGTGAGCAAAACCAGGACTCGTACGGAGTTGCGGAATTCATACAGGAGAGCGAGGAGCGCCCGTTCCATGTCGGTCTCTACGTGGTAGCCGACGGGATGGGAGGGCACAAGGGGGGTGAGTTCGCCAGCGCGCTGTCGGTGCAGGCCTTTTCGGGCGAAATCATAGGGCGAGTAATCTCTCCACTGGTGTCGGTGACGGGTGAGCGGCCCGCGCCCAACAACGAGGCGATCTTGCAGGCGATGACCACGTCTGTGCAGACGACCAACGACCGCGTTTACAAGTCGCGTAGCAACAGGCAGAACGACATGGGCACCACGCTGGTGGCTGCCGTAATCGCCGGGGGCAAGGCATATATAGTCAACGTGGGCGACAGCCGCCTCTATCTCCTATCAAAGGAACAGGAAGAGGCCCGGCCAAGCTCGCTCGATGCTACCCAGCCGTTGCTCATGGGCACCTCGCCGCTAGAATCGGAAGCTTATTTGCGGGGCGCGCGCCTGGCCCAGCAGGGAGTTGACACACACAGTGATCTCGAAGAGCCTAAAGTAGATAGATCGTCAGGCTACACCCTGACGCAGGTGTCTGTAGACCATTCCCTTGTGCACAGGCTCGTGGAACTTGGTCAGCTCGATCCGGAGGAGGCCAAGACCCACCCCCACCGCAATTTCATATATCGCTCGCTCGGTGGCCCGCCCCCTGTGGAGATAGATACCTTCATCCGAACTCTCCACCCAGGAGATCGCTTGCTCCTCTGCTCGGATGGCCTGAACAGCATGATAGAGGATGAAGAGATAGAGGCGGTGCTGGTATCTGAAGATGACCCTCAGACTGCCTGCCGCCGACTGATAGACCTTGCTAACGAAGCCGGAGGGCACGACAACATCACCACGATCATAATAGACGTGGTAGATTACTTGCCCTACTCCGAGCCTCTTTAGCCTCCTAGAAACAAAAAAGCAAAATGGGGCGCTGTGCGCCCCATTTTGCTTTTTTGTTTCTATTACTAGCTTCGGCGGAAGATGGTGGCTACGCGCCCGAAATCGAGGCGGGCACCGTCTTCCAGGCGCTCGCGGACGTGGGCGGGAAGCCGCTGGCCGTCGAGCTTGGTGTAGTTGGTAGATTGCAGGTCTTCAACGAAGAATTCATCATCTATGTGGAGGAGGCGAGCATGGCGTCTCGATACGCCGCCGTCCTCGCCGCCGTATGGGGTAAGGTCTATATCGGGGAAGATACCGCTGCTGGGGTCTTCACGCCCTACAGTGATCTCTTCCTGGTCGGGTAGGGGTAGCTCCGCGCCGGTAGCTATCATCACCAGGCGGGCCATTGTTCCTCCTGCCTCGGCGACCTCTGGCATTACCTCCGCGCCCAGCGAACCGGCTTCCGCCGCAGGCTCAAGGGTAGCCACACCAGCACCACCGCCGGCTTCCATCCCTGTGCTACTCTCATAGAGAGGCTCGGAGGGCATCCTCGAGCCTGCCATCGCGCCGCCATTAGGGTCCATACCTGAACCCGCATCTGCCGCCTCTGGCATCTGCCCACCTATAGCTATACCGGATGGGGTGCCGCTCTCGTCGCTGCTCGTATCCATACTCGCAGGCTGCATCATAGAACCCGCGTCAACGCCTGCATCTGTATCCGCAATCGCACCGCTACTTTGCATACCCTGGGATGCCGTCTGGAGATAAGTGCGAAGATTGCCCAGCGCCTCGCCAAAGCCTCCCCAATCGCCCTGGCCTGCGGCTTGCTGCGCCTGGTCGAGGTAATTGAGCGCGGCGGATGCCCATTCGCCGCCACCAGCACTCGCGCTGCCGGCCGTAGCGTCCATCCCCTGGGCTGTGCCTCCTTGCGCGGAAGTGTCTTCGGTGTCCGAGTAGCTTCCCATCATCGGAACAACGCCTGGCATGGCACTTTCCTCTTCCCCCGCACCGCCATCGCCCTGAGCGGACGAGCTATCCCCATCGTCACCGGCGGGGGCGCTCTCCATCGTATCTTCGGTCACGGGCATAGCAGCGCTCTCGTCATCGCCCTCTCCTGCCTGAGGATCTCCATCTTCCATACCGGTAGGACCCGTAGGTGTCTGCCCGATTGAGAACTGGCCGCCGATGGGTTGCCATGCATCATAGCTAGCGCTATCACCCTGCGCCTCTTGACCGCTGGAAGCCTCAGCTTGGTCAGACTGGCCCTGATCTCCCCCATCCATCTCGAATGCAGGCTCGCCCTGCGACGCGCTCCCGGCGGGCATGGCATACTCCGACGAGGCGTCCCCCATGCCTGAATCGCTATCCATACCTGCGCCGCCGGAGGTGCCCATAGCGTCCATATCGCTTGCGTCACCCATGCTACTCAGTCCACCGGATGACTGCCACTGCCCGGCACCGCCGTCACCAGCTGAGCCTCCATCGTCAGGTGTGCCCAATGGGGCACTCACCGCTTCAGCCTCCGCGCCCGGCATGTTTTGAAGGCGCGCTCCACACTCGTCGCAGAAGACGTAATCCTCGGGGTTCTCATTACCACAATTGGGACATATCATCCTTTTTCCTCCTCAGTTATGTTTGGTTTACAATCCTGGAACTGGCAAAGAGACTGTAACCCCAGCCAGGGTTAGCACAATCCATGCAACCGCCGCCACTTCAGCGAAGAGGAGCAGCAACGCCCCAGTCCAACCGACGGCTCTACGTGCCCACGAGGGGCGCGCTACCGCCCTTACTTCTATCTGCCTATCACCCTCCGAGCTTCTCACCATCAGCCGCCCTGTGTTGAGCTTCTTCGACGGCACCAGGTAGCGAACGTGCAGCGTCCACATCCACATCAATAGCTCAAATAGTGCCACGCTCGCGATTGCGCCTACAAGTGCCCACGGGAGCATCCTCCCCAATGCGCTCCCCGCCAGCACTAGCACCCAGAACCAGAAACCTATGAAGGGCAGCACCCTGCGAGTTTGTGACCATATAATAGCGAATAGATTGGGTACGTGCAACTCTGTGCGTCCAAATGGAAGCTCCTTGTGCTTAACCTTCACTTCAAGCGTGACAGGGTTACCATTGAAGTGTTGTGGATTATATGCTATCCAGGGCTGGCTCGCCAGCACTGTGCCTTTCATCTGGCTACCGGCCTGGCTTCGGAGCGCCAGCTTACGCACGGGCCTGCTATTCCACCGTACTTCCCCCAGGTCTAGCACGGCCTCTTCCAATTTTGCACCCTTCGCGTCGCTCACCGGCAGGCTTTGGACTTTGGACTTTGGACCTGCTACTTCAGTTATCTCGGGGGCGCTCTCCTGGACTTCCTTCTTTTGAGGTGCGATTTGGGGGGCGATTTCGGAGATTGCGGCGATGACTGCCTGAGTGCCTTGCACTATGTCTTTGATTGTGGAAGCGTTGATGACCGGTTTCTGGGCTGCCTGGGGCTTGGTGGGGGCTTCCACGGTAGTGGCCTGCGCTGCTACCTGTACAGGCGGCGCGGGCGGTGCTACCGGCTGCCGGACTGGGGCCATGGGCTGGACAGTGGGGGTAAGTGGCATGGGCGACGCAGCTACAGATATTGCAGGCGTAGATGGTGAGGAAGCGGCGCGCTGTGGTGTAGGTCTCGGCTTCGCTGGTGGAGATGATGGCTGCTTGCCCGAACCGTTTGCCTTGATGAGGCTATCGGATGTTGGTCGAAGCGTCGGCGTGGTCGTGGTAACAGGCCTGGTAGTATCTACAGGTCTGGGTTGAGTGCCAGGCAGAGGAATACCCATCGCGTCGGCGAACTCGTCCATGCTCTGGAAGCGCTTGGCCTGGTCGAGGCTGACCGCCCTGGCTATGGCGCTATCTACGTGGGCAGAGAGCGCGCGGTTATAACGCCTTACGGGGAGCCAGTTGAAGGGGTTGAGGCTGGGGTCGTGGCGCGTGAGGAGATGGTGCAGGGTCGCGCCGAGGGCGTATATATCGGAGCGCTGGTCGGTCTGGCCTTTACCGTACTGCTCAGGGGGCGCGTAACCCGCCGTGCCGAACGCCTCGGTGTCGTGGGCCTTGCCCGCCTTGTGGAAGCGGGCGATACCGAAGTCTATCAATTTGATGCGCTCGGTCCCCTCGACGAGCATGATATTTGCGGGTTTGAGGTCGCGATAGATGATAGGCGGGTTCTGGGAGTGGAGGTAATGGAGCACGTCGAAAAGCTGGCGCGCCCACACCATGACCTTATCTTCGGGCAGGAAGCCGGAGGTGCCATCCACCATGTTCAAGAGGGTGCGCCCCGGTACGAACTCCATGACGAGGAAGTGCTTCCCCTTCTCCTCGAAGGTCTCCATGACGCGCGGTAGATTCGGGTGCTCCAGAGTCGCCAGGATTTGGGCTTCGCGGCGGAAGTCAGATATGGCCTGGCGGCGCTCGTCGGGCGGGAGGGCTGCGGGGCTTATCTCTTTGACCGCCCATCGCGAGTCTGACGTGGCCTCGATGTCGGTGCTCTCATATACAGCGCCCATGCCGCCCTGAGCGATCTTGCGCAGGATGCGATAGCGTCTCTTCAGCACCATGCCGGGGGGAAGGTTGCCCGTTATATTGGCGGCTATGCTGCTCGACTCATAATTGAGCGGGTGGGATGGGTGCCTGGAGGGGCCGCCGTCGCCTGTCGGCTTGGAGATTTGGGGGAGGGACGATTTGTTGAGGTCGTAGCCGCAGTGCGTACAGAACGCTGCGCCACGACGATTACCCCGGCGACACTTTGGGCATACTGGGCCGCTCGTGGCAGCGTCCTGGGCCGCCGCGAGCAGGAGAGGGGCCGAGTCGGGTGGGAGCGCGTCGGCGGTGCCGAGGTGCGCGCCGCAATAGTCGCAGTTGCGACTCCCCTCCGGGTTTACTTTGCCACAGACCTCACAGATAAGCATTGCGCTATTTACTACGTTCGCGGACGGGTGTTTGTTGCGCTTCCTAATAACCGCCAGGACGCCAAGAGCGCCAAGAAACCGCCAAGGCTGGAGGGCTTCCTAATTCTTTACCCCTTCGTCTCCGATAAATCCTCCGCGTCTCTGCGCCTCTGCGGTAAAACCATAAATAATCTTGGCGCTCCTGGCGTCTTGGCGGTTCGGCAATCGAGTCTCATCCCAACCTCTGTGTTAGCTTGCGTGTAGCGTAGCGTAACTCCTTCGCACTCTCCGGCGATAGCTGCCCGCTTCTTTCGACGCGGGCGGCCTCGGCTTCAACCGCTTCCGCCAGGCCGGTCTCCCCTACCGTGAGGAGGCGGGTGGCGGCGGCCCTCAGCTTCTGGGTAGCGGCGGCCATGTTGCCTACCATCATATCGTCCAAAGCGCGGGTTTGCAGCACATACGCGCTCACGCGCTCAACTGTATTCATCACCACTGGGTTCGGCTCGATCCTCTCTTTGCTGGTGGTATAGTTGAGGATGAGGTCGCTGGCGGCACTGACCGCTCGCGCACCATCTGCGGTGCTGTGGGTCGCCGATACGCGCGCAATACGAAACGAGCCGGTGGGTTGCGTAGGTACAATTAGCTCTATAAGCAATGCGGGTGGGTTTGCCGGGTCGAGGTCCCCCATAGGGATAAGTATGGCGCGCTCCCCTCGACGCTCATCCTGTACGAGCGATATAGCGGGGCGCACCCTGTAAGCCCGCCGAACCTCCACCCCCGCGCTGTACTTCAACTCTACGTATACGTTGCGCATAGTTACGGCCTGCACAGCCGCAAGCTCCTGCCCGAAGGCGGGGGGTATCTCCTGGGGCACGCGGGCGAAATAAGCGTTGCCCAGGCTCGCGTCGGCCACCTCTACCAGCAACTTCTCATTGAATTCGGTACCGATGCCGAGAGTGCTGACGGCGATGCCCATATCGCGTGCCTGCCCGGCAAGCTCCTGCACGCGATCAGGCTCGCGGGTGAAGCCATCGGTGAGGATGAGGGCGCGGTTGACTGTGCCTGAAGTCTGTGCGCGCTGAATTTCCGCGATGCCCGCCTGGAGGCCCGCCGCGATGTCGGTCTCGTCGCCCAACTGGAGAGAGGCGAGGGCGGAAATCGCGTCCAAAACCTGCCGGTGCTCAGAGCCAGGCACTGCTGTGAGGAGCACCTCGGCGCGGTCGGCGAAGGCCACGAGGGAGATGCGGTCATCCTCCTGGAAGTGGCGGGTAGACTGGGCGATGGAGGCCTGCACCGCTTCGAGATTGGAGGGCGCGGCGCTGCGTATGCGTTCCGGGATAGACTTGAAAGTCCACACGGGCACGCCATCCGAGACGGTCTGCTGGACGTGCCCCGCCTCGGAAAGCTCCTGAAACTGCTCCTGGGTGAGCACCGGCAGCCGCATCGACTCCGAAAGGTCGAGCACAATAGCCATGTTCACGGGAGCGTCGAGAGGCTGGGCATCCAGCCCCGCCCGCATGTCCACCAGCAAATAGACGAGGCGCGGTCCTTCCGACGCGGGCACCGCTTCCACGTTGAGCGTGCAATTCAGCGCGATTTGGTCCGCCATTTTCTCCTCCGAATACGATCTAGATGCAAAGACGCAAAGGTTTTTGAAGGTTCGCCGCGGAGACGCAGAGTTCGCGGAGCTTAGCAAGAGTAATGATATTGGACTCTTGGCTGCGACTAGTTTACCATATCGCTGGGTGGACTGGGCAAAAATAAAGAGCGGTCCTGGCATGGAAAGCTCTATTATCTTTATTCAATACATGCCGCTCACTTATCGACATTTCATGCAGCATCTGTCACCCGCCGAAAGACTTCGGCAACCCCACTTTCTTTCTCCCACCGTAGCATCATCTGTAGCCCGCGCCCGTAGAGGTCGTCGCGTCGGAGCATGCGGGCTGTGCGGTGGCGGCAGCCCCACTGTTGTAGCAGCTTGAAGGCTACCCACTCAGCAAACCCTTCCTGCAGCTGCGCGGGAAGATTGGGCGGGCAGTGCTCGCTCTGCCAGGCGTGGGCGTATTCATGAGCCATCACTTCGAGGAGAACTATCTGTGGCAGGCCATACTCTACAAAGATGGCCCGGTGCTTCCCCTCACGCAGGAAGAGTCCAAAGCACCGTGCCCTGCTATCGGCGTCCAGGGTGTACAGGCTCGATTTGTCAATTAGCTGGAGCATCTGGCGGCGGCCCGCCATCTTGAGCTGGCATGGCTCGCGCAGCTTCATACCGAGGGTACGCAGCACGTCAGCCCGCACTCGTTTGTAAAGGGCGTGCGCATGGGCCGATTGTGTGACGGAGGTCGATTGGCACCTGTCGCACAACTTCCGGCCATGGCGGAGGGTCCAATAGCAGGCCCCCACGGGCCGGCCGCACGTGTCGCACCGAGGGCGTTGGTCAATGCAATCGGCGCAATATACATGGCTGTCGCCCTTCAGCATGATCGCCTGGTTACCGACATGTGCGTTACAGGCCGAGCAACGTAGCCGCTCCTGGTAACATTGGCTGCAAAGCGACCACACCGATGTCTCTCCACCCGACCCCATCCACTCCACTTTCCGTTGTGCCGGTAGGGCCTGAGAGGAGGTTAGATACGACAATGACGCGAGCGACCTGCCTGCGGAGTTCCGCGTGTAGCTACGTGCCGCGAGCCTTGAGCCGCAGAGATTGCACCAGCGCCCCCTGGTGGGTGTATTTATAAGAGGAGGCTTTTTGAGACTTATCATTCGGTATACAAAAGGAACAGCATCGCGTAGAGGCGCTCAGAGGAATCATAGCATAGCTTCCCACGAATCCAGGTACAATCAGATGGGCAATAGGTCCTGTGGGCTATGAGCCGTTGGTAACATGGGGAGGGATAGTACTTTCTCTTGGACCACGGACGAAGGACGAAGGACGAAGGACGAAGGACGAAGGACGGCAGTAGGTGGACGATGGACGATGAATAGATGCCAGACAGCGACTAGCAGATAGTAGGAGACAAAAGTAACTGGTACAATATAGATAACTGGTAGAATATGTTAAGCACGCTGATAGGCGATGCGCTCTAGCCAAACTTATATACTAGCAACATACCATTCGTCTATCGTCTATCGTCTATCGTCTATCGTCTATCGTCTATCGTCTATCGTCTATCGTCTATCGTCTATCGTCCGTCGTCCGTCGTCCGTCGTCCGTCGTCCGTCGTCCAAAACGTTTTGCAACCTCCAGGCGTTCTCTCCGTTCTATTTTCGGGAGGATCCCTGCGGGTGGAAGGTTTCGCCTTGGCCATAGATGAAAAGAGTTGGGTAGTCCGGGCGCGGGAAGGAGATACCGCAGCGTTCGAGGCGATCTACAATCGCTACGAGCGGCGCATCTACGCCTTCGTCTACCGGCTCATGGGCAACGCTGAGGACGCTTACGATCTGACGCAGGATACCTTCGTCAAGGCTTACTCTGCCTTGCCGCGCACCCAGCCCGACCTCAACCTTTCGGCGTGGCTCCATCGGATAGCCTCGAACGCATGTATGGATGTGCTGAGGCGGCGCAAGCTGATCAGGTGGCTCCCCTGGGAGACGTTCGACACCAACCCGGCGATGGAGCCGACGGCCAGCGACGACCCTGTAGGAGAGTACAACCAGGTCGAAACGTCCGGCGAAGTACAGGTGGTATTGAACAGGCTAAGTCCAAAGCACCGGACGGCGCTCATACTCAAGGAGTTCCAGGGGTTGTCGGGCGACGAGATAGGGCAGGTGATGGGCCTCACACGCTCCGCAGTGAAATCGCTCATGTTCCGAGCGCGTGACGAGTTCCGCCAGGTCTACCTGTCGCAGTACGGCCACCCACCAGGCATAGACGCGGACATGGACGACGTGTCGGCAGGCGTTGGTCGATAGACGATAGACGACGGACGACGGACGACGAAAATATAGACAAATTATCAGATAGTAATGATGAAACACGCGATATAGAAGACTAGTCATGCCTCACTCATCACGCATTACGCATCACGTTTCACACATGGGGGATTATTCATGAATTGCAGCAACATCAGGCCGCTCCTGTCCGCATACTACGACGGCGACGTGAGCACTGAGGAGCGCAACCAGGTCGAGAGTCACCTGGCTAGCTGCCACGACTGCCGACATGTCCTGGCCGAGTTCAGGGCAATCGGGAGCGACATACGCAGCCTGCCCATGCCACAGCCGCCTGTAGGGCTGCGGCGCGATGTCTGGCGCGCCATCGAAGCGCAACAGGCAAACGCGCGCGTCTTCCGAGGCTCTCCGGCCAGGGGTGTTATTACCACACTCCCCCAACCCAAAGAGAAGTCTTTCCTCCCCAACATCCTGAAGGGCATAGGCAGGAGTTGGGCCGCCGCCCTACCTGCCGCGCTCCTTTTGGGTGGGCTGCTGCTCGTGCTGTCGGTGATATTGCTGCGAAACAATCCGGTCGACGTTGCCAGCTTAGAAAGGGATGTCGTTACTTTCTCTCAACCTGTCCATGTTCGCCTCTCCAAAGAGGTCATATGGGACCCCGACTGCTTGGTGAATACAAATGTCCGGCGCATCGAGGGTTCTCAACCTGTGACGCTGACAAAGGGCGTTGATATTGCGCTGGAGTTCAACCAAGCAGCCCGGGAAATAACTATACAGCCTATAAAGCAGTGGGAGCCGGGTGCCAGATATGACGTATACATTGACGCGCCAAAAATCGGGTTGATAGCGGGTAGTGGTAAGCTCGATGACAAGTCCCATACCCTCTCTTTCAGCGTGGCGGAGAACACTCCAACGCCCACTTCTACTCCCACCATCACTCCAACACCCACCGATACACCCATACCGCCCCCGAACACTCCTGGGCCGACTACAGTTGCCGAAAACACCCCTCTGCCCACTCAGGAAGTAATCGTTCCGACGAGCGGGCCGACGCAGCAGCCGCCCGTACCGCCCAGCGCGACGACCGCGCCGAAGGCCAGCCCTACGGTTCGGGTGAACCCTACTCGCACGGCGAACGTGCCGCCTACTCAGACGGTCGCGCCTGAGCCTACCAGGCCTATACCTCAATCGCTGACACCTACGCCGCTCGTACCTACGGCAACGCCTACCGTGCACGAGACGCAGCCTGTGCCAACTTCGACTGCTATTCCGCCCAAGGGTACGCCTACCGCTACCCCTACAGTGAGGGGTGGGCCGACGGCTACAGCTACGCCCGTCAATTCGGAGCCGTGTGACCTTGTACCTGTGCAGGGCTTTGGCAAGGTCTGGGGGACAACCCGCGCCCTGCGGGCGAAGATTGGTTGCCCAGAGGCTGCCGAGATGGGCATACCGGATGCAGCCGTACAGCACTTCCAGGGTGGCACTATGGTATGGCGCGGGGATATGAAGTTGATCTACGTCTTCATCAATGGCGCGAATGGTCAGTCGGGGACGTGGCTCCAGTTCCAGGATACGTGGCAGGACACCGATACGCCACCGAAAGCTGTGAATACCCCTCCACCGGGGCTGATCGAGCCTGTTCGCGGCTTCGGGAAGCTCTGGAACAGCAATGGTTATGTTCACCAGAGCCTCGGCTGGGGCGTGGACACGGAGGTCAAGGTGACAGGCGCGTGGCAGAAGTTCGAGCACGGCGAAGCGATCTGGACGAGCGATCGCGACATCTACTTCATGTTCAGCGACGGCACCTTCCAGCGCTACGAAGACACCTTCGTCGCCCCAGGCGAAGAGTAAAGGCTAAGGGATAATATAATCCTTTATCTTCAAACCAAAATCAGCGCCGCAGGCGCTGATTTTGGTTTGAAGATTCTCTACCCTTATATCCCCAGCGCAAGTCGGGAGATCATGCGCGGCGGGAAAGCCAGGTCGCTCATCAGCTCCTGTGTCTCTTCGATAGGGTATTCGACGCGGTGGAAGGTGAGGCGCGCCGTGTGGACGCTGGGCCGGGCATCCTCCGGTATCTCCAGGACCATGTAGGCAGCGCGGGGGTCGCCATCTCGTGGCTGGCCGACGCTACCCGGATTGATAATCATCCTGGCATTGGCTGCTGCCGTAGACTCATCTTCCTTGTAAGGCGCTATATTCAACCTTATCGTCTCGCCCGGCTCAGGTACGATGGCCTTCACTACACCCTCGACCTCGCGAAAGACGAGGGGGACATGGGTATGGCCGACGAGGCAGTAGCGTGAGTTGAATAGCGGGAAACACTCGGCGGCATCGAAGAGGTCCAGCAAGTACTCCCACATAGGATCGCGGGGCGAGGCGTGCACGAGAGTGAAGCTGGAGGAGAGGGCCGATATCTGCACCGGCAGCGACTCCATATACTCTATGTGCTCAGGGGTGAGCGCCTTGATAGTCCATTCGAGGAGAGCGCGCGCATCGCGGTTGAATGACTGCTTATTGAGGCGGCCCAGGGCACCCCAGTCGTGGTTGCCCGGTATGCACAGATGGGGCATCTCGATAATAGAGGATATGCACTCGTTGGGTTGGGGTCCATAACCTACGAGGTCGCCCAGGCACCAGAGTGCGTCGATGCTCCCCATCCGCTCCAGGACGGTCTTCAGGGCGACGTAGTTGCCGTGTATGTCCGATACAATGCCGATGCGCAAGGGGAGAAGTAACCTTCTTTCAGATGCGGAGTGTGGATTCCAGCAACCTTGCCCGCAGAGTTCAAGGATGCTCCCGCAGTCACTGTAACACAGGATAGCATAGGGACATTAGGTATAGCAATAGCCCTTTGTGGTTAGGAGCCGGTAGTAGGTAGTCGGTAGCTGGTACTTTGATAATGAGTCCAGTATCATCCATTTATGCAGAGCCCCACAACTGCCGAGTCTCCACAACCGACTACCGCCTACCGACCACTTTTGGTAGGCGCATCTGTGATCCTCTTTGCTGGCGTATTGTATCTACGCACACTCGCGCCTTCGGTTATGCCTGGAGACTACGCAGAGTTCCAGATGTCTGCGGCTATATTAGGTGTGCCCCACCCCACGGGCTACCCGCTTTACATCTTGCTCAGCAAGCTATTCACGATACTCCCATTCGGTGATGTGGCTTACCGGGTGAACCTGTCATCAGCGGTTTACATGGCAGGTGCAACAGGTCTGCTCTTTGCGGTTGGGCTGCGGCTCTTGCGATTGGCGGGTCTGAGCAAGGCGTGGTGGGCGGCAGGGGTGGGGGCGTTGTTCTTTGCCATCGCGCCTACCGTGTGGTCAATGTCGCTGGTGGCGCGCAGCTATGCGCTCAATGCATTATTGGTGGGGTGCGTGCTGTTTTCGCTCATACAATGGCGACATACTGGACGTGTGCCCTGGTTCTACCTGACATCCTTACTTATAGGTCTCTCAATGGTGCACCACGCCACTACGTACCTCCTCCTCCCGGCTTATGGGCTCTACCTGTTGCTGGTGGAGATAGAGCGGCACCGGCGTAAAGCTGACCGGAAGCCGATGTTGCGCCGTGCGCTGGGCGTGCTGTCGCTCATCGCGGGCCTCAGCCCGATGCTCTTCCTGGTGTACCGCTTCCTCGCGGGCGCGCCCTACTACTGGGGCAACCCGACTACCTGGAAAGATTTCTTCAGCTTGCTGACGGGGGGTCCGTTCCATAACCAGGTTATGGCCTTTGGCTGGGGCGCGCAGCTAGAGCGCGTCGGGTTCGGAATCGGGGAGTTGTCTGCGCAGTACACGCCCATAGGAATAGCTTTGGGCCTGGTGGGGCTGGTGACGCTATGGAGATTAGCTCGTGGCGAGGCGCTGCTTCTCACGCTCATGGTGCTAGGTAACTTCCTTTTCGCCATGAACTATTCGCTCGTGGGGTACCTCTACTTCATACCCACGTATCTAATCTGGGGTACGCTGATGGGGGTAGGGCTGGGCTGGCTGGTGGTCACATTGCGGCGTGCCCTGGGAGAGCGGCTCAGCCTTGTGGGTGTCCGCACCGGCGCGGCTCTGCTAGTGCTGGTGCTTGCAGCAGGAGCAGGCTATCTGACGATCTCTCGCTATCCCTCTGCGGACCAGAGTGGTCAAACCGCTACGCGTGATGAGGTCTTATCGCTACTCGCCCAAGCTCCCCAGGGCGCGAGTCTCTACCTCGACTGGGAGGACCTCTCCGTCATCCGCTTCTACCGTATGGTGTACGGGATGCGACTGGACACATCGCTCCACTCTGGAGACCCGGCGGACTGGCCCAAAGGGATATACTGCGATGTAACGAATGGGACTCCCGTTTACGTAGGAGAGTTCGCGGGGTCACAACCAGCAACTGTGGCGCGTGACTTCACGCTGGAGAGTGCGCCTATGGGTTGGCGGGTTGCGGCTGTCAAGGATGGTCTGGGAGAGAGATACGCAGTGCCGCCGTGCGGGCTATGCGCTACTTGTCGTTAGGCCTCACAAGGGTATAGCCTCATTCAGTACGCGGTCACGTATGTACCAGTGAAGACCGTCAGGCTCGACTACATCTACTTCGCAACCCAGCAGCTCTTCCAGGTCTTGCCCTAGAGCCACATGGTCTAAGAGGCTTCGTCCAGGCTCAAGCTCTACCAGGAAATCCACATCGCTATTCGCACTTGAGTCCCCCCTGGCTATAGACCCGAAAACACGCACATTGAACGCCCCATGTTGGGCAGCCGTGCTCAGTATTTCCAAGCGTTTCTCTCTCAAATCTCTCAGTCTCATGCGCGCTCCGTGACGTGCAGCTTCCTTATAGTCTTATCTTATCGTGGCATTCAATACACGTCAATTGCGATAGGCAGATGTGGTGTATTGACATCAAGCCCCCATCCTCTTCAAATGCACCAGCAGCACCGCTATGTCCGCAGGCGTCACCCCTGCGATACGCGAAGCCTGGCCGACAGTCGAGGGGCGGAAGCGCGCTAGCTTCTCGCGAGCTTCGGTCTTGAGGCCGGGGATTTGGGCGAAGGGGAACTCCTGTGGGATGGCACGCTCTTCCAGCTTGCGCGTGCGCGCCACTTCATGCTCTTGCTTTACGATATAGCCCGCGTACTTGGCGGCAATCTCCGTCTGTTGCATTGCTTCATTTATAAGAGGGTCAACGGCCTTGAGGTCCGGGAGAAGGACGTTTAGAGCTTCATAGGGAGTCGATTGGCGGCGAGCGTATTCGAGCATGGTCGTGTGCCTGCCTGATTCGGGTGCATCATACCCTGCCGCGGATAGGCGAACTGCCACGGCGTTCGTCACCACCCCCTCCGATAGACGAGCCAGGGCATCCCGCACGATGTTATCCTTGCGCATAATCGCCTCATAACGTTCTTCACTCACCAGGCCGAGTGCATGACCGATAGCGCTGAGACGCAGGTCGGCGTTGTCCGAACGCAACAGGAGGCGATGTTCGGCCCGCGAAGTCATCAGGCGATAAGGCTCGCGGTGGTCCATACTGGTAAGGTCATCGAGCATAACCCCCGTATATGCCAGGTGGCGCGGGAGGACCAACGGCTTACAAGCGCGTATGTCATCCAGCACCTTCTCTATAGCCTCAGCCGTCTGCCGCCCCTGACTAAGAGGTGTTCTCAGAGCCTGTCCCTTATCGTCCATCGTCCATCGCCTATCGTCTGCCAAAGGTACATCGTCCGTCGTCCGTCGTCCGTCGTCCGTCGTCCTCCTACAATAGAGCGCCGCGTTGATACCTCCCATGATCCCCTGCCCGGCAGCTTCTTCGTAGCCGGATGTGCCGTTGATCTGACCGGCGAGGAAGAGGCCCGCCACGCGCTTGCTCTCAAGCCATGCCGTGATCTCGCTTGGAGGCACCGCGTCATATTCCACGGCGTAGCCGATGCGCATGATCTCGGCGTTGCGCAGGGCAGGAATCGAGCGTATCAAGCGCCACTGCACGTCCTCTGGCAGCGACGTACTGCACCCCTGCACGTAGACCTCGTTGGTGCGCCACCCCTCCGGCTCAAGGAACAACTGGTGACTCTCCTTGTCTGCGAAGCGATGGATTTTGTCCTCGATAGAGGGGCAATATCTCGGTCCCACCCCCTCTATCGAGCCATTGAACATAGGAGAGCGGTCCAGGTTATCACGGATGATCGAGTGCGTCTCCGGCGTGGTATGCACCAGGTAACAAGCCATCTGGCGGCGCCAATTTTGGATTTTGGATTTTGGATTTTGGATTTCTATATCCTGCCATCGTCTGTCGTCCGTCGTCCGTCGTCCGTCGTCCGCCTGCGGGTACGTATCCAGCGGCTCCATCGTGATCGCCTCTATGTGCTCATGGCTGAAGTAGAGGGGGGTAGGGCTGCCGGGTTGTAGCTCGGTTAATGCGAAGTCGATGGTGCGGGCATCTATGCGCGGTGGCGTCCCCGTCTTGAGTCGCATCAGTGGGAATGATAGCTCACCCAACACGCCCGAAAGCTCCTGGGAGGGTGCTTCGCCTGCTCGCCCGCCGGGCCTGGTAAGCTCGCCTGATATAATGCGCCCCCGCAGGAAGGTGCCGGTAGTGAGCACCACGCTACGCGCCCGGTACTCGCTGCCCGTGGCAGTCGTAACCCCCACCACTTTGAGGCGGCGATGCGGGGCTTTCAGGGCCTCGTCTGCGGCATGGGGAGTGTGGCTCAGGGTGCCGGCCAGGTGCTCGCTCGTCGCAGCCGGGTCAAGCGGCTCAAGGAGCAGGCCCGAGACGCTGGCTTGCTTGAGAAAGAGGTTGGGGGTCGTCTCCAGCACGCTCTTCATCTGGAGGGCGTAGAGCTTCTTGTCGCATTGGGCGCGGGGGACCTGGACGGCGGGGCCTTTGCTGACGTTCAGCATCCTGATCTGGATGGAAGTGCGGTCGGTGTTGCGCGCCATCTCCCCGCCGAGCGCGTCAATCTCGCGTACTACGTGCCCCTTGGCCGGACCCCCGACCGAGGGATTGCACGGCATTAGCGCCACCGTATCGAGGTTGAGGGTGACCAGCAAAGTACGGTGTCCCATACGCGCGGCGGCAAGCGCGGCTTCGCACCCTGCGTGCCCCGCCCCCACCACGATTACGTCGTATGAGTCTTTATGGCTGATATATGTCATCCCTTCTATTTTACCAGTTTGCCCTACACGAAAGTAACTCTGCTGACGGATATTCTTTTCGCACAAAAATGGGAGCGCCTACGCGCTC
Organism: Chloroflexia bacterium; assembly: GCA_035274425.1. Taxonomy (GTDB): domain Bacteria; phylum Chloroflexota; class Chloroflexia; order QHBQ01; family JADMIH01; genus JADMIH01. The sequence goes on from DATEOC010000091.1 coordinate 44,081, forward strand.
CCATTTTTGTGCGAAAGGAGGGAGAAGTTACTGTTCGATGAAGATGACTGTGAAGTAGTGCATCTCGTCTTCTGCCGAGAAAGCGTAGCCGACACCCACTGCGGTGTATCGCCCGTCAAGCATGACCGCCTTGTGGCCGGCGCTGTTCAAGTAGCTGTTTATGGCGACCTGGGCGGTCTCCTGGCTCGGATAGTTGTTACGGGCGAGGATTTCGCCGCCGTACTTGAAATCAACCTTGCGGTCCACCAGCATCGAGATGAACTTAGTACCTTCCGGGGTGGTGTGGCTGAAGTAATTGCGCTCAGCCATATCGCCACTGCGCGCTCTCGACAGGTCGGTCACGGCTGCGTCAAGCGTTACCTGGCGTGCGCCTGCGGCGGCGCGCTGCTCGTTGATTGCCTTCAACAGGAAGCTCTCCATCGGAGTCAGCTTGACTTCAGCTGCCGGTAGCTGCTGCTTCTGAGTGGAAACGGTTTGGGCCTGGGGGCCGTTGCCGCCGAGCGCCGCCCTTCCGAGGAGGCTCAACTGCACTGCCTTGCCCGACTTGGCAAGCTCCTGGTGGTATTCCATGCGTGCTCGCTCGAACCACTGCACGTACATGCCGTCCTGGTCCATCGGCTCGGCGATCGGATAACCGAAGAACTCTACTCCGCCGTTATTCTTCCAGTAAGAGAGGAACGGCTCAGAGAGGGAGTGGCCTGTCTGGCTGATGTATGCCCTCTGTGCGGTTGAGGCGAATGGCGCGACCTTCGCGAACTTGTCGCCGCCGTTGAGATCAACTCCCAGCCTGGTGAAAAGTACACCGTACCCCTTGCTTGCCAGCTCAGGGTGGCGCTCCATGCGGACGCGCTCGAAGTACTGCACCGTCTGGCCATTCTCGACACGCTCATCGGACAGGGGATAGCCGATACGTTCCAGGCCGTAGCGCTGGAAGGTAGAGAGGAAGTCCCCGGCAACCGACTTGCCGGTTACGTCGAAGTACTGTTTCTGTGTGGGAGCGCCCGTAGCGCCGAGCGCCTGCGCGTTCCGGGCCACCGTGAGTGGTTGTGCCAGCATAGCGAACGTCATGGTGAGCGTAGCCAGCACGTGCGGCACGAGCCTGCGAAGTCTTAGACCTTTACGAGCTGATAGATGGGAATATGATAGATAATTGCTTGTGGTATATGATAAGTTGCTGTAATTCTCTGCCTGCATGATGATAACCCCCTGTGTGTAACAGTGGTTGCAGGCAGATGCTTAAGCGCGTTCGGGGGGAATAAAAGATGCCGAACTTGAGGGCATTTTGCCGGGCAACCTGGCTGTCATAGCTCTCTCGAGCCTTAGATCCATTGGCTTTGCGTCCCCACCTTTCGGTGAGTTTGCCTTTTTCCTGCGTGATTAGCTGCGTCAGGCCAATCCTGGATAGTTTATTTATTCGATTTTATTCTATTTCTTGCACCCACAGACATTGTATTCCTTTACGCGCGCGGATGGAATGACGAGGATGTACTATAGGCCCTATCCCTACCTGTGCTAGCCTGGAAGTACGGCTCAATTTATACTTCTTTTGTGTTAGTACCTCCCAGACAAAAATTCACCAACCATGAGGCAGCCCCATTCTTCGCCAAGCACGCCAAGATAAGTGCGAAATAACCTTGCTTCACTCACGAAAATGAGCGCCGCTGGGCGCTCATTTTGTGTGGCGAGAGAGCCCCGACACATTGGGGCTTATTGTACTTATCTCCTATAGCCAGCCTTTCCGCTTGAAATAGGTGAATTCAGCGAGCACTAGTATGGCAACCACCACCATAACACCCGGGTATCCCCAGGTAGAGCGCAATTCAGGCATTGCTTCGAAGTTCATGCCGTACCAGCCGGTAACGGTCGCTATGCTCATCAACATAATAGAAACGGAGGTGAGGGTCTGGACGGTTATGTTCAGCCTGTTGCTCTGCATGGAGAGGAAGCTGTCTAGGGCGCTTGAGAGGAGGTCGCGGTAGGTGTCTATGCTGTCCGTGACGCGAACGACGTGGTCGTACACGTCCTGGAAGTAGACCATGGTGTGGTTATCGAAGATGGCGATGTCGCGGCGGGTAAGGATGTTTAGCACGTCGCGCTCCGGGGCCAGCACCTTGCGTAAGGCCAGGAGGTCCTTCTTAAGTGTGAATATTGACTCGATGGACTTCTGGCTGTACCTCTCGAATATGCTCTCTTCAAGGACTTCGATGCGGTCAACGATACTATCTATCACTGGGAAGTAGTTATCTACGATGGTGTCGAGGAGGGAATAGAGGAGTATACCTATATCTTTCTCATGGTGGCTTTTACCGTCATCCGCCTCTTCGCCAGGATCAGGGGTGGGGACGAGCATCAGTGGGCGGTCCTGGTCTTGTACAGGTATCGGCTGCGTATCCAATATATGCTGCGGGTCAGCATCCTGGTCCGCCTGGGACGCGGACTGCGCCGTGAGATTTGCCTTTTCTTCAGGGGTGAGCTTTCTGGTGCCTGGTAAGTTCTGTAGCCTGGCAGATTCGTGCGTGATATTCTCTATGTTACGAGTCCAGCGCTTGGCGGCTTCGTCCAGCTCGCTGATGGGGTGGTCGTGCACCGTGATGAGGAAGTTCTGGCCAAGAAAGAGGGTCAGCTCTCGAAGGATAATGCGCTCATCTGCCCCATTATTGTCAGGGTCTTCATCTCCCTCTCGCTCGACGATGGGCACACTTACTTCTCCCTCTGTCGTGCCTGGGCCAAGCATATCCTCTGCCCTGTGCCCGCTACGTGTCGCTCTCAGGAAGTCTGTGCCGTGCAAGCCTCGCCTGCCCGGTATGCGCCCCGCGCCCGGTTCTTCGACGGCCACCGAATAAAAAATGACAAGGTAGAAGTTTTCGTAGGTGTCTACCTTGGGGCGTTGGTGGCGAGCCATCGCATCTTCAATCGCCAGGGGGTGCAGCCCGAACTCCTCCTGTATGAGCGCGAACTCCTGGGCGGTAGGACTTTCCAGATCGAGCCACAAGAGGCGGTCTTTGTGCGTGACGATCTCACTGATAGCCGAGGGGTCCTCGACCACGCGGAATTGCTGGCTTTCGTCTCTAAGGAGGGTTCTTAGCATTACGAATTACAATCGCCGGATGTTCTCTCGATTCCCAACATCGCGGGTGGCGTTGCGAGTGTCTACCAGTAGCATGGCATTGGCGGCTATCCATTCCCAGTCGTAGCTGCTGTGGTCTGTGGTGATGACCACAGCATCGTACCTCTGAAGAGCCTCTTCCGATAGGTCGATAGTCTTGAGGGAGGGTTGGTCTTCGGCTACCTGGAGGGTCTGGGCGTAAGGGTCGTGGTAGTCCACGTGCGCGCCCTTTGAGCTAAGGAGGTTGATGATGTCGACGGCAGGGGACTCGCGCACGTCTTCAACGTCGCGCTTGTAGGTGACACCCAGCACCAGCACCCTGCTCCCACGGAGCGGCTTGGCGTGATCGTTCAACGCGTCGGCTACCAGATCGAGCACATACAGAGGCATATCTGTATTGATTTCGGAGGCCAACTCGATAAAGCGCGCCTTGTAATCGAGGGTCTTGAGCTTCCACGAGAGATAATGAGGGTCTATCGGTATGCAGTGCCCCCCCAGGCCCGGCCCTGGATAAAAGGGCATGAAGCCAAAGGGCTTGGTTGCTGCGGCGTCTATTACCTCCCATACGTCTATGCCCAGCTTCGCGCACATGATCGCAAGCTCGTTCGCCATCCCGATATTCACAGCCCGGAAGGTGTTCTCCAGGAGCTTCACCATCTCGGCTGTGCTGGTGGATGATACGGGGACGATTCGCTCAACGACATGGGAGTAGAGAGCGCTCGCCAGCTCGCGGCACCGGGGCGTGACGCCTCCTATTACCTTCGGGATGTTGGAGGTCTTGAAATGTGGGTTGCCGGGGTCTACGCGCTCCGGTGAGAAAGCGAGGAAGAAATCTTCGCCCACAACGTAGCCTCCGGCTGAGAGGCGTGGTAGAATAACTTCGTCAGTAGTGCCGGGGTATGTGGTGCTCTCCAGGACAATTAGCTGCCCGGGGCGAAAGTTATCAGCTAAAGACTCCGTAGCCGACACGATGTACGATATGTCGGGGTCTTTGGTCTTGCGGAGTGGGGTAGGCACGCATATCGAGACCGTATCCGCCTCGCGCAGGGCGGCGTAGTCTGTCGTAGCATGGAGCTTGCCGGAGGCTACAGCGCGTTGCACGTCGGCGCTCTCGATGTCCTTGATGTAGGAGCGGCCAGCCTTGATGGACTCTACCTTGCTCTCATCGAGGTCGAGGGCCACCACATTGAAGCCCGCGTGCGCGAAGTCCACAGCCAGGGGCAGCCCAACGTACCCGAGGCCAATAACGCCGACGGTTGCTGTGCACTTCTCAATCTTTTCGGCTAAAATGCGTGCGTAATCCTTCTCTTGGGGCATTAGGTCTCCGGTCGCTGGTGAAACATGATGCATGAAACGTGAAACGTGATGCGTGAGTAATCACAAAGGCCACAAAGACGCAAAGAACACAAAGGATTTATGGGTTTATTATCACGCATCATGCATCACGTTTCACGTTTCACCCTTTCGTCTATCGTCTATCGTCTATCGTCTATCGTCCGTCGTCCGTCGTCCGTCGTCCGTCGTCCGTCCGTCGTCCGTCATCACAGACTATCGCACTATATCAGAGGGATAAAGGAGCGTCAACCGGGAGGGAGTGCTATATGGAGCATGTCACATTTACCACTTACGATGATGTCAGGCTGGCAGGCAACCTCTATCTCCCGCAGGGGAATGCGGAATGGTGGCCGGGTATCGTGGTCTGCCACGGGTTCGGCTCCAGCAAGGAGCGGCACGCCGATTTTGGAGAGCGTGCTGCCGCTGCCGGTCTCGTCACGCTGATAATAGACCTGAGGGGGCATGGCGAGAGCGGCGGCGAAGTGGACGCTAACCTATTTAACGATGTGGCCGCTGCCTTCCTGTACCTCCAAAGCCGCCCGGAGGTCAACCCTATGAGCGTGGCGATACGAGGCAGCTCGATGGGGGGCTGGCTCGCTATCCACACGGCGGCCCACCTCAAGGAAGTCGCCCCGGTGGTAGCGTATTGCCCAACTAGCGAGTCCCAACTGTCCATCCTCATGGAAGAGGTGGCGATGGTGCAACGCGGGCATCCATCTCCTCTGGTGCAGGGCACGCCACCTCGCGTCAAGGTCAACTCGATCCTGCAATTGCTATTCCGCGTCGACGTAGCCAAAGCTGCCAAGCGCATCTCTCCGCGCCATCTCTTGCTTGTACAATGTGAAGGGGATGAGGTCGTACCTCCCCACGTCAGCCAGCGCATATACAATGAGGCAAATGAGCCTAAGACGATGTGGCTACTGCCGGGAGGCGACCACGAGTTCGCCCAGCATGACCCCGAAACGGATGCTCGCGTCTTTGAGTGGTTGAAGATGGCGAGACCTGCGATGCAACAATTGGCCCCCGAAGATATAGTAGGCTAAGCGCTCCTGACAAAGCCAGCATGCTTGCAAGAGACGATAGACGAAGGTCGTGAAACGTGAAACGTGATGCGTGAGGGCCAACTTCTCAATGTTGGAGCACGAATTGTCATCTAGCGTCCGTCGTCCGTCGTCCGTCGTCCGTCGTCCGTCGTCCGTCGTCCATAACAGCCTACAACTCCTCAAATGTCCTCTAACACCCTCGCTCGCCATATAAAGTGGATTGTCGCCGGGATAGCGCTCCTGGCATTGGCGGTACGGGTGTGGAGCCTTCCTTTTGGACTCCCCTACCTTTACCACCCCGATGAGCCTATGTACGTTAGCATCGCCCAGGATATGTTCAGGAGTGGTGACTGGAACCCGCATTCATTCGTCTTCCCATCTCTCTTCTTCGACATCAACGCGCTGGCCTATTTCCCCTTCTATCTGCTGGGTAGCATAATAGGGGTCTTCCACAGCCCCGACGATATAGCATCTCCCGCGATGCTCATGCTGGGCGTGGGCATATCACCCACACCTTCCACTTTTCTGCTTGGGCGTAGCGTCTCTCTCCTCTTCGGTTTGGGCGCGGTGGTGCTGGTCTTTCTTGTCGGAAAGCGGCTAACCGGCAGCATGATGGTAGGGCTGCTGGGTGCGTTGCTCATGGCGATATCGCCGGGGAACGTGCAGCATAGCCGCTACATCACGCCCGATGTCATCCAGGTATTCTTCATCCTCCTAGCCTTCTGGGGTGCGGTGCTGGTCTTCCAACGCGGCAAATGGCGGGATTATATACTGGCGGGGCTGGCGGTGGGGCTAGCAGCCTCCGGTAAATATAACGGTGTGCTGATCGGTCTCTCACTTGTAGGAGCGCACTTCTTGCGGCTCGGCTGGCGCGGGGTGCGGGAGATGCGATTGTACCTTGCCCTCGCATTAGCGCCCGTAGCGTTCTTCTTGACCACCCCGTACGCGCTCTTCGACACTGGCACTTTCTTAGCAGACTTGCGCTCCGAAGCGCAACACTATTCGACCGGGCATATCGGCATGGATGGGGATACGGTCAAGTGGTACCTCGACTACCTGTGGGTCACGGGTGGGCCTATAGGGTTGCTCGCGCTGGCAGAAGTGGGGCGGGGAATATACCTGCGCCTCAAGCCTATTATCCTCCTCTCCATTTTCCCGGTGGCCTACTTCATCTTTATCAACAGCTTCCCGGTACGCAATGACCGCACCGCCCTCCCTCTTACCCCCTTCATGTACCTGCTGGCCTCCTCTTTGCTGGTGATGCTTGCGCGTAAGCTGTTACGCCACACTTTTCAACAGCGGGTGCGCATGGCTGCCGCATTCGGGGTAGCCACCCTCGCAGCTCTATCTATCGCTTACCCTGCCGTCGCGACGGTGCAAACTACCAATTCGTTTCTGGGGAGGGTCGAGAGTCGGGAGCTTGCCCGGATGTGGATCGAGGAAAACGTGCCCGATGGCAGCACCGTTGCCATCGAGTCTTACTCCCCATATGTGGACCCCAAACGTTATGCTGTGCAGGGATATACGCTGTTGACAGTACACACGGCTGAGTGGTATGTCACCAACGGGGTTGATTACCTGGTATTCAGTGAGGGAGAGTATGGCCGCTTCTATGCTGAGCCTGAACGCTACCCCGACGCGGTCGCCCGGTACAATGCGCTCTTCAACGCCTTCGAGAGCGTCAAGACGGTAAGCGTCGAGGGTTACGACGTGCGAATATACATGGTCAACAGGCGGTAGGTTGCGCGACACGCAGGTGGGATGAGCAGGAGACGGTGATCTGAGCACTATCGCCAACCTGAAGGGACTACGACTCCTTACACTGGCGGGGGCGATGCTCTTGCTGGGGTACGTGGGCCTCTTTGTGCTGCTGAAGTCACCGACGCTCTGGGTCTACCCTACGCTGGTACAGGATAGATGGCCGGGCATATTCGAGCCTCTTCTAACTATCTTTCCCCAGGCATGGCATGGCTTGAGGCTACGCGAACTTCCGAGCTTGGGCTGCTCAATACCTTGCTATACTTCGCCCTATTGGCGTGGCTTTTTGGGCTATATCTCCTCGTTCTCAAGAAGCTATTCGCTTTGGGAAATTTCTCGGAGGCCCATGCCCATCCTGCTTTGAAGATTATCCTAGCTTTCACAGGTGCCTCTTTGCTGGTCCTCCTCTTCGTGCGGGGGAGGTTCTCGACCGACATATTCAACTATATATGGTACGGGCGCATATTCGTCTACCTGACTGTAGGGGCGTTATGGTTCTGGCCCTGGTATGTGTCGTTGCTAATAGCGCTTGCTGTATTGATTGGGCCAGGGCGGCTATGGAACGCGACGAGGGTCTTATGCGCCAGCAGCATGACGCTGTATGCTCTCTTCCCTGTGGCAGCAGAGCCTCTGGCGGCATTGGTCGGTTGGACGGGGCTAGTGATTATGCTGCCACCTATAACTTACATGCTCTTTTCCAGGAAACCTCTATCCGATATGATGGCGAGCGAATAAGGGTAGAAAAGCATCTGGAGGAGATAGCAGATCGATTTGACAACTATTCGCCCGCTATCTATATTCATTTGGGAAGAGGTTGTCAACCTGCATAGACCAGCCAGGCACGGCAGGCTCAGCTTCAGCAGTATCGCCACGGCGGTATATTGTAGGCCGGTTTGGGTCACTAGCACGGTAAACGCGTACTACCTCTTCGCTAAGTAAGTCAACATCCCATACCACTAACGTGCCCGCAGCAAAGTAATCCTTACGCTTATCGGCTATACTTTGCTCAGCGTTGAGACCGTAATCCCCTTCACTTCTAACTTCAGCAGCAAATACCGGAGCGCCTTCAAGGTATTTCATACTCAGGTTGCCAATGTAGAAGGCCGCGTCAGGGCTGAAAGACTCCCGGTGGGGCAAGCCAACTCTAAAACCGACATTATCTGGCACTGCATGGCCGGACTTTGTGCGTCGGGCATACTCTCGCAAGCTGACGTAAATCTCGCCACCCGCGTGCCCGGGAATACCTCCAGTCGGTGACATAAGAACGACCTCTCCATTGATGAGTTCAGCCTTGCCGTTATCCGGCACGGCGTACAGGTCTTCTATTGTTGCTTGATGCCTGGCTTTTGTACTCACTATTCAGCCCCTGAAAACAGAAGAATGGGTTATAAACCCACTCCACTTGCCTTTCTATATACCTTACCTTCGTCTGAACCAGCGCTTTATAGCGGCGAAGGGGTCGTTGGTAACGTCGCGCCGGGTGGAGAAATCTATCACCTGGCCGCGCCAGCGCTTCTCCGGCTGTGGGGCGCCTCCTCCTGGGCTGCGATGCAGAAGCACGGGCACGAGGAAGAGTACCGCCGCGAGTATCACCATCAGTGCCGCGAGACCTGGCGAGAAGGCCCGCACGAAGATCGCTAGTATAGCAAGGCCAAACGCCGAGATCATGTATTGCCCCGCGCCTATGTTCTTGAGACCGGAGCCGAAAGAAGGGCCATTCCGGCGCGGGGTGTTACCTCGACCAGGCGCGCTCGGCCTGACGCCGCCAGTGCCACCATTTGCGGGCACGTCAGATTTCGGCCTCTCCTTACGACCCGACTCCTGGTCGTACTTGGCGAGGATTTCTTCTATCTCTTTTTCGTAGCGCTTCTTATCCATCGATATGATTGTACATCCTGGTGCTGTAGGTGTCAAAGGTGGGTGAAGGTGATTTCACCTCAATTCCGCCGGGGTAAATGTTTCAAGAGCTTCTCTCTCTGACGGGGGTTGCAGGATGTTACGTGCTGCGAAATCTTCAGCTAGCGGAAAATTCGTGTCTCGAACGCGCTCAGCAGCTTTCGTGAGATCGTAGGAGGTATGCCGGAACTGAACGTCGGGTCCGAGCAAGAGCCAATAGGCACCTGGTTCTCCGTACGGCATCCCCACGCTGCCAGCATTCACAACTCTAATCGTTCCAATCGTCCGGTCAAACTGCATGTGCGTATGGCCGCAGACGACCAGAGGTACGCTGAGTCCTTCAAAGACCGGTAAGAGGCGCTCTTCAGGCGTAAGGCGGGTAAATATCTCGGTGTCGTTTCGCGGTGTGGCGTGGCAGAATAGCACCTCGCCTAACCCCTGAATCTCGATAGAAATTGTTCCAGGCCAACCGGCTAACAGCCGCTCGTATTCAGGGTGAATCTGCTGCGCCACCCAGCGCACGACCTCTCTAAACCTTTCCGGGATGCCGCCTGTATCCATGCCTGCCATCTGCGCAAGGATCTCACGCTCGCCATTACCCTGGATAAAGTATACCGGAATATCGAGGTCCAGCAAACATTTGACTGTTTCACGGGGCATCGGGCCTGGAACCACGTCGCCCCCGACCACTATAGCGTCTACTGCTGCCTGGCGAATCTCTTGTAGTACAGCCTCAAGGGCGGGGAGGTTCCCATGAATATCATAGATAGCAGCCACTTGCATAACAGACCTTCCTCTTTCGTCCTTCGTCAAGTGCTGCATACCGGTCCCATGAGAAGTGCTACGGGACCGGGACGGGGCCTGTGTAGGGGTTGAGGTACTTGGAGAGTATCCAGCCGTTGCGCCCATCTTTCCCGAGAAGCTGCACATGCCGCCACGTATTGCCATTCTTATCGGTCTCGTCCTGGCTTATCACCTGGAGTATCTCTCCGCCCTTGAGCGTCACCTGGTAGCTGGAGGTGCTGTCGGGCTTGCTACGCATCCTGATAGACTGCCCGCTATTGTTACCCAGCTGAACGTATATGATGATCGGGGTAGGGGTGACTACTGGTGGGCGAGTAGGCGCGGCTATAGCTGTTTGGGTTGACAATGCGCCCGCGCCACGCGTGGTCTCCGGGGTTGACTGCCCCCTGAAGAGAGGCTTGGGCAGGTCGGTGATCGCCTTTGCCATATCGGGCGTCACTTTCCAGACGAGCAGTGCAAAGACCCCTAGCGTGAGGAGCGTGACTATAGTCAAGCCGGAGCACCCGAAGCGGCGCGGTGGCTTATAGAGTGGATATTCTTCCGGCTCCAGTGGAAGCCGAGGCTCATTAGTTCGAATTGGCATCTCTAACCTAGTCCAAAGTCCAAAGTCTAAGGTCCAAAGTAATCAGTAGTTATTTCCTCTATCCTCTATCGTCCGTCGTCCGTCGTCCGTCGTCCGTCGTCCGTCGTCCGTCGTCCGTCGTCCGTCGTCCGTCGTCCGTCGTCTATCGTCTATCGTCTATCGTCTATCGTCTATCGTCCCGCATCCTCTCGCTTATAGCGTACAGCCTTGCGCCAGATGCGTCAAGTTGCGCCCAGTGTGCCGTTAGCTATCTGTGGATAACCTGACAGCAAGGCGCGTGCCTCTATGACGGGTCTCCCCTCCATCTGCACTTCCAGGAGCTGGAGGAGGCCCCTACCTGTCTGCACGGCGATTTTTTTGTCTCTGCCTTCGCCCAACAGTGTGACTCTGCCCGGCTGCCCAGGGGTCTCGTCTGCGTCCAGGTGGCGGGCGCGCATGACCTTGAGGAGGCGGCCCTCCCAGGTCGTATATGTGCTGGGCCAGGGCAGGAAGGCTCGCACCTGGCGGGCTACTTGCTCGGCGGGGAGGGTCCAGTCTATCAGACCATCCTCCTTTTTGAGAGTGCGCGTTAGAGTGGCATCCTCGTCAGATTGAGCTACCGGCTCGATCTCGCCCCGCAGCCACGTTGGCAAGGTCTCGGCCAGCAAATCGGCTCCAATCTGCGCCAGGCGTGCCGCGAGCTGAGGGTGGGTCTCCTCAGGAGCAATGAGAGTAGCGCGTTGGGCGAGTATCGGGCCTGTATCGAGGCCGCGATCCATACGGATAATGCTCACACCCGTAACCTCATCTCCCGCCAGGATAGCGGACTGTATAGGCGTACTGCCCCGCCACCTGGGGAGGAGCGATGGGTGGAGATTGATGCTGGCGCGCCTGGGCAGGTCGAGGAGGGCGGGCGCGACGTACTCCCCATAGGCGACCAGCACAATCACATCAGGATGCAACTCCGCCAATCTTGCACGAAAATCCGGGTCGCGAAGACTCTCAGGCTGCATAACCGGAAGGCCCAGCTCCTCGGCGGCTACCTTCACAGGAGGCGGGGTCACGCGACCACCCCTACCCGCTGCTCTATCCGGCTGCGTAACTACCGTTATGGCGTAAGGTCCGTTGGTGAGGGCGTGGAGGGACGGCACCGCGAAGTGCGGCGTGCCCATGAATATCACTCTCGGTTCTATAGCAGATTCACCCATCCTTCTGGTACTATAAAGTCGGCTGCCTCTATTGTCAACGCATTTTCGATTCACCGCAGAGGCGCAGAGGCTTTGGGGAATTACGAATTATGGAGTTATGTTAATTCTAAAAGTTGTTCACCCAACCCCCGAAGGGGGTGGAACAGATGTAGCCCAGGGCGTAAGCCCTGTGGTTAGGACGTGATGTTCTTCCTAAGCCCCGTAGGGGCGGCACAAGAAGTGAATAGCAACAACAGGTGTAAGAGTATCGCCCCTACGGGGCTTAGGTGGTTAGGTGGCAGACATCCACAGGGCTTACGCCCCGGGCTACACCTGTTCCACCCCCTTCGGGGGTTGGAAATAGCATAAACCCAAATTACGAATTACGCACTAATCTCACGCATCACGCATCAAGCATCATATCGGAGCGACAATGACTTCAGACGTGCCCGGCCCGGAAAACCGCTGGTTGAATACACGCAAAGTTGAGGGGGAAGAGTACGACGCACCTTACCGTGCGCGGGAGCGTGCGGGTGAGAACGTGCATGGTGAGGCCGACTTCGTTGAGTCGTTCGGGCCGAAATCGGTGCTAGATGCCGGGTGCGGCACGGGGCGGGTGGGGATAGAGCTTGCGAGGCGCGGGATCGATGTGGTAGGGGTAGATATAGACCCTCGTATGTTGAATACGGCACGTGCGAAAGCGCCTCATATCCCCTGGCACCTCGGTGACATATCCCTCATAGACCTGGGACGGACTTTCGATGCGATAGTCATGGCCGGAAACGTCATGATTTTCGTCGCCCCAGGCACGGAGGGTGCCGTATTGAAGAACATGGCTCGCCTCCTCACTCCAGGCGGCATACTGATAGCGGGCTTCCAGCTTAGCATGGCCTACCTCGACCTGGACGACTATGACAGGCTAGCAGAAGAGGCCGGGTTGGTCCTGACCGAACGTTATTCCACCTGGGACCGCCAGCCCTGGCGCTGGGAAAGCAGCTATGCTGTGTCGGTGCATCGCTTGTGACGACGGACCACAGACGACGGATGACGGACGACGGACGACGGACGACGGACAAGTAGGTCCGTAAATGGATAAGTAGTCATTTTGATGAAGGAACAAATAATTTCGTTCGTCCGTCGTCCGTCGTCTAGCAGCGGTCACGGTTCCGTTCCCCTTAGCGCATACTCGATGGCCTGCTCCATCTTCATAGCGCGTCCCTCTTGCCACGCCGTCTCCCACGTTGCTTCATCCAACTGCGCTCGCGCAATCTCAAGGTTGCGCTCGTAATCCGCCTGCTCGGCGGCCCAATCCTGCGGACCTGGCCGTTCTTGGGGAGATACTGACGCTGACGCCCCGAAGAGCCGCGCGGCCCTCTCAGGTTGCTTCTCCGCCCCGGCTACCCCTGCCAACCCGGCCAGACTTTCTGCGATGCCGGACCTGTTCCTGTAGCTGGTGTGGAGATGTAGGGCCTCAATGAAAAGGCTTTTCGCCTCTTCTACCTCACCCTGCGCCAGGGCTACGTGGCCGAGATTGTGCAATGAGGCAGGAATATCAATCCTGACGTCTAACCGCCGGAATAAGCTCAAGCTCTCCTCGTACGCTTCCCTTGCTCTTGCATAGTCCCCCATCATGCGCGATACATCCCCCAGGCTGTTCAACGCGTGAGACTGTATCCACGTATTCCCCACTTCTCTGCATAAGGCTATGCTCTCTTCATAAGCATCCCTGGCAGCAGCCAGGTCGCCCGCGACGATGGCAGCATAGCCTCCCATGAAAATGCCGTCAGAAAGGTACCATTTGTTCTCTGACTGGCGAAGCAGAGATATCCCTTCGTTAACTGTTTCTCTCGCAGCCTCGTGCTCCCCTGAGAATGCCAGGTCGCTGCTATACATGACCAGCGCGGTGCCTAGCTCACCTCTCTCCTCAGGTCCGAGTTCCCGGAAAATTGAGATACTCTCTTCTATATAGGCACGGGCTGAGGACAAGTCGCGTTGGTAACGGCTTATCAACGACGCACCCCTGAGAGCTACGGCCCGTACCCGGTTACGCACCTCAGCCCCCGGTAATCCTAATGCCTCTCTCAGCCTTTGATACCCTTCGTCGAGATAAGCTCTAAACCCCCGGAACATCCACAGCTCGCCACCGAGCCGTAGGGCCGTTTCGGCGTCGCCCTGCTCAACAGCCCACTTCATGGCTGCTTGCACGTTATCGTGCGCCCCTTCTAGGCGGTCCAGCCATATCTCCTGTAAAGGTCCCTGGAGGCCCTCCCGGCCCTGCTCGGCCAGTGTCATGTAATACGTTGCGTGCTGGCGGTATATCTCCTTTCCTCCCGCAGATTCGGTGCTATCCAGTAGCTCACTTGCGTACTCCCGCATGGTCTCAAGCATGCCAAATCGCGGTTCCCTCTCCCTGCCACTCGTCCCAACCGTGCCACTAGCGGTTGCGCTGGTCTCTTGCCGCACCAAGCTCTTATCGACCAATGACCCTACCCCCTCCAGGATGTCCAGCTCTACGGCTCCATCGCCGTTGCACACCGCTTCTATTGCTTCCAGGGTCGCGCCGCCTGTGAAGACCGACATACGTCGAAATAGCATTTGCTCGCTCGGCTGTAACAGGTCGTAACTCCACTGCATAGTGCTCCGTAAAGTCTGTTGCCTCTCTGGAAGGTCTCGCCCTCCTGCACTGAGTAGCGTCGCGTTCAACCTGCTCGCAAGACGAGACAGTATGGCCTGGGGTGGGAGGAGCTTTATGCGCGCTGCGGCCAGCTCGATAGCCAGGGGCAGGCCGTCCAGGCGGTAGCATATCTCGGCTACGGCAGGGGCATTCTCGTTGGTCACTTCAAAGTCGGGCTTGACCAGCCGTGCGCGCTGGATGAACAACGCCACCCCTTCGTACTGAGAGAGTGCCTCGACAGCTGACAGCTGTTTGAGAGCCTGCCCTGAGAGTAGCGAAGGGTCGGGCACTCCGAGCGGAGGTACAGCGAACTCCTGCTCATCATGTACGTGCAACACCTCGCGGCTTGTGACCAGCACTTTCAGCCGGGGGGCTGCGGATAAAAGCGTGGCGACCAGTGGCCCTGCCGTCACTACTTGCTCGAAATTGTCCAGCAAGAGGAGCAATTGCTTGTCGCTCAAATAGTCGGCCAGACTATCAGCCATCTCTCCGCTCGCCATCTGCTGGATACCGAGGGTTTGCGCGATAGCCGGGGCCACCAAAGTGGGGTCAGTGATATGAGCCAGCGAGACGAAGAAGACCCCATCCAGAAACTCCTCTACCACATCAGCGGCAATTTGCAGGCCGAGGCGGGTCTTTCCGATGCCGCCCGGCCCGGTCAGCGTCAGCAGCCCCACATCGTCGCGCAACAATAAGCGTTCTATAGCGGCAAGCTCGGACCTGCGCCCCACCAGTGGGCTTCGCTGGCCCGGCAGGTTGTTAGGGCGCGCATCTAAGGTCTTGAGAGGCGGGAAGTCGTCAGGCAAGCCGGGGACGACAAGCTGGAAAATATGCTGAGGTTGCTGTAAATCTCTGAGCAGGTGCTCACCCAGGTCTCGCAACTCTAACTCAACGCCTGTGGTCACTATCGGCATCTTCTCATGCACAAGGTCGTAGGTGGTGCGAGAGAGGAGGGTCTGCCCGCCATGAGCGGCAGAGCGCAGGCGGGAACAGCGGTTTACCGCGATGCCGTAGTAGTCTCCCGCTCGCAGGTCGGCCTCTCCTGTGTGAAGGGCCATCCTCACCTTAAGTTCAAAGTTCAAAGTTCCAGGTTCAAAGTTGTCGCCCTTTGAACCTGGAACTTTGAACTTTGAACTTAGCGTAGGCCAGGGCTCGGCATGGAGGGCCTGCTGCATCGCGGCGGCAGCAGCGACAGCATCGGTAGCCCGTGAGAAGACGGCAAAGCGGCTGTCCCCTTCACCACGAGGGCGGACTATGCTACCCCCGTGCTGGTCTACTATCTCTTCGATTAGCTGGTCATGGCGAGCGAGGGCTGCCCCTGCCTGCTCAGGATAGCGCTCCCAAAGCTGAGTACTCCCCTCGATATCGGTAAAGAGGAAGGTAACTGTGCCGGTTGGGAGGCCAGGCATGTTCATAGCCGATTATCTGCTGGACGACAGACGACAGACGACAGACGATGGACGACAGACGATGGACGAATAGGGGTATTCTGTCGTCTGTCGTCCGTCGTCCGTCGTCCATTCACGGCATCGCCCGCTTGACCCATTCAAGCGGCTCTACGGGGGGGCCGTTGACGTGAAGCTCCCAGTGGAGATGAGGGCCGTTCGAGAGGCCGGTATTGCCGGAGCGCGACACTACGTCGCCCTTTCGGACCATCTGCCCGACGGTAGCGACCAGCTTCGAGTTGTGCGCGAAGAGGGAATATACGCCGAGGCCGTGATCTATGATGACAGCGTTGCCGCGTACCGCCAGCGGCCCTGCATAGACCACCTTGCCGTCGGCAGGAGCTAACACTGCCGTACCTTCTCGAACCCCCATGTCCATACCGCCGTGATAGGTAGTTGGCTTGGAGCCTGCGGGGCACTCGTAGCAGCGCCGGGTAGCAAAGTACGAGGTTATGCGAATCTGCCCGTCCAGGGGCATCCTGAACGCGCCGCTCCAGTATTGCTGTGGCGTCCGCCCCGCGAATATGGCGTCGAGCGTTTCTCGTTCCTTTTTAGTGAGTTCAGGATCGAGGAGCTTGGCGGTCTGGTCGGGGAAGTCGAGCGCCTCAGAGGGGAAGTTGTACGGTACCACCTCAATATTGCGCATGACCGTGCGCCGGTTATTGCTCCCTCTGCCCTGTACCGTTATGCTCACCTGTCGTATACCCGTATCGGCGAAGGGCACCGCGCCGATGAGAGACCAGGCCATACTGCGCTGGGCGTCATACTTGAAAATGAGGGGTCGCCCTTCGTACTGCCCTGTGACGGTCATGCCTGGAGAAGCGGCCACCTCAACCACTGACGTATGCCCTTCCGCCAGGCGCGCCGGGCTGAACCTCACCATCAGCCCCAGTGGGAGACTGAACCGCGCCGCCTTGAGCGCCATGTACCCCACCGGAGATAGCTGCACCGCGTAGGGCGTCCCTTCGAGCCCGGTGTGGTATTCGAAGCGGGCGCGCTCGAAGTACTGCACCGTCACGCCATCCTCCCCCATCTCCTCGCTCAGCGGGAGGCCGAAGATGCGAACGCCGCCGTTGGCTTTCCAGTAATTGTAGAAGCCGCTCGATATAGTGTGTCCCGTTTCAGGGAAGTAGATACGCGTAGCGGTATTGGCGATCGTCGGCAGGCGGCCAAAAGTGCGCCCCTCCAGCGCCTCGCGTGCGACTGCTCCTAGCTGCACCTGGCTGCCCACGGGTAATTCGGGGTGCCATTCGAGCCTGGCGCGCTCGAAATATTGCACGCGATAGATACCCGCGCCTGGGAATTGCTGTGGGAACTCCTCGGTGATGGGCAGGCCGAAGAGGTCGGCGTTCTTCGGATTCTCTTTGTAGAAGTTGAGGAACTCGCCCCGTAGGTAATGAGCGGTCTCGGTGAAGTAAAGGGTAGATGGGCTTGACCTGGTAGGCGCGGGCTGTGGGTCCGTCGGCTCCCCAACATATAGAGGCGGCGCGGGCGTGCTGGTCGGTTGTAGAGGGATAGCCGTTGCGGGTAGGCTTGACGTTACGCCGGTGGCCGTGCTGCTCCCTGGAATTGCGGTAGGCTGCGTCGCAGGCGGGTCGTCAGAGCAGGCCGCCAGCAGTAACGTGAGCGCGGCCAGCAGGGCCAGAAGTAACGGTGCACGATAGCCCCCACTGCTCAATCTCACTCTATTTACAAAGCGGTCCCTTCTCAAAATCTCTACCTTCCAAACTCAACAAAGGCCAGTACGCTTACCCAATTATATCATACGCGGTGGACGGTGACTGACGCGGCATGATAAAATGGCGGCACTGCCCCAAAGATTGCACCTTTTCGGGGCAGGCCCCGTACCATGTAATTTGAGCTCAATCTTGAGGAGATAGCAATCTAGCTAAACTATGACTACTAAATGGCGAATACGCGGGTATCGCGAAGCGGACATACCCGAAATGGTAGCTCTAATCAACGCTGCCGACGTTGCAGTTGGCCTGCCCGTGAGGATCAACGACGAGGGGCTTCGAGACCAGTTCAATACTCCTGGTCTGGACCCTTCGCGCCAGGTAATCGTTGCTGAAGCTACAGACGATGAGGGCGCGCGCTCCGGCAGGCTTCTTGGATATGGCAGAGCGTTCCCACGTGGCGATAAGACGGGGGTCGAGCGCGTTTATGACGTCTCCATGCGCGTACAGCCCGACGCCAACGATACGGACCTTGCCCGCGCCATAGCCGAAGAGGTCATAGCTATTGCCCGTCGCCATGAAGCTCTCCCAGGGCAGGTACGGGTGGGTAAAGTGCGCGTCAGGTCCTACATTTACGAGAAGCACACCTCCTTGACGAAGGCATGGCAGCAGGTTGGTCTCCGAGAGGTCCGCCAGGCGTGGACCATGCGCCGCCCGCTCAGCGCGCCAATACCCGACCCGCCCAACGTTCCCGGCGTCACCCTGCGCACGTACAGATACCCGGAGGATAATGAACGCTCTCTTCGCGCGCTCAACAGGTCGTTTGCCGATTACTTTGATTCTAAGCCTATCAGCTCCGAAAGCTGGGAGCGAGAGATGGCATCGCCTGTTGTCCGCCATGACCTCTCATGGCTTGCGGAAGCGGAGGGCGGAGCAGACGAGCTGGCAGGCTTCTGCCTCTGCCTCCTGGACGAAGAGGAGAACGCCCTGGGAGGTCGCCTTGAAGGGTGGGTAGAGGGCATCGGCACAGTGCAGGAGTGGCGCGGTAGGGGTGTGGGGAAATCACTCCTTCTCCATGCTCTACATTCTTTCAAGAACGCGGGTATGGAAGTAATGCTAGCCGACGTGGACGCTCATGGCTCTTCGCCCGCTACACGCCTCTTCGAGTCGGCAGGCTTTGTGGTCCGTGACCGCATGTACCAGTACGAGTGCCCGTTAAGTGAGGTCACCGTCTGATGACAGATTGGCAAATCAGAGCATACAGAGAAGGTGACGCAGCGCTAATCGTGGCAAACTGGAACGCGGCTGCCGCGGCGGACGGCGTGGATATTGTACTAGGCGAGCAGGAGCTGCTTTCCGAATTTGAAAGGCCGGGGTTCGAGCCATTCAGCCGGGTGCTCGCGGTGGAAGGCCCAACCATAGAGGGTCTGCCGGAAGGAATGATCCCCGGCTTCGGCTGGCTCGACGTACGAGACGACCCGGATACAAGCGAGCGCATCTACGGACCGCGCGTCTCCGCCCACCCGGCGGCACGGTCCCTGGGGTTGGAGCGAGTGCTTGCTCGCCGCATAATAGATATGGCCCGGCAGCGTGAGGCCGACCCCAACACCGAGCGCATGGCAACAGTTCGGGTGAGGGAGAGCTTCTCGCCCAAGCAGGAATCTCAGCACAGGTTGTACGAGGAGATGGGCCTGCGCCTGACCCGCACCTTCTGGACGATGGAGTGCCCGCTCGATAACCTAGCGGAGCCTCAGCAGATAGAGGGCGTGCATATTCGAGGCTTCCGCCGCCCCGAAGACGAGTTACCCACTCTCGACGCGCTAAACAGGTCGTTCATAGACCACTTCGACTTCCACCCACCCTCCGAGGAGAGGTGGAGCCACAGGGTGAACAACCCCATCTTCCGGCCCGACCTGTCGTGGGTAGCCGAGATCGAGGCGGAGCCGGGCAAGCTGGCGGGCTTTTGCCTCTGCGGCATCTTCGAAGAGGAGAACCGCGCTACCGGCCGTCTCGAAGGGTGGATAGAGACATTGGGCACGGTCCGCGGCTGGCGTGGTAAGGGATTAGGACGCTCCCTCCTCCTTCATGGCCTCCACACGCTCAAGGGCGCAGGCTTGCAGATAGGCATGCTGGGCGTAGACTCGGAGAACCCCACGGGCGCTACCGGCCTCTACGACTCGGTGGGCTTCCGCGTGCGCGATACCTGGCTACAGTATGGTTGCCTCCTTAGCGAAATTAGAGACTTAGATGGTGTTTAACAATGAATGAATAAAGAGTGTCATTCCCAACGTAGTGAGGAATCTAGAAATCTATCCATACAGCCAAGCTCGGAGATTCCTCACTACGTTGGGAATGACAAGTAAAGAGGTGCTTCGGTAAGGCAGACTCCTAACCAGTCTTCTTACGTGTTATACAGGTTCTTAGACACTCAGAACCCTAACAAAGCCTAATTGGTCCAAAGTCACGCATCACGCATCACGTTTTTTCGTCTTTCGTCCTTTATCGAGGAGATCCACATGGAGACCACAACCCTCCCCACAATCCGCGCCCCACATGGCACCCAGATAAGCTGCAAGGGGTGGCTGCAAGAGGCGGCGCTCAGGATGTTGATGAACAACCTCGACCCCGATGTTGCCGAGCGTCCCCAAGACCTGGTGGTCTATGGTGGCAATGGGAAGGCAGCCCGTAACTGGCCCTCCCTGCTCAAGATCATCGATTGCCTGCGCGAGCTTGAGAACGACGAAACGCTCCTTGTTCAGAGTGGCAAGCCTGTGGGCGTCTTCAAGACCACGCCCGATGCGCCCCGCGTGCTGATCGCTAACTCCAACCTCGTGCCGCATTGGGCTACCCGCGAAGTCTTCTCTAAACTGGAGGCGGAAGGTCTGATCATGTACGGGCAGATGACCGCCGGTAGCTGGATATACATCGGCTCGCAGGGCATATTGCAGGGAACGTACGAGACGTTCGGAGAGGCGGCACGCAAGCATTACGGCCCTGACGCTACCCTGGCGGGCAAGCTGGTGCTCACCGCGGGCCTGGGCGGCATGGGTGGCGCGCAGCCATTGGCCGTCACTATGAACGGTGGCGTTGCCCTCGTAGTGGAGGTAGACCCTATGCGTATCGAGCGCCGCCTACAGACCCGCTACCTCGACACCTCCACCGACAACCTGGACGATGCGCTTGCTATTGCGGATGAGGCTATAAGGGAGCGGAAGCCCCTCTCTATCGGCCTGCTGGGCAATGCGGCGGCGGTCTACCCTGAGTTAGTGCGGCGCGGGCGCGTACCCGACATGGTGACGGACCAGACCTCAGCACATGACCCCCTGCGCGGGTACGTGCCGCTCGGCTTCGACGTTGAAAGCGCGGCGAAGCTCCGCCAGAGCGACCCCGACGAGCTTATCCGCCTAGCCCTGGAATCTATGGCGGTCCACGTTCGCGCCATGCTCGATTTGCAGCGTATGGGTGCCGTGGTGTTCGATTACGGAAACAACATCCGCCAGCAAGCTTACGGCCAGGGCGTGACCGATGCATTCGCCTTCCCAGGCTTCGTGCCCGCCTACATACGGCCCCTCTTTTGCGAGGGAAAGGGGCCGTTCCGGTGGGCAGCGCTGTCGGGCGACCCGCAGGACATTTACAAGATAGACGACATGGTGTTGCGCGAGTTCGCGGACAACCCCTCGGTAGTGCGCTGGATACAGATGGCGCGGGAGAAGGTGCAGTTCCAGGGTCTCCCCGCACGCATATGCTGGCTGGGGTATGGCGAGCGCGCCCGCTTCGGGCAGGTAGTGAACGAGATGGTACGTACCGGGGAAGTGAGCGCGCCGATAGTGATAGGCCGTGACCACCTCGATACGGGCAGCGTGGCCTCCCCTAACCGCGAGACCGAGGCGATGAAGGACGGCAGCGACGCCATAGCCGACTGGCCCATCCTGAACGCGCTCATCAATGCAGTGGGTGGCGCGACGTGGGTCTCGGTGCATCACGGGGGTGGCGTTGGAATAGGTTATAGCATCCACGCCGGCCAGGTGATAGTAGCCGACGGCACCCCCGAAGCTGCCGCCCGCCTCCAGCGCGTCCTCACCACCGACCCAGGCATGGGCATCATCCGCCACGCCGACGCAGGTTACGATGAGGCAGTGGAGGCAGCGCAGCGGTTTGGCATCAGAGTGCCGATGTTGGAGGGCTAGGGGACACGTTCAAATGCCACATTACACATGGAATGAATTCTTACTAACTTGGAGCAAAAAAATAATTGGCTCCCAAGAGTTTGCCACCTTTCTTACCCAGGCACGAAATGAGGACTCAGATCGTTATACGCCGGACGTATTGGCATCCGGGTGGCTAGGCTACCCTGGTGCCACAGAAGAGGAGATAGTCGCCGCAGAAAACCGTCTGGGCATCGCTCTGCCACCTGATTACCGCGAGTTCTTGCAAGTGTCAAACGGTTGGAGGTGGGTGAACAGTTTTATTCCGAGGCTGTGGTCGGTGCAGGATATACATTGGCTGAGAGTAATTGACCCTGAGACCATCAATGGTTGGAACGCAGGCTGGGATATTGGCCGGAAACTCTATAGTGGAAGCGGTGAGGATGACGAAATCCATGAACAGAAATATCTGTCCTCGACTCTAAGAGTTAGTGACGTGGAATATGCTGGCACCGCTATGTTGCTGCTAAATCCAGAGATAGTAAATAGCTCTGGTGAGTGGGAGGCGTGGTTCTTTGCCCACTGGGTTCCAGGCGCAGATATCTACGCATCTTTTTGGGACCTAATGCAGGCTTTTGAGAATACAATTAATTGATGTAGTCCTCCGCTAATATATTCTTAGATGCTCAAAGCAGTATGAAATCACAGGTTAACTCACTAATAACCCACCTCCAGCGCGTGCTGACCACCGACCCAGGCATGGGCATCATCCGCCATGCCAACGCAGGTTATGACGAGGCGGTAGAGACAAAGGAGAGGTGGTCGCCTGTGTGTATGAATATCAAGCATGTTGTGAAGAGTATTCTGCTAGCATTGCTGGCTATTACTCTGGTGGCATGCGACCCGGGTACCGTTACTCAGGAGGTATCACCGACTGCTGCTGTTGCACCTACGATTGCGCCAGTTATCACCCCTTCCCCGCTAGCCCTGCTTACGCCGACTGCGGAAGCGAAAGCAACTCCTACCTCGCCGGGGATGGCCGTCGCGCCGGAGTGGGTACGCGACGCCGTGATTTACCAGGTCTTTGTGCGCAACTTCACATCTGAGGGGACGCTGGCCGCAGCCGGAGAGAGGCTAGCTGACTTACAGGAGCTGGGGGTGAACCTCATCTATTTGATGCCTATCCACCCGATTGGTGAGGTGAATCGCAAGGGGACGCTTGGCAGTCCGTACAGCGTCCGGGACTTCATGGCGATCGATCCTGCGCTCGGCACAGAGTCGGACCTGAAAGCGTTCGTGGAGAGGGCGCACGCCCTGAAGATGCGTGTGATTATGGACCTGGTGGCGAACCACACCTCATGGGACAATGTGCTGACGGTGCAGCACCCAGATTGGTATAAGCGTGATGCGAAGGGTAGTTTCGTCCCTCCGAACCCTGATTGGAGCGATGTCATACAACTGGACCACGCCAATCCGGGACTGCTTCAGTATATGACCGACATGACCACCCATTACGTGCGTGCTGTTGGGATTGATGGCTTCCGTTGCGACTATAGCGTGGGGGTCCCGGTCCCATTCTGGCTCGCGCTACGAGACGCTTTGAAAAAAGTCAACCCGGAGGTGTTCTTGCTCTCCGAGAACGACGACCAGGTGCTAACGGCAGCGTTCGATGCGACATATGACCAGAAGACTTACCGGGAGATGGTAAGCGCGTACCTCCAGCACAAACCACAACTGCTCCTCGATGAGCCTTTGAGTGACCGGAGCAAGTACGGAGATAAGCGGTTGCGTGCCCGATTTCTTGAAAACCACGATCACGAGAGGGTGGCCCATACTTTCCGGGGATCGCCGGAAGGGCTGAGGGTGCTGAGCACTTACCTCCTGACGACGGATGGCATCCCGTTTATAGAGAACGGGCAAGAGGTAGGTATCACTCGGACGATGACCCTCTTCGAGATGGACAAGATAGAGTGGTCCGCTGGAAACCCTGCTATGCGCGAGCTATTCAAGCAAGGACTGGCGACGCGCAATGCTAATCCCGCTCTGAGGCACGGGGATATAGCAGATGTGCAGAGCAGCGAAGCGAGTGTGCTGGCCTTCGTGCGGCGCAGCCCGGAGCAACAGGTGCTGGTATTGATAAGCTTTGCGGAAGAGCGCAAGCATGTGAGCCTGGGAGGGGAGATAGAGAAGAGAGTCGGGAAAGAGTTGTCGAGCGGCGAGGAAGTCAATCTCGCAAATGGGGTGGATGTGGATGCGTGGTCGTGGCGGATAATCGAGCTAAAATAGTGGTCTGTGGTATACGGCATACGGCATACGACATACAGTATACACGTCTGGTGTTGCTGGATGCCGACCTGTGCGTATATCAAGGCACGCAGGACTGGCAGGAAGAAGAGGACTGCGAACGATGACAAGTGAACAGGTAATCACCCGCCTCCGCAGCATGGCGAACCCAGCCGGCCTGGCAGGGATGGCACACTTCGGCATCACGACCACTAACTCGTTGGGCGGCATCTCCTCGCCCACCTTACAGAAACTGGCAAAGGAGATTGGAAGGAATCACGATCTGGCCCAGGCGCTCTGGGCGTCGGGCATACACGAAGCTCGTCTCCTCGCCTGCATGGTAGACGATCCCAGGTCGGTGACAGAGGAGCAGATGGAGCGGTGGGTGCGTGACTTCGACTCCTGGGACATATGTGACACCTGCTGCGGCTACCTCTTCGACAAGACTCCAATCAGCTACCAGAAAGCGTTAGAATGGACTGAAAGAGAAGAAGAGTACGTCAAGCGCGCGGGCTTCGCGCTCATGGCTTACCTTACCGTACATGACAAGAAAGCTCCCGACGGGCGCTTCCTCCAATTCCTACCCGCAATCAGGCGGGAGGCCACAGACGATAGGAACTTCGTCAAGAAGGCAGTCAACTGGGCGCTGCGGCAGATAGGCAAGCGTAACAAGAGCCTGAATGAGGCAGCTATCGAAATTGCACGCGAGATAGCCGAATTGGATGCTCGAAGTGCGCGATGGATTGCGTCTGATGCCTTGCGAGAATTGACTGGGGAAGCGGTACAGCGACGTTTGCAGGTGCGTAGACGCTGAAGGAGAGCGCATAAGAGTGGCGAATAGGCGAACATCCCAGGCACCAGCAGGCACACTTACTCTGCACGACCTGAACCGCGCTACTCTCGCGCGCCAGATGCTGCTTGCGCGGGAGCGCATAGGCGTTGTCGAGGCGGTCGAGAGGCTCGCCGGTATGCAAGCGCAATACTCTCCCTCACCCTACATTGGCTTATGGACAAGGCTTGAAGAGTTCCGCATTGATGACCTGACTGCGGCACTCCTGGAGCGAGAGGTGGTCAAGGCTAGCCTGATGCGGTGGACGCTACACCTGGCGAGCGCGCGAGACTATCCCTACTTTGCGCGTACGATAGCCGAATCGCGAACGGCTGTGTGGCGACCCAACGCGGAAAGGGCAGGGGTAGATGGTCCTGTGCTGCACGCCAAACTGTTGGAGTTCGCGACCCAGCCTCGCCATGTGGATGAGATGCTTGAGTTCCTTGACGCGCAGGCGCAATTGCCTCCCGACCCAAACCGTTACCCGTACACCGTTTGGCACGCGGCCAGCGCCCGGGGCTGGCTGGTGCACGTCCCGCCCAGCGGCTCCTGGAAGTACTTCGGCAAGAACAGCTACATCTCGACGCGGGAGTGGCTTGGGCAAACGGAGGAGCCTCCACTCTCGGAGGCGTTGACCCACCTTGTAGGGCGCTATCTAGCTGCGTTCGGGCCGGCTACACGCGCGGATGTGGTGAGCTGGGCTGGCCTTAGGAAAGTTTCACAGGTGGACGAGGCATTGTACATCCTGGGCGATGAAGTGCTAACTTTCCAGAATGAGAGAGGCAAGACCTTATACGACCTTGAGGCATCTCCACGGCCCGGAGGAGATGTGCCCGCGCCCCCGCGCTTCCTCCCCAAGTGGGATAACCTCCTGCTTGCTTACGAAGATCGCGAGCGCGTGCTACCTGATCGCTATCGCAAGATAGTCATCCGCAAGAATGGCGACGTGCTGCCGACATTCCTCGTCAATGGCGTAGTCGCCGGTATATGGTCAGTCAAGCTTGAGCGAAAAATCGCTACACTGCTGATAGAACCTTTCGAGGAGATAAGTCCAGAAGCGAGTGATGCGCTTGAACAGGAAGGCACGGAGCTTGTCAGGTTTATGGAGCCTGATGCCGAAAGTTACAGAGTGAGGATTAATACCAGGAAGTAGTCGGTAGTCGGTAGCTGGTCTAAGTAGTTTACCGATCCCCGACCCCTGATCCCTGAAAGCGATAACGACTCTAAGAGAGGTATATTCATTGACTCAGCCTCAGTACATATTCGATCTGAAATACACCCCACCCGACTTCACCCGCCCGATGTTCGTGCAGTCCCCTGACCGGGCTATGGAGCCTGCGCCCGCCGATGGCCTGGCCCCACAGACATTCTACTCCTCGACTAACTTCCCCACCTATGTCAAGCACGATGGAGAGTGGCGGTTGGTCAAGCGCCAGCGCATGGATGGCGTAATTGTATGGGACGAGAAGGAGAAAGAATACGTTTGCACCGAGCTACGCAGGATCCGGGCGGGGCAGCAGGTAATAACGGGCACAGCGGAGGACGGCAGCTACGGCCTCTTCGTGCACTCTACCGGCTTCCAGGCGGAGGACGCGGCCCAGGAAGAGGCATTCCGCTTCATGTCGGGAGGCGCGTCGCGGGAGCGCCCACTGAACTACCGGCGCATGGCCGAACTGCTGGCGTGGGACAAGCGACGTAACGGGCGCAGCATCTGGGTGCTCGGCCCGGCGGTCGTACATGCAGGCGCGCGGGACAGCATGGCATGGCTTATCGCCAACGGCTACGTAGGCGCGGTGTTCGGTGGCAACGCCGTCGCGGTCCACGACCTTGAGCAGGCTCTATATGGCACCGCCCTCGGCATGGACGTGGAGGGGCACACTGTCCTGGGTGGGCACCGCCACCACATGGACGCGATAAACACGGTGAGGCGCGCCGGGAGCATAGCCGCCGCCGTGCAGAGTGGCGTCGTGCCCGACGGCATCATG
Organism: Chloroflexia bacterium; assembly: GCA_035274425.1. GTDB lineage: Bacteria > Chloroflexota > Chloroflexia > QHBQ01 > JADMIH01 > JADMIH01. The sequence goes on from DATEOC010000091.1 coordinate 70,809, forward strand.
CACGCCTGCGTCAACTACGGGGTGCCCTTCCTGCTGGCGGGGTCTATACGCGATGACGGTCCTCTCCCAGGGGTCATCACCGATGTATTAGAAGCCCAAGACAAGATGCGCTTCTTCACCCAGGGCGCGACGTTGGTGGTGATGCTCGCGACGATGCTGCACTCCATCGCCACCGGCAACATGCTCCCCACCTTCGTCGAGCGCAACGGCACGCTGGAGCCGGTCTACACGATAGTGGTGGACCAGCAGGAGAACGTCATCCACAAGTTGATGGACCGGGGCACACATCAAGCATTCGGCATCGTGCGTAACGCCGACGATTTTCTTGATCGGGTCGTGTCCGAGTTGCAGAAGATTACAGGCTAGGGAATACGTGTACACACTGCCCTGCACATAATGAAGCAAATCCTGTAGGGGCGACCCTTGTGGTCGCCCTAGCAGCCGAGATGTAACCTAGGCAGGGCGACCACAAGGGTCGCCCCTACAATGAAAACAAAGGTGAAAAGATGGAATTACAAAGATTGCTAGATGATGCCGCGATTGATGGTATTACAGTATCTGGAAATGAACAAGTTGACATAACTCACATAGCCGAAGACTCCCGTCGCGTCGAACCGGGTAGCCTCTTCGTAGCAGTCATGGGGAGCGTGCATGATGGGCACCGCTTCATACCGCAGGCGTTGGAGCGGGGTGCCGTTGCTGTGGCAGGCTCCCACGACGAGCGTCCCGCCGAGCTTCCAGAAGGGATTCCCTACGTCCACGTGCCAAACGACAGAGAGGCCGTCGCACGCTTCTCGGCGGCGTACTTCGGCTACCCCTCCCGCAAGCTACAGGTGATAGGCGTCACGGGCACCGATGGTAAGACTACTACCTCTACGCTGATTTATTCCATACTGCGGGCGGGGGGGCGTAACGCGGGCCTCATCTCAACGATACGTGCGGAGATAGCCGGGCGCTCCTACGACACCGGCTTCCACGTCACCACCCCCGAAGCGTTCGACGTGCAGCGTTACCTGCACGACATGGTAGAGGCCGAAACTGAGGTAGCCGTGCTTGAGACCACCTCGCACGCCCTCGACCAGGGCCGCACCCTTTGCGTGGACTACGACGTGGCGGTCGTCACCAACGTCACGCACGAACACCTCGACTGGCACGGTAGCTGGGAGAACTACATGGCCGCCAAAGCGAGGCTGTTCGAGGCGCTCAACACATCCCACCGCAAACCCGGCACGCCCAAAGTGTCGGTGATAAACGCCGACGACAAGTCTTATGCATGGCTCAAGAAGATACCCGCCGACTTACAGTGGGTATATGGCATCGACAGGCGGCAGCAACCCGACATCACCGTCGAGGAGATAACCTATACAGCAGACGGCACGCGCTTCAAGGCGCAAACCCCACTCTCCGACATAGAGGTGAAGATGCATCTCCCAGGCAAGCACAATGTCTACAATGCAATGGCTGCCATAGGCGCGACGCTGGCGCTGGGGGTTTCGAATGAGGCAATACAGCAGGGCCTGGCCGCCGTAGATCAAATACGTGGGCGTATGGAGTGGGTCAAGGAAGCTAAAGCGCTTGGTTTCGATGTGGTTGTGGACTTCGCGCATACCCCCAACGGCCTGGAAAAGACCCTTGATCTGGCTCGTGAGCTTGTCGCGCCGCGTAACGGGAGGGTCATCGCGGTATTCGGGGCGGCTGGACTGCGCGACAGGGAGAAGCGCACCCTTATGGGGGAGGTCGCGGGCCGCCTTGCACATCTCACGGTAATTACGGCAGAGGACCCGCGCACCGAGCGGATAGAGGACATATCAGCCCAGATAGCTCGCGCCCTGGAGTCCGAAGGGCGTACTGAAGGCAAAGATTTCTGGCAGGTACACGACCGGGCAGAGGCTATAGCGTTCGCTATCGGACTGGCACAACCAGGTGACATCGTGCTGGCATGTGGGAAGGCCCACGAAGGCTCGATGTGCTACGGCACGGAGGAACTCCCCTGGGATGAGTTCGCGGCTGTGCGAGATGCCCTCGCACGAAGGAAAAGAGATAAGGGATAAAGGATAAAACTGATAATCGCGCTTAATTTATCCTTTATCCCTTATCCCTTATCCTTTTTCCTTTCTAATACGGTCCTACCGGGGGCTTTTGACTTTCCATCTGGCGGTGTAATTCTTCCAGCCTGTCGGGAACGGCGAGTGCCTCGTGCCTGTGAGGATTAGCCTCGAAATAGCCATCTTCCCTCTCAAGGAAGGTGATTTCCACGCTCCAGCAACCCTCTACGTCTACAGGTCCGGCGAAGGTCACTTCTCCATCTTCGAACATCCCCCTTACCGTTAACTTCTCCATTGCAGCGCTCTCCTTTCTCTTGGGGTAATCAATGACACTAAACTTACCAGCAATATACAGGCCATTGTTCTCTACGGGATGGAGAATAGCCCGCGCTCATAGTTGAGCCAGGGCTGGATGAAGGGCAAGATGTGGACCTGAGCGGACTCGAACCGCTGACCTCTCGGATGCGAACCGAACGCTCTCCCAACTGAGCTACAGGCCCATGCTTCTGCTTCCACGCACTTACTGGAAGCAGTTTACGCAGAACAGATTAACTATATCACGTCTGAAGGTTGAACGTCAAGCTTTGGACTGCGCCGGAACAAGAAGCGAAGAGAAACCTTTGTAGGGGCGAGATTATGCACTTTAACAAAATAATCAACATACAAAGCAGGCACCCCCTAGCCTCCGAAGGGAGGCTTCGTATGTGTAGCCCGCACATTTATGTGCCGGGCGGGGTCTGGGACACGTATGATGCTTATTTTGTTAATATTCATTATCTCGCCCCTACGCCTATATTATTCGCCACTCCCTTGTAGCTGGTCCTAACTTTAGCGGTTCTCGACGGCTTTGAAGATTATGATCTCTGTGAAGCCGGTAGCATCTACCTGGAAGGCATAGCGACCCTCGCTGCGGATGCGGGTTTGCGTGGGCCAGTCGGTCCAACCTAAACCGGGCACGTGCTTATCAGCGGTGGTCAGTTTCAACTCATTCGAGGGGTTGGCTCCGTCGCCAAACCTCAGCTCATTCGGTCCATCAATCTGGCCTCCTCGAACAAGCATGGGACCTTCAAAGTCGGGGCTGCCGAGCCACAGCACTTTGTGGTAGAACCAGCCCCCCTCCTGCCGAGAGGTATCGTAGCTAATAATGCCATCGCTTTCGGCACCCAGCACGGCGTAGATCAGGCCGCTACCGAAGGCGAGGCCGAACTCAGGGGCGACGTTCGTCCCTTTGCTGGTTGGGCAGGCGCTTCCGGGCGCTATCATGGGGAGCTTCAGAGTTCGCTGGTGCAACGCACTCCAGGGATCAGGCTCACCATCAGGGTACTTGCGCTTCACCTGGTATGTGCCTAGCTGAGAGAGTAGCACGTCGAAGGGAGGCTTATTCTCAACGTGTAGCTCGAAGACCGCGCGCTCGAAGTATTGCACTCGATAGCTCTGGTTGTTCAGCTCGCTCCTCTCTATGAACTCGTTGGAGATAGGGAAGCCTTGTTGCATAAGGCCGCCATGTGCGCGCCAATAGTCCAGGAATTTACCCCCCAGCCGCTTGCCCGTCTCCTCGAAAAGTATCGAGCCTTGAGAGGTATTAGGTTCCTGCGCGGGTGCGCCCCCAGGATATTTCTGCCTGTAGAAGCTGTTGCCGAGGAGAGAGAGTAGCACGTCATACGGGGGCTTGTTCTCAGGGTGCTTCTCGAAGACCGCACGCTCGAAATATTGAACGGTGTAAGTTTTACCGTTGGTATCGGATACTTCAGCGAACTCTACCGTCAAAGGGAGACCTTGCTGAGCGAGAGCCCCATGCTCGTTCCAGTAGGTCAGGAACAGGCCGCACACAGACATGCCCGTTTCCGGGAAGGCGCGGCAGTCAGATTGTGGCTGCGCCCCCGTGGATGCGGGATGCTGGATGCCCGGCATGGCAAGGAACATCAAAAGAAGCGTAATCCACTGCCATCTCACGCGTCGCAAACTTGACATAACCAGTTATCTCCTCTGAGGCCACGTTATTATAGCTTCCTGTACTGTTCAACGTTTCTCAGCCTCAGAGGTTGTGAAGGGTATAGCGTGCGTCTATGCTCCCTCCACTATCTATGATCTATTATCCATCGCCCATCCCCCTCCAAAGGACCAATTTCGAACCAATTTTAGAAATAGACCCAAAATCCTGTCCCGTTTTGCCCTGGAAAGGGGATTAATTAAATAGAGATGCATTTCCGACCTCGCCGTCCGCAGTCGAGGTCCAACCCAAAGGGTCCCGCTGGTGTCCCTGTCATCAAGGGAATTACACTCTCCCTTGACACCCCCGAAAAGGAGGTCTCAGCCAAGAATACCGGGTAGCGAGTAACGAGTAACGACTACCACTCACATTTCACGCACCACTCGCAACTCACTACTCGCTACTCGCTACTCGACACAAGGGCACAGCGCAGGTCAATCCTCACCTGGTAGGAGCGCCATGCCTATAGCTCACCGTCTGGAATGGTGTCATAGTAATAAAGGTGAATACGAACAGAATAATCAGGGTGTTGCACATGCCAGCCCGCGCAGGCGGGCTTTGTAGGAGTAGCCCGCGGATTCATCCGCCGGGCGGCCCCCACAGGTGTAGCCAAACTTCATATCTGATGATTATCCAGTCCCCATTCACCCCACTACTCCGCATCCCAGGCACCGAGATAAATAACCAGGAACCAGTTGCGGCACAGGGACACCTGACCCTCCCACCGGCAACGAACGTGCCCGTAGGGGCATGGCGTCGCCATGCCCCTACTTCTGCACCCCTAACAACCCCAACCCCAAAGCCCACCTCCCACCATCACGCATCACGCATCACGCATCACGCATCACGCATCACCGTCTATTGCCCACCGCTCAGCAGCCCGGGCTCGCTACGCGGAGGTTCCTGTCCGGCAGCTGACGGCATATCCTCTTTGCGCAGGAAGAGGGCAGTATAGAGCAATCCGGCAATAAGGCCGCCGATTATCGGCCCAACCCAGTAGATTATCTGGTCGCCGTTCCAGTTGCCGGAAACTATCGCAGGTGTAATGGCGCGGGCAGGGTTCATCACGCCGCCACTGATGGGGCCACCAACCAGGATGTCCACGAAGACCGTGAGGCCGATACCAAAGCCCGCGATACCCTTGCCACGTGTATCGACGGCGGTGCCGAATACGGCCAGCACCAGGAAGAAGGTGAGTATCGCTTCCAGGAGAATAGCCTGTGCCATGTTGACGCTCGGTACGACGCTCGGCGTGCCCAGCTTCACCGCCTGCCATGCCTCGCTGGGGAAGATCGAGATGAGCGCCAGGCAAGCCAGCACCCCACCCACGATCTGCCCTATGATATAGAGGATTGCCAGCATTGGGCTGATCCTGCGCGTTACCAGCATCGATATGGTAACGGCGGGGTTGAAGTGACCGCCCGATACGTGTCCCAGTGCCGAGATGGCGAGGGCGAGGGCAATACCATGCGCCAGCGCCACATAGAGGACGCCGCCTGGCCCGCCGGTCGCGCCGGCTATGATCGCGCCTCCGATGCCGATGAAAAAGAAGAAAAAGGTGCCGACAATTTCGGCTATTACTTTTCGCCAGTCCGATTGCGTGATAGTCGTGTCCATTCCTGCCTCCTGAATATATTTGTTTAAACGCGAAGACACCAGGGTGATAAAGAACGCCAGGTCGGATAGAAAGACGCATTATGTAATGGGCGCTGGGGGTAAGGCTAAGGATGGCGCTTACTGAGCGGGGCAATTATAGCAGAGAGAATCCGCAATTGCAATAGCCAGGTTGCATTAGAAGTGTCTAAAGGCGCAGAGACGGTAGGCGCATTAGTTTGCTTGTTCTGTGCTGGTCGCTATCTTTGCTCCTGCGCCTTTATGTTACAATAGCTGTAAATACTGTACCTTCTTCGGCTAAGTATTAGTTAGGTGCCAAAACCACATTATGCTGTTCAGAAGAATTACTCCTGGTAGGCAATCTCCGCAAAGGGGAAACAATGGGTACACGGTTCTGTCGCCTATTCATCATACCTCTCCTTCTCGTTCTTGTCGCCATTCTCTTCGATGGAGGGCAATACTCTACAGCGACGACTCTCAATCAATCACCTCTGCAAGCGTGGAAAAGTAAACGTGTCGTATCTGCCGCGCAGGGCGGATCCTCCCCTCCCGCCTTACTCCCTGTCTCAACTATCCAAGACGACTGCGTATCTTGGGCCGCCATACCTGGTCCAAACATAGGGAGCATCGATAACGCGCTTTTGGGAGTAGCTAGCGTCAATTCGGACGATGCCTGGGCTGTTGGTTACTATAATAGTGCCGGGCACTCTTCGTCCCTCATCCTGCGATGGGATGGACAGCTGTGGACCGATATTCCTAGCTCTGGATCTGGTCCGACTATCCTCTACGCGACAGATACAATATCGAGCACTGATGCCTGGGCCGTCGGCAATCAAGGGCGCCTATATCAGGAACGAACGCTAACGCAGCGTTGGGATGGTGAAAGCTGGCACAGCGTTGATAGTCCTAATAGCGGTACCGCCAGTTTCTTGAGAAGTGTTACAACACTTTCTGCGAATGATGTGTGGGCGGTGGGCCACTACGATGTAGATAGCGCCAGTCAAACGCTGATCGAACATTGGGACGGCAACCAGTGGAGCATAATCTCCAGCCCCAACGTCAATACCTATAACCGGCTTACCGATCTAGCAGCTATTGATTCGGGTAATATCTGGGCCGTCGGTTATCACTTCTCTGACGTTGGTCTTGGCCAGACGCTAATTCTTCATTGGGATGGCACCAGTTGGGCGCAGATACCGAGTCCAGACCCAGACCCAGACCTAAACGAACTCACTGCCATTGCGGCGTTCTCCACAAATGATATCTGGGCCGTTGGTTTGCAGGGACTATACAATGCACACCAGAAGACACTAGTGCTCCACTGGGACGGCAGTGAGTGGGGCGTAGTTCCGAGTCCCAATATAGGTTCAGAGAGCCGCCTGTATAGCGTCGCTACGAGCGCAACGGGCGACGTGTGGGCAGTTGGTGCCTACGGCCCACACTACGCGGAGCAAGCGCTAGTGATGCATTGGGATGGTAACCAATGGAGTTTAGTACAAAGCCCAAGCCTCGGCACGGTAGAGAATAGTCTACGCGATGTCACTACCTCGGTAAGCGGACAGGTATGGGCCGTCGGATATCAAGATATCCCGACGATGCCAGGCACGACCTTGATAGAGCACTATGTTGGGTCGCAGAAGCGTGTCTTTACTGATGTGCTCTCAAAAGATTACTTTTATGAAGCAGTGCAACACCTCTCATGCTTAGGCGCAGTTTCAGGGTATTCTGACAGCACGTTCCGCCCCTATAATCAAACTACTCGCGCTCAGTTGGCGAAAATCGTGGTGCTGGCAGAAGGGTGGCCGATTGACACTGGGCTCATACAGCATTTCACGGATATCCCGCCCAACCACCCGTTTTACACCTATATCGAGACTATCTATAACCGCGGTGTGGTCACAGGCTATATGGGAAGTAAGTTCCTCCCAAACAACGATGTGACGCGTGGACAGTTATGTAAGATTGTGGTACTTGCCAGAGGCTGGGAAGTCGACCCGGCAGCAACGCAGCATTTCACGGATGTAGGGCCTGGTACCACATTTTATGGATATGTCGAGACCGCGTACAATCATAGGATCATATCGGGATACGACGACGGCACTTTCAGACCAGCGAATTCCGCAACGCGAGCACAAGTCGCCAAGGTAGTAAATGGGGCGCTCCAAGCACCAGCCCAGGTGACAACAGAACGTTAGAATTGTTCCCTTGTAGATTACCCGCAACGGGAAAATATACGCGCAGGCAGCATATCCGAAATACCGGAGTTCCGTGGATACGAGCTTTCCCAACCATTCTTGAAGTGACGACGGTTGAGCGTGCTCTACGTAGTTAACTCTTCAAAAATGCCCTTTCGAGTATGAAGTAACCTGCGTGCCTAAGACAGAGAGCCTTCACGCTCATAGGGTCATATAGCCTTCAAAAGACTAGGATTACCATCCGCAAGCTCCATAGATAGGAACGGCTAGGTTGACCATCTTGAACATCTGCGCTCGTGTGACGTGGTTTTCTGGGTGAAAGGTCCCGTCGTTATAGCCACCAACTACGTTGTGGTTGCGAACGGTCTCAATGTACGCGTAGAACTCGTTTGGCTCGTTATCCAGATCTCGCTTGCAGACGTCATGGAAACTGCGATAGCCGCCGCGATTCGCACATGCGCCATCGAAGTAAAGGGCGGGTGGGTTCTCTAATGTCCAATAAGGACGGCGAGCGAGGGCTATGACTTTGCTAAACTGCCCACGTGTGAGGGGGTTTTCTGGCCGGAAGGTGCCGTCATTGTAGCCTCCGATAATCCCTTCTCTAGCTGCAATATTTATCCATTGCCTGCCCCAGTGCGTTGATATATCGTTGAAGAGGTCAGGGTCATTTGGGTTATAGGGAGCGTACCTCTCAGCAAACATCACCGTCTGCATTAGCTCCCCGCGCTTCGCTATTACGTAATTTCCCTCCTGGTCCTTCGAATTGATCCCACCATTCTCGAAAGGCTCGTTGCTGATGCTGAAACGCCCTAATAAGCCGAGGGCATTCTGTCTGATCCAGTATTCCGGGTGACTTGGGTCATCCGGAGGCAGATCGTAAGCGTTACAGTTGGGAAGGAAAACTGTACCTTCATAATCGTTATGGGTAATAGCGCCGTTCTGAAAGTTTAGCGTCCACGGGTAATAGAAGCTATTACCACGCGGGTTAGGTTGCCCACCTCTATCAGTAGGTCCCCAGGCATGTACTTCAGTGGTTGGTAAGCCCGGACCTGTGAAAACCGGCCCACCTTTGTCTATATACGTTTGCCATAATGGGTTAGGTATATAGTGTGAGGGTCCTCCGGCGGCAGGACCTACTATTGAGCCATAAACAGGGCCAAAAGGTCCATCGCCATTGGTGAACTCCTGAGTATCAGCATCTCCCCAGCCGTGGACATAATACCCGCCTCCGTTATCGAACGGTATTCCTGGATCAATACCAGCATTAGTCCTGTCCAAATAGTTGTTATATACGTCATTATCTCGGTTTTGGTGAGGACCCCTGTAGCCTATGAGCCAAAAATCGACGAGAGCTCGGTAGTGTTCGTACGCCAACTGGCCAACCAGTTGTCCGCCGATCAGGTCATCTTCGAAGTCACCATACGTCAGGTGCCCGCTCTCAGTCAGTATATTGTACCCTTCAGGATCGGCCCCATTCAGCACCAACACATCTTTTTCATCGGTGAAATTCCCTGTACCGGAGACATCCATTTCTATTCTGGTTAGAGCTTTATCCGCTAAATCTATGCCGGCAGCTGTAGTATCGATACTGTAGTACGTTTCAACTCGATTTGAAGCTGTTAGGCAGCAGTTCAGGTGAATCGAGACGAAACGCCAGTTGATATTATCGCCACCTTCCCGGTCACGTGTATCGTCGTTATCTACAACCCTATCGTAGTTGCAAATAGGGTCGTGGGTTACACGGGATATGAATACGCGAGCACCTGCACCCTGATCGCCTAATATGTTATATAACTCTAGACCTATATCCAAAACCGCCTCGTATTCATGTAGATGTGATGGGCCAGAAGTACCGGTAGTATAACATGCATCACCCCCTGGGCGGCTAGGCAGTCCATGGCCTGGATCAAGATAGAAGTAGAAGTCCGATAACTCCTTGAACTCGCGCTCAGGATTATCCCCTTCACCAAGCGAGATCGGTTGAGAGGGCAAGGCTGAGGAAGCCTTGCCCTTATCCCTTCCGTCTCCAGCTGCAACCGTACCAGAACTTGACAGCCCGAGAACCAAAGCTCCACTAACTAAGAAGAGGAGAAGGGATCTCCCTAGTACTGAGTTGTACCATGTAGACTTCATGAACTTCACCACTCCCTTGTTAGATAGCTTGTGAGAGGAGATTGAGCGAGAATAGATAACATAAGTAAGATCGAAGGCTAATAAAAGTCTCCATCAAGCCAGTCCATCGCCAAAAGTACCCTATTTTGTTACCCTCTAGATGATTTCTAGGTCTATCATGGAGAGGGCATGAAGTAGAAGGCTGGGGCTAGGCCGGAGCAATCGCCATTTGAGCATTGTGCATCAAATGATAAGAAACCTAAAGTGGACCCATCGGGGGACCACTTAGGCTGCATCATCTGGGCAGGCGGATCAGGGTCGTCTAGATGAAGACCTTCCTCCTTCGGTTCGGTTATCTGTCGATTGGGGACATCCACGATGTAGACTTGACTAGTAAGCGGAGTGGCGCAGGGACCTTCAGCATCGCACCCGCCAGTACGTACCGAAAAGGCGAGGCGTCTACTATTTGGACTCCAATTCGCATCGAAGAGATAGTGCCCACAACCCTGCGGTATGACGATTGCTTCAAGACCATCGAGGCTGACTAGTGCGGCACCACACGTGGTGCCGATGCGTGCATCGAGCAGTACCCACTGACCATCTGGGGACCAGCTATGAACACGGCGAGCCTTCCCTGGCGAGGTGATCTGTATACGAGTATTGGTGCTTAGGTTAAGGATGTATGCCGTACCTGGATCATATGCAGGAATAGGTACATCTACCAGTTCATTGCTTGAAACATACGCTAACCAACCACCTCCCGGCTTTACAACCCCAGAGAGCATATGTGGGATATTGCGTTGCTCCAGCACTTGCCCAGACGCATTCATAGTGACGAGCTTTTCAGTCCCGCGTGCACCACCTGTTCTAACCCCGCTCACGCGATCAGCACTCCACCAGGTAATATCGAACAAAACTCCTGGAGGATAAACTTCTTGGAGCACTGGGGGCTGACCTGGCGTGAATTGAATAATATCTAAATGGTCTTGAGATGTGGTCGCCCCACGGTGCCGGACGAATAGAGTATTGCCCATGGGACGCTGATCATCAAGCAGATAGACAGCATTACGGTATGAGCTATAAGAATGGAGGAGCGTAGCGTTCTTGCCATCTAAACCGCTCCAATAGAGGTTCCCGTCAGATGTGACATAAATGAGTTTGTCACCAGTCGGTGCCCACGCCCATGACCGTATAGTCGCATCGCTATTAGCGGTAAATCCTATGGACAGAGAGGTTTGTGGACTTAGAACTGCCTCAGTGATAATAACAGGTGTAACCAATACTGCAGGTTGAAGTTCCTCGACTGCGGCTGTGGCAGTAGGTGCCACACTCGTTGGGGTCTGCCCAAGAGGTGGTGGCATCCATGTTTCTTTGGGCCCAGGTAATGAACTACCTGCCCCAGATTGCGGTACACCCGCAAGGGGTGAGCGGTCTTCTCTAGGAGGAGTCATAAAGACCAAGAAGCCGATTAAGGAAGCTAAAGCACCCAAGATAATAATCTTGGATAGAGTAACAGCACCAGCATATCGCATTCTTATACCTGCCTTCCACTAAAAACAGTACGGCAGTTGCAAAAATAAATCTCAGCGCACAAGAATAGTGTGCACATAACATCGTATTGCCCAGTGTTGCATTATTGTATCGGGGAAGATAGCACTTGTCAATAGATATTAAGTGCGGGAGTGACAAAAAAGGTAGATAAGCAATAAAATAGGAATTATGGAAGAACCAGAACAAAGAAAACGTGAGTGCCCACAGTGTCCACATTGCAAACAGAGCCGATATGTGGTGAGAGCTGGGTTCAACCACACAGGCTCA
>DATEOC010000092.1:0-104769 GCA_035274425.1 Chloroflexia bacterium
GCGTTACTTCCAAGCAAGGCTTGCTTACACGATGGCTATGTTCAATCTTCTCGTTAGCTGGCATGGCTTGCAACCTGATCAAGATGGTAGAACTCATCTTTCTATTGCTCAATTCTCCTTGTGAACTAGCACCATTGGTTCGAGCATACTTCAGGGTCCAGATTGTCGTCGCCACTCGTACACGGGAAGGCCCTGCTGATACACTTCTAGGACTATCAAACTACATAATTCAAGATTTGGACGACTCTGCGGTGCGTGACTTCATTGAGCAGTACAAGAAGGCGGATACCACTTCAGATTTTGTTTGGGAACAACTATCTAGATACAACTTGCTGGAGCCAGAGGGGCTAGGTCGTAACCCGTATTGGTTGAAGCTTATCGTCGAAAATCGTGCATTCGCGGGTAGCAAGGGTCAGATCTTGAACAATGCCGTAGACAAGCTCCTGAGGCGCGAATTCGATAAGCCGCCAAGTAAGCGCACCAACTGGGTCCGACACCAAGATGTTGCAGAGGCACTGCAGATACGAGAGACTAAGTTCGGATTCGCCTGGTTGGGCTATTACCTGGCAAAAACAGATGGGATACTGCTAAGTGAAGACAATGCATTAGGTCTGCTGGAAGCCTATTTAGGTAGTCGGAAGAGTATAGGCAGTCTGACATCTCAAGACCTTCTAGGACTAGGTCGCGATGCACTGATACTAACTTACGCTCCTGGCCCGGTACAGTTCCGCCACAGATTGCTGGCAGAATATGGTGCCGCTTGGACACTAGCGCGGCTCCCACAAGATGAAGCTAAACAAGAAATCGATGCACATGCTTCGAGTTCAGCCTGGTGGGAAACATTCGTGATCCTTGCTGGCCTGCTTAACGATCTGCCTGTTGCTGGGGCAAATGGTTTCAATATCAATCATGTGACTTTGGTTCAAACCATTCTAGGAGGAGGTGATGACACGCAACGTTTACTCCTGGCAGTAGCTTTATTGCGTACCTCCCAAGAACCGCATCCTGCTTTGTCAACAAGCATCCTAACGACGCTTATGAGATCCCTGCAGGCAGGCACAACTACCGCTCATGAGCAGGCGGTTTCGCAATTGGCGGGAGTTATTCCCGATGAGTTGATAGACGCTCTTGCAGAGCAATTCCAAAACGACAATACACATTCTAACCACATAATTAAGCTCATTGGCTGTATCAAGACCCAGAAGGCTGCGACTGCGTTACTATCTGGTTTTACCTTGGGCAAATCTCGTTCCATCGACCATGCTCTTATAGCTGCCTTAGTGAAAATCGGAGAACCTGCAATTGAGCCAATCATTGCGACTCTAGAACGGTGTATTCTGTACAAAGAACGGCGTGGCCGATTCACTAATAAAGGCCAGCCTGTTCGGATATCCATCCATACGTATCGAAGGGTATTGGCCGGGTCATTAAATACACTCAGCAAGGTCCCTGATGTTAGAGCAACATCTACGTTGATTCGCTGCCTAGACATCCACAGTCACACGTCGAGAGTCAAGACGGCGTTGGTCAAGCTTGGACTTTCAGCGGTAGAACCGCTACTGACCGCCCTGACAACTTCTGCCGAAAGTCGCCGGGCTATTGTTGAGGTTTTAGCGGAGTTGAAGGATACTCGTGCTGTTGATCCGCTGATTAACATTCTCCGTGACAATGCTGAACCGGAGGACATGCGCGCTGCTGCTGCGTCAGCACTAGCGTCGATTGGGGATCCACACGGCGTTCAGCATGTGGTCAGCACACTAAGCGAGTGTTACGAGCTTCATCAGTGGGAGGTGCTTTCCTCAGCTGCGAGTAGAGCCCTGGAATCTGTAACTAGCGAAGCAGCTCTAGGGATCCTTGTTGAGACTGTTCGAGCCAGCAATATTGATTGGCATATTCGCTCGGCCGCTGCTAAGGCACTCGCCAACTTTAGTCAGGGAAGGGCTGTCTCTGTATTGATCGAATGTTTGGGAGAGCCTACCTCTCTGTTGCATCCCACGTGCAGAAATAGCCTCATAGAAATCGGCAAGTCTAACGCCGCAGGCATATTTGAAGTGCTTGGGAGCACAAAGCCACGTTTGCGTATCATCCTAATAGAAATACTAGGGGCAACGGAAAATGTGCGGGTTATTCCTGCTCTGACGGCCTTAGCAATCGACAAAACAGAAGAACATTCTATCCGACTGGCTGCAATCAGCGCTTTGGGCAACTTTGCTAACAGTGGAGCAGTAGAATCGCTATCAGCTGTGCTTAAGAGTTCAGAAGCAGACGAAGCTACACGCTTACTAGTGGTCGAAGCCTTAGGAAAGATCGGTGATGAACTAGCAGCAAAACATCTCGCTGACGTGCAGCAACTCAATAGCAAAGCTCAAGCGGAACCGCAGTATACGCTGTCGTACATTGGAGAACAAAGTGCGGCGACCGATATCTTACTTGAAGAGCTACGCAAGATGCGCTTCAAATTCCCGGATCCGAAGCAGCCAAAGGATCCTAAAGTATTGTTAGCCGAAAATATGCGTGTGCTCTCAAGACCTGATCGAAACATGCCAATTATTCCGACCGAGATTTTCGAGCTACTCTTGGCCTCTGGACCACGTGAAGAACAGCCATCGGGAGGTGAACTTGTAAACCCGCTTCGGCCGCCGTTATTTACCGGCCGGAAATCTCCAGTTATACCTCAACTGCATCTCATGACTGCGCACATGCATGCATTAAACGAATTGATGCAACTGGGAGATGCGACGGCAGTGACCAGTATTATTCCTATCTTATCGAACAAGAATGCTAATCGATCAGTACGCCTCCTTGCAATAACGGCACTCACTAAACTAGACAGAAATATATCAGTCGCGCCCCTCATCCTTGTTGCCAAGAGGATAGGTGATGACCTACCGGTTAGATTGGCGGCTATCAGTAGCCTGCGAGACATTTCGAGCAATGTAGAGCACAACCTACAACTTCGGATTGTTAGTATTCTGGAAGCACTAATACACGATGGCCAACAACAGCTTAGTCAAGAAGCGGGATCTGCCCTAGAGTATGTCAAACGTCAGTTAGGTTAATCTCAGGTGGGAAAACAAACCTGCTGGATAATTATGTCCTAACGAGGCTTTGGTTGAATCATGTGCCTCTTCTGGTGAGCGGGGTCTGATATAGTCCGCCTCGATGTTTTCCCTACACTTGGAGAGCAACCTAGACCGTACTAGCCATGTGTTAGTGCGGAACAAGGGCGCCTCGAGTACTGCATACCACTACCCATGAAGAGTGGCTCTAGTAATCATTTCTTCCCCAATCTCCCTTGGTGGGTTGAGGACATTGTGTGGGCCATTGACCACACGGCCAAGATACTACTTGATGAGAAAATACGGTCGGAGCTCCTTGACGCCCCTGCGCCGCTCCGGATCGCCCTAATCACACGAGGCAAGTATAGCCGAGAGTTCCACAAGGAATCGGACGGGGAGTGGACCCTAATGCGGTATCGCAAGGGAAACCCGACACCCGAGAAGTTCGACAACCTCGACGTGAATACAAGGTCGCGTCCGTGCTGGTCTGAAGCTCTCGTCACAAGACTTCTCTAGATGCCATCGAATATGTGCATCATACTTGTTCCAGAGCCAGTTATAGCCGCGTCATTCCACTATCAATCGCGATCTTGCCCTCTTCGTGGCTATCTACTTTGCCCTTGATAGCAGGAATGTTGATGCTGTCGCCCAATGGTTGAGTGGGTAGGACTCAAACTTCAGCCAGTGCTGGAGCCAAGGTCGCAAAGTGCGAAACACGGGTGCTGGCATGTCGCACTCCTCACCACCAGGCGACGAACCGCACGATGTTCATAGCTTCATAACTACAGCCGTCAAGATGTGCTGCAGATACGTGTGAGCCAACCCCTATAGCGCGTCTATCTGAGCCCAGGTAGCGCTCATGGATAGTTGAGTCCGATTGGCTCAACCGTTGGGCGACAGCATCAACATTCCTGCTACCAGGGGCAAAGTAACCAAGCTTCAAGTTCTTCCAATTGAGCTTGTGAATTCCTTAATTTGACGCCTATGGGGTGGTTATCAAGAATATCCTGAAGGACCTCTATACCAAGTTGACCCCGCATTTAGCCAGAACCATTTCATAAACTCAGATTACGCGGTATAATAGTTACGGGATTAGGTATTTGCCTCTGAATATTGTCCAAATGATAGCTACGCTGGCACAGCCATTGGAGACGGTTGAGTGAGTTCCCTGTATCCTAACGATCTTGAGAAGCAGGTAACGTAGGCTCAGGTGGTAGGCTGATACGGTTGTGCCTTTGCATAGTGCGTTGCACAGCCTAGATCACGCTGCCCGCTCTCATAATTCATATCTCGTCCCTTCATTCTTCCGTCCGTCCGTCCTTACCGTCCACTTTCGTACGCATGATGCTCGGAGGACAATCCTGACACTTCCCCTATAGCGACCCCCCATTCCATTGCCACTCTTGGACCTAATACCATCAAATCGTCCAGTGTAAAGTAGGCTTCCCGATATGAAACGGAGATGGTCATGTCTAATGCTTTGGACAAACTTGTCCATTGGTTTGACCACCACGATTGGCCCCACCAATGGGATGGTGAGCGCGGCCTTTTGAAGGTAGTGCTCAATCATCCTGATGGTAAATTAGAGCTCGGCGTCAGACCGATTTATGCAGGCATGATGCTGCTGGACATCGTGGGTCTGGAAACGGTGAGGGCTGAGGATGAGAGGGCACTCCTAGATCTAGCTTGGCGATTGCCTCTGATTGGATTGGCTCGGAACCCTGATGATGGGGAACTGTATGCCAGGCTGACGCTACAGAGCAGTGCCGGAGAGGAGGAGGAAGTCATCATCAGCGAAGCCCTTAAGCTCCAGCTTAGTCAAGCCATAATGGCGCGGGCCGCCCTGCCTCTGATACGCGCGGGGATGACAACAGAGCAGGCGCTAGATCGGGTGATGGACGACTTCGATGCAAGCAAAGTTACGGAGACAGACCCCCTGTTGTCGTTGCCTGCCGAGGCCGGGGACCTGCTAGGCGCGATGAGGGGGGAACGGAATCAGTTAGCCTTTGTCCGAGACAATCTGGAGCGTTTCAGCGACAGTGTACTGAGTGCCTGCAGCGAGTTGATGAGGAGAACACGTGGTCCGAGGGCGTCAGATCTGTGGAGGTTTTTAGAAATGGTTTGGGCCTTCCGGCGTGTACGAGAATTAGCGTCACTACCAGCCAACATACAGCAGTTGCTGCAAGACCTCAAAGACGTGAAGATAGGCGATGAGATGGTCCGGGTTATCCGCACGGTCGAGGCCTGCCAAGAGTTGCTAAAATACCTCGGGCGCACCAACACGTCCGCTCTGCTGTGCGCCACGCTAATCATACAGGGCAACGCCCACCAAGTCATATACGACTATGCCAACAATCCTGACGAGGCGGATAGAGCAGAGGCAGCTTATCAGGAGGCACTGGAGGTGCATACTGCACCGGAAGCTGACCCCTCAGATTGGTCGAAAATTCAAAGCAATTTGGGCCTATTGTTCAGCACACGGTACGCACGCACAGGTGAGGACCGGTACGCCCAGGAGGCAGAACGAGCCTTTCGGTGGGCGCTAGAGGTCTGTACTCAGCAAGCTGACCCTTACGGTTGGGCGCGAACGCAGAACAACCTGGGTAGTCTCTTCAGCAGAAGGTACGATCGTACAGGCGAGGAGCGCTACGCCCAAGAGGCAGAACGGGCGTATCAGGAAACATTGCAGGTGCATACGCGAGAAGCTGCCCCCTCAGCTTGGGCTGGAACTCAGAGTAATTTGGGTACTCTTCTAACCACAAGGTATGAGCAAACAGAAGAGGATAGGTATGCTGAGGAGGCAGAGCGGGCATTTCGGATGGCGATTGAGGTACTAACCTGGGAAGCAACGCCTTACGCTTGGGCACAAATACAAAGCAGTCTAGGTAACTTGTTCTCCAGACGATACACACAGAGCCACGAAGAGCGCTATGCCAAGAAAGCGTACAGGGCTTATCGTGCAGCATTGGGAGTGCGCACTCAGGAAGTTGCTCCCTCAGATTGGGCAGGCACTCAGGGCAATCTGGGTAATCTGCTAACCACAAAGTATGAGAGGACAGGCGAGGAGTTCTATGCTCAAGAGGCGGAGGAGGCCTACCGTGCGGCGCTCAGCGTAATGAATCCTCTAGTTGAGCCTGCCTTTTCACTGCCCCCGCAGCGCAATCTGGCACGTCAGTTAGCCCAGAGGGGGCAGTGGGTACAGGCGGACGCTGCCTATGCAGATGCTGTCCATACTGCGGAGCTTCAGTACCTTGCTGCGCCAAGTGATGCCGAGCGTAGGCGCCTGATGACAGAGCATGTCACGCTGTACCAGGAGCACGCTTATTGCCTGTTGCGCATGGGCGCACCTGCACGCGCACTTGCCCGCCTAGACGAAGGTCGCGCCCGAGGGTTGGGCGAGACATTAGGACTGGAGGGGGAGGCGCGTTCAGCACACGGTGAAGAGAGAGTGGCACGGTTGCGAGCCCTGCGTGGAGTGTTACGTTACGTTGAGGGGAAGTTGGACGTTGCTGAAGGTCTGTTGCGAGCATCAACCCCCGGCCCTGCCCTCAACAATGCGGCAGACGAACGAGATAGAGCCGCAGCGCAGGTTCGATCAGCATACGATGAGTTACGAGCAGAGGTGCGAGCACTTGGCCTTGATCCACCTGTGCTCACCGTGGATGATCTGGCAGAACTGCCGCTGCCGTCCTATGTGGCCGTCGTTGCTCTGCTCCCGAGTTCTGTTTCTCATGCTCTTCTGCTTCATGAGGGCATCGTCCTCGCTGTAGAGTTGCCAGACTTCAGAAAGGTGGATATCCAAGCGCTGGTATATGCTTTATCACCCCAGGTGGAAGTGTGGGCTGATGACTACAGTGCCTATACAGCCCAAAAGGCATTAGCATATGCGCTACACGAAAACAGGGAAAGCGCGAGGACTAGCGCAGGACCTGGAGCCACTGTCGAAGCAGAACTGCACGAGGCCGTCGGCAACTGGTTTAGAACGCTGGATGAGGTGGCGGCCACACAGGGCAACTATGAAGCAGGATGGTATTATGGCTACCAGCTGGCCTTTGAAGCGGTACGAGGTGAGGGGCATCTGAGTGCAGAGCGTGCGGCCCTGAAGGCCTGGAAGGGGCTTGTGGAGAGAACTGTGAAGGTGATCAGGGAGGGATTTTGGTCACCGATAAGGGCTGTGCTGTCAGATGAGGTAAGGGAGGTATTGCTATTGGTAGGTGGTGAGGCGGCACTGCTACCCTTGCACGCAGCCACAGATATGACAGTAGGATATGCGCCATCATTAGGTGTGTGGCTGCGATGCCGGGAGGCTGCGATAGAACGCGAAGCCAACTCATTGCTGATAGCTACCCCAAGCCCACCAGACGACCTGGCGTTCACATCTGCCGAAGCAGAATGGCTCGTCCAACTTTTCGCCAAGATAGGCGGTCCAGAGTCTATAATGGAACCTTTGCATCTCGACCAGAAGGAGGCGACCGTAGAGAGGGTGCTGCGTGATTCCGCGGGTCGAGGCGTGGTACACTTTTCGGGCCATGCTGGGTACAACTGGAACCAGCCACTGCTTTCAGGTCTACTATGCCATGATGGAGTACTGACCCTGGCCCGAGCACGACAAGAGATGGATCTACAGACGACACGCCTCGTGGGGTTGAGTGCTTGTTCTACTGGGGTGAGTGACGTATTCCAATCGGGTGATGAGTGGGTGGGGCTGCCAGCTGGGCTGTTGGAGGCTGGAGCGTCAGCGGTGGTGGCGAGCCTGTGGCCGGTCAATGATTTGAGCACGGCCTTCCTGATGGACCGCTTCTATTCACTGTGGCTGGAGCCGGAGGCGAGGCGAACTATATCAGGAGCACTGCGCGAAGCAGCTCAGTGGCTGCGTAGAGCGAGTTGGGCTGACCTGGGGGAGCGGGTTGCGGCTAGTGAACTGTCGGACGAACTGCGCTCTCTGCTTGACAGTTTATTGGCAGAGATGCAGACGGCGAGCTCGCTAAAAATGCCCCATTCAGCGGGGAGCGATTTCATCATCGAGATGGCGAGAGCTAACCCTGATGAGAAGCCGTTTGCATCCCCTTACTACTGGGGGACGTTTGCTGCGTATGGTGCTGTGTTCTAGTTCAAATCCTAGAGGGGATGCTGGATGAATCGTGAACTGCGAGTAGATGATCTGGTCGCAAATTTGCTTGCTTTAGCTGAGGTAGCGCAGAGCCTACCAGCGGAGAGGCTTACTCTCTTGATGGGTTATGCGCCTGAGGCGGCCGCGTTAGTTGCGGACATTGATGGTATGTTCGCGAAGTTGGGCAACTTCGCGCCTGGTGAAGCTCCGCAGTTGCCGGAGGAGATTTGGGACCAGTTGAGGGAGATGTGCGAAAACAAGTTGAAATTGCTTACAGGACGTATTGCCGTGGCGCTCTATAATGTACCTGGGTTTCGCTCAGCCGTACGCACCTGGGCGCTACTACAGCCGGAGAAAGTAAGCCTAAGCGACGAAAGCCTTGCCCAACGGCAAGCGGAAGCGGAACCGGTTCCTGCCGGGGGGGCAGGAGGGTTGGGTAGTCTGGACGAGACAGTGCTAGGCCGGATGCGCCGTCTTACTGCGCTAACGCAAGCGGCGCTGGAGCGGCCAAAGGAGTTTGCGGTGTGGACCGACCAATTGCGTTGGCTAGCTGGCTGGCTGAAGAGTGCATGGCCTCGGCTGAGCAGCCAACCGTGAGTACATTCGAGGGGTTAGGACTGCACCAGATCTTCATCTTAGCTATAGGTATGGCATCGCACCTTCCGAACTTGGATATCACTATGGCAACGAATCATATAGCCCACCTGTTGACCCCAACTGACTCTGAACAAATGAGGAAGTGCTTGGCCATGGACCATGCTAGCGACTGGCAGAGGGACCTTCACTTCACAATGCACTGGTGCGCAAGTCGCGCCTCTACAATGTAGTGGGTAACGAGCCGTTGCAAGTGGTATTACGAGCTACCAGGTATGGAGAGAGCGAAGCCAACACCAGGGGGCAAAGTATCCTAATAGAGAGAAACTCAGATCTGACTGAAATCCCCCTAGGTGGATGATCCTAGTAGCCGATAGGGCCTAAAGTACGGTTCTGCTCGAATATGGCACCATAGGAGGCGAAGGCAGCCCAGTAGTATGGCTCGGCGAATGGCCGTTCATCCGGCTCCGCCTCCGCCATCCGGATGATAAAGTCTCCGCCTACAACGTTGGGCATCTTCACGGCCCCTACCGCTTGCATTTTACCCAACAACTCACTCAGCAATACGTGCTGCTCCATTGACAATCCGCCACCTGTCATGCGCGCTCCTAGCTCTGCCCATGTCGCCTGCCGCAGCCATTCTGCCGCATCATGCAACGCTTCAGCGATCGTCCGCTCTGTCCCTGGTTCTAACCACAGTGCGTAGAATCGGTCCATCAGGAATGCGGTGCTTAGATCGTTGACTGGCCAAAGACTAGCTACAACAGCGGGTGCACCCATCTCTAATAGCCCCGCTGGCAATCCTAGCCATTCCTCTCCTGAGTGAAACACGTCACTTATGCCGGTCGAACAAGCACTGAGCGTCACCAACCGCGCTGTACTCAGGTCCAACTCCTGGCGGATCTGTGATAGCGTCAGTACATTATCATGACATAGCAACCCTGAACGCAGTGGATCGTCCCAGTTATAAAAAGCATGGCCGGAGAAATGGACCACTCCCCGTCCGATTGCACCACGCAGTACCCCGTCTATTGTAGCCTCCTTCTGATCAAGACGGAGAGGGGCTGGGTAGCCAGGTGCACTGAAATGCCCGGTGAGCCATTCAGGGGCAGAGGTAGACACCAGATCATGTGGCGAGGCTGGCGTAGCCAGGATGAGAGAGTTGGCAAAACGCTTAGGAACCAACTCCTGACAGCGCCGCCAAACCGCTAGTGAGGGCGTATAGGCAACTGCTAGGTGCGGTGGGGCCGCTGCATGTATAGGGAGTAGGGCGGCAGCTCCACTGGGCAGCAGTAACACCCTAGCCACGGTAGCTGGCATTGCCGCAGCCAATGGTTCCCACAACCACGCTTGCAAGGCGGCTAACGTGCGATTCACAGTCGCCTTCCAAGCATCAAAGGCGGCACGTTCGGCAGCAGGGTGCTGCTCGCCGCTTGTCAACACAAACGCGAACTGATAGGCGAAGTACCAACCTAGCTGATAGGTTCCTTGTGTGGATGCGATAGCTTCTAATGTGGCTCTCCAGGTCCGTTCCGCCAGTAGCGCCTCAGCCTCTACGACTGATGAGTCGCCCCCCGCCTCCCGCGCAGTTCGCAATGTAAGCCATTTTGCCCTTCGGGCGTTGTAGGCCTGAAGCCACACTTCAATTGATGCGGGCAGATCACCTATCAAGCGCGCAACCGCATCCATGTTAAAATTGGGGAGTGGCACTACACGAACGGCATTTTCGTACAAGACTAGAGCGTAGGTATCTGGACCGATCAGAAGGGCAACGGCTGCTGTACCAAGCGGCAGCATCTGTACCAAGTCAGTGTTATTAAGGATGGGTGGCTCCAGTCCAAGCGACTGCACCTCTTCACGTAAAGCATTGTAGGCGGCACGCACCTGGGATGCCGCCTGTTCACGAGTGGATAATTCGACCTCGATGCTGCTGGGAACTCCCACACGCAGTCGGGCCTCAGCCCTGTCTAAATCTCCCTCAGCAATGTGTAGTGCTCGACGCCGGCTCCGCAATCGCTCTACGCCATCGGCGCCATAGGCCAATCGAGCCGTCTCGTCTAGCCCCAGCGCTTCGCCTAAGATGCGGGCGCGGCCTTCATCCAAACGGGCAAGTGCACTTACTGAGTCGCCTAAGCGCAACAGAGAATAAGCGTGAGCATTGTATAGAGCAACATGGTCAGCCATGAGACGGCGACGCTCGGCATCGCTGGCCGCCACCAAGTACTGACGTTCCAATGTCCCGATGGCTTCGGCGAAGGCCGTGCTTGCCTCGACCCAACGTTCGCGGCGGGCTAACAGGAGGGCCAAGTTACGCTGCGGCGGTAAGATATCAACCGGAATGGAAGCTAAGTCTACGATCTCTAGCGCAGCACGGAAGGCTGCTTCCGCCTCGTCTGCCCAGCGTTCCTCTCCCGTCCGTTCATAGCGCGTGATAAATAGGCTGCCTAGATTGTGCTGTGTCGTTGCCCACTCTACGGGTGCTGCTTTTCGTGTACGCAATTCCAACGCAGCACGGAAGGCTGCCTCTGCTGCCTCTGCCCAGCGCTCCTCTCCTGTCCTCTCATAACGTTTTGCCAGCAGGCTGCCCAGGTTGGTCTGTACCTGTGCCCATTCTGCCTGAGCTGCTTCCTGTGTTTGTTCTTCCAGCACCTCCCGGTAAGCTGCTCCTGCCACCTCAGCCCAATACGACTCCCCAGTTCGCTCATAACGTATTGCATATAGGTTACCCAGGCTGTGCTTTATCACTGCCCACTCCGACGGGGTTATCGCCCGGGTAAGTACTTCCAACGCCGCTCGATATGCTTTGTCCGCTTCTTCTGCCCACAATTCCTCACCTGTTTGCTGATAGCGCCTCGTGAGCAGGCTACCGAGGTTGAGCTGCGTTGCTGCCCACTCTCTCGGAGCCTCTTTCACTGTCACAACTTCCATCATTGACCGGTAAGCTTCGTCGGCCTTATCAGCCTCCGACGGATCACTGGTGGCACGGTATAATGCCATGTGCGCGTCGCCCAATGTACCCTGCACTGCTGCCCAGGGCCATGGGGCTTGAGTACAGTCCACCAGCGCCAGGAAAGCCCGACCCAATTCTACCTGCTGCCGGCTATGACCAGGTCTTCTTGATTTGCGAGCGCGAGTAGTTTGATGAATATTGATCGCGCCTCATGAGGTAGAGCAGCCAAATTTGGATTGTCTTCTACCTCTGGGTGATCAGGCGCAAAATTATTCTGCTGCCAACTGTTCAGGCGCTCCTGATGTTCTAGGTAAGCACGCGCACGGCTTTCATCGCCGCGAGAGGCAGCCCGGGTGGCCAGATCAGCGAGTGCAGCCAGGGCTGTTGGGCTGTGAAGTTGGGTATCGGCCTGTGCGGCTCGACGGGTGTCCTCCCAATGATCCAATGTCATAAGGGTGAGTAGGGCAACGTGTAGCGGGCGAGCCATCTGCTCACTCTCAATCCACCTTCGCAATTCCTCCAGGTGTGCCGCTATTCCTAATTCGCCTCTGGCTACAGCAGTCCGATGTAAGCTAGCTACCCGGTCCCGGAATTTGTGGGCCAGGACTTCGGGCCATGTATCTATCAGCACAGCTAAAGCCTCTGGCGTTGGTACTTCAAGAAGTTGATAGAGCAACTCCATCTCACGTCGGGTGGTGGAATTGAGGGCCAAGCGTGCGGCTTGAATCATGCCGATCAGAAGCTGAAGTCCATCGGCGATGCTGTTTTGCCCCTGCTGCTGAGCACGTTCGGCGGAGGAGACTAGAATCGTGAGGATCTCATCGTCAAACTCATCAAGATGCTCACGGACAAACGCTTCCCGATCAGATGCACCCGCGAGTCCAGTCAGCAGATGCTGAGTGCGCTCGAACAAGGGACGATCAAGTGATTGCTCCTCCTGAAGTAGATTGCCTGCCGCTTGTGTGACCGTGACGTCGGGAGTTACGGGCGACGATGTGCCCAGCAACTGGTCATCTCCAAATGACAGGAGCGGCTTTCGCTGATCGGAACCGAGCGCCCGTGCATGATCTGTCAGCGCCTGATCAAGCGCGACCTCTACCGTTAGGCCCTGACGGGTCAAGCGGAGAGCAGTACGCGCTAGATCGGCATAAGACAGCAGGACACGCAGAGCTTGGGTCATAATCTCATCATTGACTTTCCCACTGCTAACGGGCACCAGGAGACGAGCACATAGTTCGCCGTCAATAGGGTCGTACGCCAAATTGACCTGCGGCAAATGCCAAGCTAGAATTGCTAATACCTCCTCCTCGCCGCCCAGTATTGTTTCAATATGTAGAACCTGCACTAGCACGGCGGTCTCGCCCTCCGCCTGCACAGCAACGTCTAGGTCTCCGCCAGGCGTGCTAATACCAGCAAGCAGCAGAACGTCACTTTCATCGTCGCGCTGATAATCTAGGTCATGTAGATCAAGATACCGCACTAACTGATCCATGATACGAGACATGCCAGCCTCCCTCATTTACAGCATGATAAGGGTATGATAACGACAAAGAACTGATTCACAAAATGCGTTCAATTGCGAAGTGTCAGGATTCAAAGCACGCGATCTCCACTCTGAGAAAGCATCAGAACGCGGAGACCACAATCTCTTGCGTAACGCTTAACATGTCTCAATTAAGCGGCGCCTATAGCTATCGCGCACTTTTACGTTCCCAACAACCAGTATTCGAGAAAACCAAATTGATGTCGAAACATCACACGTTTTTCCGAGCTTGTTTTCATGGTGAAGCTCTAATACTGCGCTCGAAGTATTAAACCGCATACAGCTAGTGTGAGGTCTATGACATCGTGAAACCTAATACCTATGGGAATCCACCATGGGTCAACCAGTATTGCAGGAAATTGCCTTAGATCATCTTTCTTATCTCTGGAAAGGTGCGACTACTTTCTTGCCTGTACGTTGGAGATGTACTGAGTGCGTGGAAAGCAAGCATACATTGCAAGATCAGTAGCGCCCAATGAAGCTGATAACGCGACACAACAGATCCTCCTTGGAGAAGGCACATTGGCGCTGAAACCTCGCAGGATACCGCTTTAGATCGAGATATAACCATCCCAACCAGTGATGTATACTTGATTACTCGTACAGCAATTGATAGTATACTTCTGAATTCCTGGAAGAACAAGGCTGAAAAGTTAAATCACGGAACGAGATGCCAGGCAACAATACCTAAAGCTCACGATTGCAGGAATCGGAATCATATCCGATCAACGTCCCAGAGCCAAGTGTTGCCCTGACTTCTGAAACTTCCTTTGTTCTCAGTGTTCACAGTACCGCCGAAGTTGTAGACCGCATGGTCGTGGTAGTCATATGTGTATGTAGTAATGACCTCTGATCCACTGCGCATGTCGACGATGCTGCTATTGTTGATGGTCGCAGTACCCAGATACACATTGACCCCAACGCCTAATCCTGAGGCAACTGTACTATTGCGAATCATTAGAGATCCCCCATCCACGTACAAACTGGACCAGGTTTGGGAATAATTGAGGGAACCACTAACTGCTGGATCTGAGTGCGGGATACTAGATGTCTGCCCTGCATACGTGACCACAGCGTTCTCCAGTAGATTACCCGTGCTGGTCGAAGCGAAGTACATACCTGACCAGTCCCCCGCAGCAGGCAAACTCATGCTGCTGTCATTATTGGTATCACCACCATGGGTATCGTCCTTCAGTGAGGTGAAGATAATCTGATTAGATGCCGTGCCTTGCGCCAGCAAGGTGCCTTGCACATTCAATCGGGCAGGGGCTGAGAAGTGGGCCGTCGGGGCGAACTTCAGAATCTGGCCCGGCATCAAGGCGAGGGTTGTGCCCTTGTTTACTGTGACCCCATTCAGTATGTAGGGGATGTTGCTGTAAGGCCAGGTGGTATCTGCGGATATAGTTGCGTCTACGGCTATCCCGTTGATCCCATTGCCTGTGGCAAAGTTGTTTCCGCTGGCCGAAGAGAGTGAGTGTCCCGTCAGTTGTATTGCAGCGCCAGCGTTGCTGGTAAAAGTGTTGTTGGTGATAGTAGGGGGCTGTTCGTTTCTCACGGATACACCTGTAGCAGCGTTGCTGATGACCCTGCTTCCGGTGATGGAGAAAGCAGCAGTCGGGGCATCATCATTGTACGCAAATACTCCATGACCGTTGTAGCTAAAGGTAGCCGTACCGACCACTTCCGTGCCGGAGAGCATGTTGGAGATGGTGCTGTCAGTGATTGAGGCCGAGCCTTTGTATATGTTTACACCCACGCCCCGACCATCAGAGATAACGCTATTGGAGATGGTGATCGAAGATTCATCTACGTACAAGCTCGACCAAGTGCGGTCGAGGCTGACATTGGTTCCACTAGCTGCGTAATCCAAGTGAGGCAAACTGGCGACCTGCCCAGCATAAGTCACGATTACATGGTCGAGTGTGTTTCCGCTGCTGGTCGGGGCGAAGTAGATGCCTAACCAATCTCCAGCCGCAGGTGTAGATTGTCTTGATGTAAAGATCACTTTGTTATTTGGTGAACCTTCCGTACGTAACGTACCGTTCACAATTAGCCCAGCATTGGATTCGAACTTCATCATTACCCCTGATCCGATAGTCAATGTCACCCCGCTACTTACAGTCAAGTTGCAGGACACGACATATGGGCTCTCTGATAACGTGAGAGTGGTATTCTGTGCGATGGATCCGCAAAGCACTATCGACGTTACGGGCGTCGGGGGTGTAACCCGGACTACCGGCCCGGGGCAGTCTAGATCTGGTGGAGGGTTTGGTCCACTGCATGTATCGGACAATGGATATCCGATGACAGCCTGAGTGGGCATCTCCGCAGGCGAGTGAGTAGCTAGCAGGGTGAATAGGAGCATAACGTAGCACAGGAAGCTGCCCAGTATCACCCGAAGTATGACCAAGCCTGCCATAGGTCTCTTCTGGCGATGTGTAGGAACGCTGGAGGGATCCCTTGAATATGGCTGCTTCCACAACTGCCTGCTCGTTGAAAGAAACGTCGGCACAACCTGTGCCCTCAAGGTTGTTCGTTGTGTCGGGACGTTAGCGGCTATACTAGCGGCAACTCTTGCATCCAACCGAGCCATAATCTCTTCACTTGGCTCCGGCCAATAACCAAATCGGTGCTCTTGCACATAGTCTGCGACTTTCGCGAGACTGTGGTCCAAGCCTGGCGGCAATGGATGTTCTCCGCGCTTCAAGGCTTCACAATAGGTGTCGAGCAGGTCTGCTTCTTTGTTGTGGAACATCATTCTATACCTCGATATCCAGCCACGTTCGTAGTTTTCCGTATGCCCGGTGGCGTCGGCTCGACACTGCCCGGGGATCTATCCCTAAGATATCGGCGATTTCCCCTCGAGTAAAACCCCGCCAGATTAGCAACATCACGGTACGCTCCTGAAAAGGGAGCCGGGCTATTAGCCGTGCGAGCTCAACTCGTCTTTCGTCAATTAATGCCTCATCCTCGGGACCTGGCTCGTTCGAGGCCATATTCTCTGCTACTTCATCGTCTAAGTAGCCTACATCTGTATGGCGACGCTTTCGAAGCTGACTGATACATGCCTGAGTCGCCAATCGATACATGAGCCCCTTATCAGGAAAATGTGTCCATTGGCCAGAGAACACCTTTATGAACGCGTCGTGTGTGACTTCCTCTGCTTCTCCCCAGTTCCCCATCATGCAGTAGCAGAACTTCATAAGTTGCGCACCATAAAGGTTATATATGAGATGAAACTCAGCCTCATTTAGACGTGTGGGCGCAGCCTCACCCTCTCGCTTGGCTCGTTCGGTGAACCTGCGGAAGATATCGCTGAATTCTAACGAGTCAAACCCCAACTACATCCCATATCCGCCCGATGGTCCTTGGTGGGCGAGCCTGCAACTTACTGCTTCCTACGACCTACTTCTATATACGTCCGTCGCAAGAAACGGTCACGTGGGAAGAACTGTTCAACACGATCTTGCCATCTACTTAATTATCACGCGAAATGATGACAAATGTTACTGCCAAAACAGCACCATCTTGGAGCAGTTTTATGCTAATGACCCTCTTTATGGATGAAAAAAGCGA
The DNA here is from genome assembly GCA_035274425.1 of Chloroflexia bacterium. Classification (GTDB taxonomy): domain Bacteria; phylum Chloroflexota; class Chloroflexia; order QHBQ01; family JADMIH01; genus JADMIH01. Next base: position 16,833 of record DATEOC010000092.1, read on the forward strand.
GCCTGGCGCGTGGATGTCAGTAAGAGGGTCGCACAACACGAGGGAGGGAGATGGCAATGGAAGAAGAGTCGTTTCTAGCGTTTTTGGGGGCGGGCATTATGCTCGGGGCGGTACTGGTGCTCTTCTACCACACTGATCGACCCGACAGGAAGGGAAAAAGGACGCTGGCCTTTGGAGTTCTATTGCTGGGTGAGCTAATTCTGTTTCCATGGGGGTCACCGGTAGAGTGGCTTAGGGTAGCTGTTATTGCGAGCGTGAACTACGTACTTGGGGCTGATCGCCGGGTTCTAGATGGGGTAATTGAGACAATAACAGACCTATTCCGGAGACCACCTACATCTGGTGGCGCGAGTAGTGCCAGCGGCTCGCTCGCTCCTGAACAGGTCGCAGTCGAGGAGTTACCAGTGGAAGAAAAGGCCAGTATTGATGCTGCATTCCAAAAGACTAACTTTGCACTCTTAGAAATTGTGCGACGTATGATTTGGCCAGACCTCCCTGTGTGAATCTGTGGATCTGACCTGCTGAGATTGATCGTAATATCTCAAATGGAGCGTGTGGCTGAATGCATAAACGGCGGCTGTCACGCCGCTCGCGCTTCTGTTCCTATCTGTCATAGCCCTCGTGCCTGTCTTGGCTACCTCAGCTTTCACACATATCGTATCCATAACCAGCATAGCCCATCGATAAGACTCTGGTGCCCCGAACCTCTACGATATGCGCAAGGCACACTCCCCTACAGTCTTGCTTCGCCTGGATACCTTCCCAGGTGAGCGCTCTCTGGTATGAACTTCCGATACTACGTTTGTTACCTTGCAGGACGGCGCCCGCGAAACTCTATCTAATACAGCTCAAACCGTGCGACGACATCCTCTTACGCCTCATGGGCGATACCGTGCTGCCGCTCTTCACCGGTTAGCACCGAGCGTGAAGCAGGCTTACATCCGGCCGCGTCTCGCAGCTCGCGATACGACGCGTCTGCCGCCGCCCGGCTCCTGAATCCCCCAGCCACGATCTGCCCTCGCTCAAAGATGTAGAAGAGGCCTTGCCGCGGCGTCCGTCGGTTATTGCGCTCAACGTAGAGGTCGATGCAAGGGATGCCCCGACGATAGTAGCCGCTCACTGCTGCCCACGCCTCCCCGTCCCTATCCCCACCCATATCCGCCTACGTGGAGATCTGCGAAGGCCTAGCCAGAGGGGTCAGCGCCGACGACTCCTCAGTCGAGTGATCAACCTTGGCACATCGACTAATACTTGCCTCAGCACTATCAGTACTGGCGTCGGCTCTTTGCTCGTAGCCGACTTGAAGTCTATTGGGCAACCGCAGCCGTCCTTTCTGCGCAGGAGAGTGTACGTGATATACTGTTTCGGAAGCGGAACGAACAGGACGGCTACCAGGTGCCGCTAGAATGCTGAGGACAAATGGCTCGTCGCGAACAATTGATCACGGGCATTATGGCAGTTGCGATTACAGCTGTCGGCGCAATTTCCTTGAATCCAGTTATAGCCGCAATCTGCCTGAATATTGGTAGCGGCTTGGCTACGACGCTGCTTCAAGAGCATATCAATGAGGTGTTCCCCCGAGTCTATACGCTATGGCTTAGGGACCCTGATATTCAGCGGGCTCTCAAACGTGCATTCTCAAATGCCCTGAAACAGATAGAGAAGGACTGCATATCGCGCTTCTGCCGAAGTAATATAGACCCCAACAAGATTGTGATCCAGGCTGCGTTCAAGGACCTACGAAACCATGTGGATATCTTCCTACAGCAGACGACGGCACATGCGGCTCAGGAGTTGGTTGGTCAAGGGGGTGCATCAGACCGAGGCAGCCTCAAAGCTAAGCTTGACGCCTATCTTGATGAGTATCTTACCGGGCACGACGACGACCTGAAGAGGTTTGTGAGAGAGCGCCTAGTAGACCGGTTCACTCAAGCGTTTGTGAACGAACTGAAGAACGATGACAGAGCATGGCGTGCCACGCAGCTCCAAGCTCAGAAGGGTCTCCATGCTCAATTGGCCGATTTGAATACGTCGTCCGGTCAAGAACTCCCCTTGCTGAGAGAACTGGTCGAGTGGAAGCGGAAGCTGGATAGCACTCCACCGGCGGAGCGTGATCCTCTGGGTCAGGACACCCTCAATACGCTGGAAGACAAGCTGAAACAAGCCCTTGCAGAGCAGACCGACGTTCTCACGGAGACCATTCGTAACGCTGCAGACCAAACGGTCGCTCGTGTGGGCGAACTCCTTCAGCCGGGTTCGGGCACCTCACCTCAGCTTCTGGAGGGTTATCTTCGCGCTCATCGGACCTACTGCGATAACCTACCGTATGTTGGGCTGAGTTACAGTCTATCAGGCGCGGGTACCCAATCCATTGACGAACTCTATGTTCCGTTGAGCGTGCGCGGGCTCCACCGCCGCCAGCCAGCGAACGATGACTCAGAGGCATCAGATCCTACCTCTCCTACCTCGCTTTACACCGATATCAGCGTGCCACAGGCCATCAGGAGCCTTGTAGGCAATATAGCACTGCCCCATCTGTTCATCACTGGCGATGCTGGAGCCGGTAAGTCGACCCTGCTTCGGTACGTCGCCAAACGGGTATGGGATGCTCCCGCAGAAGTTGGGTTCGACAAACCGTACCTTCCCATGGTACTTCGTGCTAGATGGCTCGGCGCCGTGGAGGGCTTGCAGATAGAGGACAGATTGCGAGCGGCGCTAGACCGGGCAGGGGAGATAGCCCAGCTTGAGCCAATCCCGCAGGGGTTCTTTGCTGAATGGCCCAAGCAAGCAGATACCCGTTGGGTGCTCTTTCTCGATGGCCTGGATGAGGTTCCTGATCCTGCCAGGCATAGGTTCCTCCGATGGCTGAACTCACTAATAGACGTAGCTAAGGAGTCGATTGCGCACATTGTCATGACTTCAAGGCCATCGACCAATCTGAGTGCAGAGCTAGAAGCCCGCTTTCAGCATTGTAAGGTCTTACCTTTCACGGCTCTTCAAGAGACAGACCTGGCTCGTAAGCTATTGGGAGACCAGTACCATGAATTCGTCACCCAGCTCGACAGACTAGAAATCACGAGCCAGGAGCCGAGAACAATAGGTAGCACCAGGCCGCTCATCAACGGCGCGCCTCTCCTTATCACAGTTGCAGCGAACGTCTATAGCAAGAGTGGTCAGCTCCCGATACGCCGCACGGAACTCTACCGTCAGTTTATCGATACCTGGCTGTCCGAGGCACGCGAGCACGGTTTAGCAACTGAGATCGAGGAGTCACTCGTTAGGCTATCCAGCAAGATACTTGAACGCTTGGCTTTCTCCACGTCGGATCAGCCCCAGTTTGACACCGTCCTGACGCTGTCGCCCATAGTCGCCGCCTACCTGAGACAAACGCTAAACTTATCTGAAGATCTGGCGGAGGTTACTGCCGAACAAGTGATCCAGGTGCTGGGTAGGCGGAGCGGCGTTCTCTTCTGCAAGGATGGCATATGCGAATGGATACATCCTACGTTTCGCGAGTACCTGGCAGCGCGCGTGCTGCACAAGCAGCTAAACGAGTCCCATTCAGATTACGAGCGGATACTGGATGGTCGGCCATTCACGAGCCAATGGGACGGCGCAGTAGAAATGCTCAGGGAGCTCCTGGCTGAACCCCAGGAGCTCGATAGCTGGCTGCAGTCTCAAAGATTAGCAGTTATCGCCGATGGTAAGCAGCGCATCGAGCGTAGGCAAAGATGTCTCAGGACGATAGGCATCAATGGCTACAAGGATGCGAGTATAGTTTCGGCTCTGCAACGATGCTTCGAGACCATACCCCCCGCAGACATAGAACTCCTCAGCAACGCACTTTGGGCAGCCCTTCGGCTTCGAGAGCTCCAGTACGGCGAGCATGCCGCCGTTGCGCTTGCTTCTGATGATTGGGAAACGGTAGATCGCGCGGCCTCATACCTGAGCCACTCGCCTTCGCCCGGCGCCCTATCTACCTTGCGCGCTGCTCTACATAGGTGGCAGTTCGTAGAGGAAGAGGACAGCCGTACTCTCTTCTTATTGCCGAGTTTGCTTACGGCACTGGCCAAGCTCAATTTGGCGGAGGCGCATGAGATCATCATCCACTCCTTAGAGACCGCGCTAAGAGGAAGTGGAAACCTGTCTGAAGTAGAGGCATTGTGGGCAGCCGACTATCTTAACCTGGCTGCGGCGCACGGCTTAGTGCTGGAGACGCTTCTCCTTAGCTTGGAGGATGGAGGACTATCTGATGGTAAGGTGTTTCAGGCTCTAACCAGAATAGAGAGGACATGGCGGCCGGAGCTCTTGCGAGCCCTCGTTGATGCGAGGCGGCGTCTGGACAGCAAGGGAAGAAGCGTCGCTCAACGGTTAGTAGAGCCCCTTGTGGAGAAGCTTGCGCCAGCCAAACTCGAGATTCGAATGGATGCCCATAATCAGATTCCAATACTATATACGCTGGCTGTCTGCCAGGCACCCGATTTTGTTCCGCAGTTGGGGCGGCTCCTGCACAATAACGTCGATTGGATGAAGAGAAAAATAGCGGAGGCATTCTGGGTGTTGGGAGACCCTGGCGCTGAGGCGTTTCTCCTGGATGAAGTGGAGGAGGCTAGCAAAAGGAATTGGGAAGGTACCCGCGACACTATTCATGACATCATTCGTGCTTTGGGCACCTGCGCCACTTCCACGAGCGCAGAGGCTATCATGCGCTATCTCTATTCGTCTCCCGAAATAGAGCTCCATATTCCCGAAGAGGCAATTGTGCCTCTACTCACTCGGGGTGTCCTTGACGCGAACCGCCTACAGCAACTTGTGAGGGATAACACTGCTTCCGAGGAGGGCCGCAATGCGGCTCTCATAGCAATCGGGTACTTTTCCCCGAAGGAGCAGGCGCAGCTCTGCCGAGAAATCCTGGCCAAGCATGACCGTTCGGATGTGTTCCATTTCGCGCTCACGGTGGCTGGCTGGACGAGAGATAGAAGTCTCGGCGACGTACTGCATCACGCATTGAGAACTACTACCGACAGCCGTGACGCCGAGCGCGCTGCCAGAAGCTTGGCGCTCATCAACTACCAGCCTGCTGTTCATGATATCGAACGCGCATTGGGCAAGTTCACCGATAGCAGGGACGTAAGAGGATTCGCCTTTGCGCTGTCTCGCTTCAAGAGGAAGTCGTCGCTACCCGTTTTATTGGATGTTCTTGCCAGGAACAGATGGGATCGCGAAACGGCTTTGCTCGAAGCGCTGGGCGTGTACTGGCCGCAACAGCAGGTCCGAGAAACCTACGCACAGACGCTAAATTCGCCGTCAGCGGCCGGTGTCGTCTTCGCGCTTTCAACTCGTGACCCCAATTTCCTTTTGCGACGTTCGCTAGATACACTGGAGAACCGTCCGGATGAGGCAGATGTTGATCTAAGGAAAGCTCTTGCCGTCCACATTGTTAAAATTGCAAAGCATCACGACACCGACGTTGCGATGCTTGTCGAGCTTTTGGCCTGGCTAATCTGCGACCGCGAACTGGACGTCCGCGAGAAGATGAACCTGCAACTCAGGCGGTTAGCTCCGGAGTTGCTCAACCTCATTTATGCATGGCTCCATGCCAACACCGATGAGTGGACAAGGGCTTGCATAGGTTACAGCCTGGGCTTCTGGGATGCTCAACCAGACCGCATGAGCCCCTTCTTGGGTGATGGCAGCCCCCTTGTTCGCAAACTTGCCGAAGAGGCCACGCTCATGCGTGAAAAACACACAGCCCTTCGGGGGCTTGTGAAGCAGTTCAACTCTGTAAGGAAAATGCCCAGACTCTCCTCGTACTTGTGCCTCAAGGCGCACGCAGATATGCGTACTGTACGCGAGTTGGCGGAGACGCGCTCAAGCGTGCCGTTTCTTGACTTGTACGTTGCGCAGCTTTTGGAGGACGTGCAAGACCGTCTTAAGAAGGAGCGCAAGGAAAGAGAGGAGAACGAAAGCAAATTGATGCCTGGAAATCACCAAGCTTTGGATGACGCTTAGCCCATACGAGGGCAAGAAGGTGGTGATCCTTTATCTTCTACAACCCTGTAAGGCGACTGATAGGAGGAAACCGTCGGTCACCCAGTTCCTTGAATTCGCTACATCATGCTGCAACAACAATTCGTAACTGAACGTGATCGAGACGCCTGGGCTACAATAGCGGGATTTGTATACCAGGTGGACCTCACCATCCTTCGGTGGCTCGAACTCGGTGACGGCCAGTATCTAGAGCTTGAGTGCGGCGAGGATATCGACCTAATCACGGCGGATCTGCATGGCGGTGCTCATTCAGGCCAGTTAGGACAGCGCCTACTGGAGCAGGTGAAGCGTTATCAAAGTCCAATCAGCCTTCGGTCGCGGGTAGCGCTTGAAGCGCTCGCTTCTGCTGTTGAGCACCTGGCGAATAACCCTGGCTTGGACTTGGCATTCCAGTTTACCACCACAGCCGCCATCAGTCGAGAACAACCCTCTCCCCTGCCAGACCGCATTCCGGCCATAACGGCGTGGCATGAAGTGCGAGCAGGAACACTCACCTCAGACCTTCAAGGACGCATACTGCAAGGAATCCGCGCCATCTTAACTGGTGCTTCCCGTCCGGCCAACCTGAACGAAAATACCTGGCAGCGGTTCAAAACCTTTGCAGCTGAGGCATCTCAGGAGGACTTGCTTAGTTTCGTCAAGCGCTTCGAGTGGAGCACAGGTGCCGCAGACCCGGAAGAGGTCATGCTGCAGGTTCGGGCAGTGCTAATCGAACGAGGTGCAGCAAAGGACACAACTGAAGCTTGGTCCCTATATCAGAGACTTTTCCATCACGTGTTCAGGGTATTGACCAGCCCAGACCTAAAGCGCCTCAGCTCCGCTGATCTATCAGAGCAGCTCACGCAACGCACGTTGACTGCCGATGAGCTTGCACTGGTGGAGGGCGTTCACTCAATACTCGCGGACCTAACGAGCCGCGTCCAGAGCTTGGAGCGGGTTCAGGAGGAACAGGTCCGTAGTATCGAGGCCATTCAGAGTCAAGTCGCTGGCCTCGCTGAGAGATACGGCATCTATCCTGCCCAAGTTCGGCAGTTACCCAGGTCATTTAGAGAGCTACCCCCCATCCCGCCTGCTGTCAGTCGGAGGAGCAAAACAGTTGCTAACCTGCTTGACACGATTCAGCAGTTCACATGGACTGCGCTGCATGGAAGCATCGGGTCGGGCAAGACCCTATTGGCAGCGTTATCGGCATACGAGCGGGGCCAGTGGGAAGCGTGGATAAAGCTGTCGACCAACCAGCTGGAGCAAGCAAGTATTGACTTGGACGAGGTTTGCTATGAGTTGATAGGTGACTTTTCACCGGGGCCGTGGCAAGACCTATACCGTAAAGCCTGCACAGAGGTGGGCACCGGGAAACTGGTTATCATCCATGACCTGCCAAGACTCAACGGCAATGACCCTCTTACGGAACGGCTTGTGCTACTCACATTGACTGCAGCCAAAGCTGGACTAAAGCTCCTCACAACAAGCCCTTTTAGACCGCCTAATCGCGTGAGAACAGCTCTCAGAGGGACCACCTTAAGAATTGTTGCGGTACCCGCATTCACTGACGAAGAGGTACTGGAAGTTCTTGAGCGACACGGGGCGCCGCGAGAAGTCCTCAACGACAAGTTCATCTCCGCTATGTCAAGCCTGACTGACAGACACCCTCAGCGACTGGCGTCCCTCGCCCAGTACCTTGAGCAACGGCGATGGCAGATTACCGACGAGGTGGTAGAAGGGCTGCTCCGCAGCGAGTATAGCCAAGAGCTCGACAGAGAAACGACACACGCACTGATTTCCAAGATAGATGATGTTGACAGCCGCGAGTTGCTTTACCGTCTCGGACTGAGTAAGCGTTCCTTTTCACTCGAAGACGTCAGGGCTATAGCCAGCTTGGAGCGAGTGATAGATAGGCCCACTGAACGCTTGGATGCTCTCGTCGGTGTGTGGGTACAGCCTGAAACGGATGTCCTTATGTCCGTATCGCCCTTGATTACTGCGCTCGATGGCCGGGACTTAACTGCTAATACATACAGGGCGTGTCATAAAACGTTTGGTCGGCGAATAATGGCGAAAGGCACCATTACAGCGTCTCAGCTTATTGATGCTCTAACTCACTTCAACGAGGCTCAGGAATACGATCAGGCCGCCCTGACTCTAAGCGTAGGCCTTACCGAATTGAGCAGGTTGGAGCCTACTGCTCCTGATGCAGGGCTATCAGCTGTGTGGGCGAATACCCCACTCCCTGAGCAGATGAACCTTGGGTTGCGCATCTACGCCCGGCTGCGACAGATACTCGCCAGAACACAGAGGGGACTGCAGACCGCGCACGCCGTCCGTGACCTGGACGCCCTTATCGACCGGGCTGGTGAAGAGGAGATATGGGCTCTCTCTGCAGTAATGGGATTGACCCCAATTGCGGAAACCAGCCCCATTCCGGCAGCTAACCTATACAAGTATCTTCTACGTGTTGTCAGGCACTTTGATACTGCCATGCTACCAAACGGCACGCCGTTACGTGATGTGGTTCCGATCCGACCCGAACTGATCATCTGGTGGCATGTCGTAAACATAAGAACGGTTGATGACATGTTTGCTTGGCTGAACACGTTCGAGCACTTTAGCGACGAGGAGCGAGGGCGTGTATTGGCAGATGACTTGGCCGTAGAGGGTTGCCTATGGGTGGCGAGCCGGGTTTGGCTGACGGAATGCGAAAAGCCAGCAGAAAAGCAGGAGTGGGCGCCAATACTTGCTGCACTTAAGGAACTAGAGCAGCGAGCGCGTGGGCTTGGCGTAGAGTTATTGTGGGCTTCGGCAGTTCACTCGCAGATTATCATACTTGCGGAGAGTTGTCACGACCTCCCAGCCGCGAAGAAACAAGCCGAAGAGGCGTTAGCTGAAGCTTCAGTAGACCCGCGAGTTCAGTTTCTGATCAGAGAAGCTATTGGCAAGCAAGGTACCTTGCCGGAGGCAGAAGCCATAGAATGGCTGCGGTCGGCACTACAACAAGAGACTTCAGCCTACCCTGCGGATCGCATGCGTGCGTTCCTAAAGCTTAGTCGCCTAATCGCACCCACTGACTTGGCGAGTGCGCTTAGCTATAGTGAACAGGCTGTAGAGGTAGCGAATAACTCCGATGAAGTGGCCGACACCGAGGTTGTCAAGGCTCTGGGGGAGCTCACCATAGCTCGGTACCTTTCGGACGAACTAGCAAGTACCTATGATGACTGGGAGTTAGCAGGCGAGAAGCTGTTGGGAGCGAAGGAACACACGGAAGACTGGAAGAGCACTTTCGTGATTTACGGTCACTGCGCTGGCTATTTTGCCCGATTCGCAATGACAGGTCATCCACCTGAAGCGATAGCCTCTGGAGAGCCATACGTAGCGCCTCAGCTTGGGATGTTTACCGGCCATGTGCCAGAACGTGCCCAGTATTACGATACCAAGACCAGCATACTCCATATCTCTTACCTTATGGCCAACCTGGCGATGTACGCAGGTGCAGTCGGTAAAGTAGAGCGCGTAATCGCCTGGTCTGTGCAAGGGTTTGACTTGGCGCGTGCTGCCGGCGAAACGCTGGCCGTATCACAGATGGGCTTTGACGTAGTACCAGCACTCCTTATCAACAACCGATTCGGTGAGGCCCTGGACACTGCACTGGCGACTGGCATAGGTGGGGTGGCAGTCAGGCTAGATTACAGGAAGGACACGACATCAGTGAGAACCAGAATCGATGTCGATGAGGTGCTGGGGCCAAAGCCAAATGAGAACTGGGTAAATGCAGAACAGATAGCGGGTGAACTCGGCGTACTGCCCGCAGCATTCAGACTTGGGTCTATCGCCTTGAAGGACGCTGGGGAAGCACGCGATTGCGCTCAGGAAATAGCATCTCTGTGCCGACAGGTTGGTATCGAGGCAGCTGAACCTGCCTTCTGGAATACAGCGGCAGAGATTTTCGAGGAGTCTTTCGTAAGGCCAGTTGGGGCCAAGCGGCTGATTGAGCGCCCATCTGCTACAGTCATTAAGGACCGGGTGTTGCACGCTGTTGCCTATATAGGAGCGTCATTACAGACTGATTGCATACCTTCTATGGCGCTGGAAGCGCACCTCGCCATTGCCTCCGCTGTGGAACTGCTCAGAAGCGCAGATCTGGTACACAGGCTCATCGTTACACCTTTCTTCAAGGAATACTGGCAACGCTCGTTCGCACGCTCAAGGTTCCGCTTCAGAGCCCCAATAGTTGTCCAGCGCGGCCTCGAAGCCGCGGAGCAGGTGGGACTTGACGATCAGCCTCAAGCTGTACTGCGCGCCGTAGCTACTGGCCTAGATGTGCGAATCCCTACCGACCACTTTAACTGGTTGCACAAGAAAGTAGATTCAGGCGTCCCCAGGCCGTGAGTACATCTGGACGCCGGTCAGGCATAGGGTATATAGTACGGAAAATGCCTACGGGTGGATATGCGCGGCCTCAGACCTGACAGCAATGTAGCTCTAGGCTTGGTGACAGCGAAGCTGGGGCAAGGCGTCTTGATAGGTAGAGACTCAAGGTAGACGTTAATGGGCGATGTAAGTGCCGATGTCGTGGTGAGATGGTGCTCATAGAGTAAAAATGGTGGCTCTGTAAACCGGTTGCATGCTGCGCAAGCAGCCAAATATGGTCGAGTGCCGCTACCATATGGATAATCGGCACTTTTGTCATCACCTTGAGTCTCTATCTATCAAGATACCTTGCCCCTGGTGTCAGCTTCGCTCACTTTACCCCTCAAATTGATGCATCCCTATAAGCTCTCACCAAAATGGCTCTGGTAGACCATCGTGGACATCCGTTCCCAAGGGCAATGATCCTGCTAATATCAGTCTCGGCGAGCAACTCGACTGGCATCGTATTATTTCTCCTAAGGTTCAATTATGTCTATTGCATTCCAGACCCCCTACGGCACATCCTTCCACGGCCCCGCAGAGGTGATCCTTACCTCGCCTCAAGCTGAACAGTACCAAAAGCAGGTACGCCTTATTTTCACCTCACCACCCTTTCCTTTGAACAGGAAGAAGAAGTACGGTAATTTGAACGGGCAAGCATACATCGACTGGCTAGTGAGCTTTGCTCCCCTCTTCAAAGACCTTCTCATGGCGGATGGCTCTATAGTCATAGAGATGGGGAATTCATGGGAGCCCGGCCGGCCAATCATGTCTACACTTGCCTTGCGCGCGCTCCTCGCATTACAGGAACATGGTCAATTCCACCTATGCCAGCAGTTCATCTGGCATAATTCGGCACGCCTCCCAAGTCCAGCGCAGTGGGTCAATGTTGAACGCATCCGCCTCAAAGACGCGTTCACATACTTATGGTGGCTTTCGCCCACCGAGCGTCCTAAGGCGGATAATCGCCGTGTGCTCAAAGAATACAGCGACTCCATGCAGAAACTGTTAGTCTCTGGGCGCTATAATGCCGGAAAGAGACCATCTGAGCATCACATTGGCCAAGCTTCCTTTCTCAACGATAACAACGGCGCTATTCCCTCAAACGTGATTACGCTTGCCAACACCCAGGCATCCAGTGATTACCTGAACTACTGCCGGGAGAACGGCCTCCAACCGCACCCAGCCCGTATGCCGCCTGAACTAGCGAGCTTTTTCATTCGGTTCTTGACCGACCAAAACGATTTGGTGTTAGATCCGTTCGCTGGTAGCAATACAACGGGGTCAGTAGCCGAAAGTCTCCAACGCCGATGGATTGCCGTTGAAGCGAGCAATGAATATATAGCGGGCTCCAAAGGACGCTTCAATCTCGATCCTGCCATATCCCAAAGCACCAGCTGATCTCGCTAGGACTCAAAGCCGCAGTGTTCTGTTGGCCCTACCTCTAGACTAAGGTACCATGGGACTAAGGACGATGTACCATTCATCCTTAGGTCTAGTATCGCTTGGGAACATGATTGGGTGGAGCAATCCCACGGCGTCATACCTGTTATGGACAAGGGGTATTATAGAATAGGCTAATTTGGCCTATTGACTTAACGCATACCAATAGTGTAGCATTACCCATAGTTGGAGTTGTACCTCTTTTCATTATCGCCACTATATTCCTGCGTTCCTGTGCTGACATAGACAGAACGCACCTTTGTTGCTGCCCTGGAAAAGGCGGCATTAACGTCTGGAACGGCACGACTGATCAATAGCCTAGTCAGTGTTGTGGTGGTCAGTTTTTGATCATTGTCGTTTTCTAACGCAGCAAATCCTGCTACCTCATGGACCAGATGGACCAGATAGGACAAGGACATTCAAGGAGCCTTCAGGAGATAAATAGTAGATGGCGCGCATGTATCCCCAGAACTTACCAGGCAGCGTCGAAAGCAAAGCGGAGGAGATCCTTTACCAGGAACTTCAAGCACAACTCCCCGATGGTTACACTGTACTCTACAGCGTTAAATGGCTCATGCGCGATCGAAAACGGCATGACAACGATGGCGAGATTGATTTTCTCATAATCCACCCTGATCTAGGTGTGCTCGTCTTGGAAGTCAAGGGGGGCCGCATACGTGTAGAGGGCCCAAGCGGTCACTGGTATACGATAGACAAGCACGACCAAGAGCATCTTATCAAAAACCCGTTCGATCAGGCTACGAAGAACCTGCATGCTCTGAGGGACAAGCTCGATGAAGCTCCAGCCACTCAGCCCTATTCGTATCGCATGCAGCATGCCGTAGCCTTCCCCAATGTGATCCTGGGGCAAACTAACATCGGTCTTTACGGCGATCGCGAGCTGATCATCGACTCCACAGATATGCCTCGGCTGGAAATGGCGATCCGCCGTATTATGGGGACCCCAAACAAGCAGCCCGTGTTGAGCAGCTTGGCCCTACGTGCCTTCGTCAATACCCTGCAACCTACGATGGAGATCAGCCGCATCGGTATCGGCACACACGTGCTCGAATCGGAAAGACAAATCGCTATCCTCACCGAGAACCAGTTCCGCATCCTCGACTATCTAGCCCTGCATCCACAGGCCCTGATATCGGGCTGCGCAGGCTCAGGTAAGACGATGCTCGCAATGGAAAAGGCCCGCCGTCTTGCCAACGAAGGCTTCACGGTACTGTTTACCTGCTTCAACAGAAACCTCGCACAGTGGGTGCGCTCACGCTTCCAGAGCGATCCTAACACCATTAGCGAGCGCATTTACGTAAATCACTACCATGGACTGGTGATCGAATTCTGCAAGAAGTCCGGTATAGCTCTCCAGCAAGAGATCGAAGCTCTGGACCCGCAGGCACTATCTGAATATCTCAACGATACGCTGCCAGAGAAGATGCATGAAGCCAATACAAAGCTCAGGTTGCGCTTCGACGCCATCGTAGCTGATGAGGGGCAAGACTTCGCTGAAATGTGGTGGGTAACATTGCTAGACCTGCTCAAGGACAGAGAGCAGGGTGTCTTCTACATCTTCTATGACCCCAATCAACGTATTTATGGGCGAGACTTGTCTCTCCCCTTCACCGATGCGCCTTTCACCCTCAATACTAATTGCCGTAACACCGCGACAATACACAACGAGGTACAGCGCTTCTACCAGGGTACTCCACAGCCCTTATCAGGTGGGCCAGCCGGCATCAAACCAGCAATTATCCCTATACTGCAAACAGGGGAGAGAGAAGCGTTGCGCAAGGCTTTTACCCACCTCTTCACCGAGGAGAAAGTCCCACCCCGTAATGTAGTCGTACTCACTCCACGAGGGCTACGTACTAGTGAGTTCAAGGAGGGGACCACGGTCGGCACTTACACTCTAACTTGGGGCGAGGCTGGACCTGGCCAGGTGCCGATACGCTCGATCTACAGTTATAAGGGCCTCGAAAGCCCCGTCGTCATCCTCGCTGAACTCGACAAGATCGAGTCTCAGCAGCAGGACTATCTCATGTATGTGGCTCTATCTCGCCCTAGGAACCATCTCATAGTGCTGGGCCGCTTGCCTCAACCTCTCGCTGAGCCCGTGACGATCAGACCTGGGGATCGATATGCATATGGAGAACTCTAAAGGTGAAATTACGCTTCAGCACAGACTCGTACCGAGACATCCTTCTTAGAGTTGCCAAGGACAACAGCCTCTATCCGCGGCCAGACTGCGAACCCTGGTTGCAGGAGATAGCCACGGCATTCCGCAATGATCTGGGCCTATTAGCGCTCCACAGCATCTCTGGCCTTTCTGAGCAGTTACCAGGACAGCCCCTGGTGCGCATCCCACTTTGTGCGGTGGACAACCTCATTCTCCTGCTCACTCGCGACGCGGTGCAGTCACGCCGTCATATAGGCATTGCACTGCCAACCGGTACGGTGATGCTGCCGATGCTCATGATCTGCAAGACCCTCCTGGGCGACCTACTAAGCCAGCAGGAGATGCTCACCGATCCACACCGCCCTCTTAGTTTGAAGGAGCGCGGCGGAATTCTCTTGGTCAGCCCGGATACAGAGATGCGGACGCGCTACTTCAGCATGCGCGTCGGCGAGGCAACTGTAGATAAGGTATACCCAGCGTGCAGGATGCGCCCCGACGGCAGTGTAGCTCCAATCACTGCTTCTCCTGAGGGCGTGCTTTCGGTTTGTTTTTTCCTCGCTCATTTGAAGCGATTGCCCGACCCGGGGGAGGTGAAGTTCAAGCCCGCCGTCGTCATCCTCGACCTCACCCATGACCACTGGATTGACCGACTCGAAGATATCATCGGCTGGTGTACTCGGCTTCACGACACACAGGGTGAGCCAACGACGATCATTGCCATCCTCCCGCTCGGCGATAGACCAATGCGGGAGGCACTTGCTCGCCAAGACATTCCCACATTCCCACTCAATGCAGACGCCATAAACAGTATTGTAGAGGGCTTCTCCTCAATCGCGCCCCCTTCTACAGCTATCGAGCGCGAAGCATATAGCACATGGTCTTTCAGCTCGTTTGCGCTCGAAAAACCCCTGGAGCGCGCTCACACTATATATTGCGTGCCGGAGCAGGCCGCAAGTGATGTGGTAGAGATAGTCACAGATATTTACCAGGCCCTCGATAGCGCCGATAACCTAAATGACCGTCATGTTCACTCAGGAAGACATCCCGACTTGCGCTTGGCCTCTTGGCTTGTAGGAACTTTGCTACAATTGCCTGTGCCTGCACAGTGGTACGAGCAGCATGCCTTCCTAGCAGGCAATCGCCAAACCCTCAAGAAGTTGATCGGCAGCATTGGCACCGGACCCCACAGCAGCCTTAATCGTGAAATAGCTCCGATTCTGCAAAGCGTGCGCGGCCAACTTGACCTGCTGTACATGCGCCTCTCCACAGCTAATCCGAAGAGCGAAGCGTTCCTACGCTACTACCAAGACTACCTGGCGCCGAGGCTAGCAGAGGAAAAAGAGGTAGTCGTGCTGGCGCGCAACGACGTCGTTGCGCGCGCACTATGGCCTTGGCTGCAAAGCGAGGGCGTACCAATAGAGCACCAGGCTAGACTGCGTATTCTCACATATAAGCAGATAGACGGTCGGGAGCTCTACGATATTGTAGTTGCTACCGGCCCCTGGCCTTATCGCTATCGCTGGCAAGTGGGTGGACGACTAGGACGCAACATCGATTTCATCCTCTACGATCGCGAGGAGGGTATCCTAAAGCAGCAGGTAGCATACTTCTACGGCCAGCGCGCCCGTAAGTACCTAGAACGGGAACGCTTTTCGATCTTGCAGGGTTACAGCAACTTGCATGCTATTCCCCCAGATGAAACCCTAGCAGCTGACGATATAGCATTGATCCTCAACAGGATTGGACGCGTACCGACATATGACGAGCTGGCTGATGCCCAGGTTTCGACACCAGGAACATCGAAGCTGGGCTTGGAGGAAGAAGACGAGCAGGATGGAGACCTGCCTTCTATCTTCAGCGTTCACAGGTTTGATCCTGCCACCTTCACAATCAGGCCTCCACTCCCGCGGAGCAATCTTGGAGAGGCATTTCAAGAGCAAGGGGAAGCATCGAGCGCCACTAGCTCAGCGCTTATATGGCGGGAGGATCGAATAGCAGAAATGGACAACCAGCCTGATCTCGGAGACGCAGATGCTCCGATTAATGCGGAGCATCTAGGTGGCCCTACAGAAGCCTGCTTACGCCTGACCATGCAGTTGCTGTCAATGGGTCCACCGGATGAGGAAGGTGAGGTCAGATACCTATACCTAAGCTCAGAGGCCAGCACCGAGTGCTATCTGCCTGGCGGAGAGGAGGCCCTAGCTTCCATACTTAACGATGAGATCGAACCAGGCTACATTATCATACGAACCGACCAAGAAGATCGAGACTCCCTGTTCGACCGCATCATTCAAATGGCCGATGCGCAACCCACTATGAAGTACCTAAAGGTATGGCGCACCTACTGGTTAGAGGCGGCGGATAGCCTGGTGCGCAAAGGGGCAATGGGGCAGGCGGTGCGCGGAAGCTACAAGCAGTTACAGACACAGCTCGCGCAGTCAGGGGTGCAAGTCACCACCATGACAGTACGCGATTGGGTGCTTGGGGCACGCATCGGCCCCAGGGACATCAAGGCCGTCAAAGCGGTTGGTGCCTTGACGCAACATCCTATGCTTATGCAATACCCTGATCAAGTGGATGCAGCTTTCAAGCAAATTCGGGTCATCCACCAACTGCTTGGGCGGCGGATTGCAGCCACGCTACAGAGGCTCGGCAAAGTGGCCAGTCAAGGCCTGAACCGGACCAGTGGAAGAAATGATTATACATCTTCGAGCGGCATCGTGAAGAGAGGAAAGCGAAATCTCAATATAGACCCCGCATTGGCGGTGCCAATAGATGATCTATTGGACCTGCTGGAGTTCTGGGAAGTATTGGAAGTGAGCCAGGATCCTTGTCAAGTGCCTAGCAGCCGTGTAGGAAAGCTTCTCACGCGCTCCGTGTTCGGCTGACATTTCTAACCTTTAGCAAGGTTATTCTGGAAGAAGTAATTCCCGAAGGATATTTCATATGGATCAAAGCCAAGAGCTACGCTTTGTAAACTACCTATTTGACCGAGTGAGAGGCGGCCTGACAGGGGGATCGGAAGACGAGATCGTCGGCGCAGGCCCTCGAGAGCAGTTCCACGCTGGAGTTCTACTGCCAATGCAGATTGGGCTACCCAGCAATGGATCAGCGCCTAGTTCCTCAGGAGGGGATAGCCTCAGTGGGTTCATGGAGGCGGCTGGGAATGTGCCCACAGAGGCGCGGGTCCTAAAGGTTGACACCGACTCTTCGATGGGCATAGATTTCCAGGTGCGCCTGCCTGAAGGTAGCGGCGAATTCGTGCTGAGAATACAGCCACGCTTCAGTGTCTATTACGCCGTATTTCCCACTTACCAGGAAGTAATAGCCCATCAGTACGCCCTTCAGGAAGCCGCTCCAGATGAAGAACAGATAGCGAATGGTGCCGTCGGGGGTGCCGAGATTAACGATAGTGCTGATGTGGTGCTAGCAGACGGGGAGAGCCAGCAGGTAGAACCCGATCTGGACTTGGTCAAGCCCGCGGTTGCCGATATACCACACCAGTTGGCTGATGAGGTTGACCGTTCCTTCACAACGGATACCGTGCGTGAGGTCGAGGCCCATGATGACACCGTCAGCCTACCTCGCAAGTTCCGGCGTAAATCTGTCGAGCTTCCAGTGCTTGAGATTCCGGTTAGCGTGCGGCGGCTGGGCGCATCGCTGGAGATACGCGATCCCTTTACTGAGGTGCTAGCCGATCTGCGCTCAGCAGTGCTGAACGATCCAGACTTGTGGCGACATCTGGGCAAGCCTTCGGACGGCGCACGGGAACTGCCTGGACACAGGGTGCTTGTGGATGAGCAAAGTTATATGGCGGCCCTTGGGAGTTCGGCAGTAGGTGAAGTAGCTCTACCTGCTTGGCGCGCATACCTCTCAATTTCGGGGGCGTCCGTCCTAGCAGGCGCGGTGGCCCAACCAGGTGCTCGTACCGATCTACGAGCAGTTCGAGGTGATGGGCAGACACAGACAGAGGTCCAGACACCAAGACAGGAACAGGTATTGCGGCTCAACGTAGCACTGGTCAACGCCACGCCAGGACTCTCACCTACCGATAGCCGCCGCGCCCAACTCGAAGAAGGTGCCCTCTTCAACAGTGGCCTCTCAGTCGAGATAAATGAGGCGGAAATCGTACCGTTTGTGTTCCATGGCACGCCCAAAGACTATCGCTACAATCGCGATTTCCCAGCCCTGGGGAGCAATTGTGTGGCTTTGTCGGACCCTAATAACCCCCAAAGGCTCTACACTGAGACGGTGCCTCTATATATTCAGCCTTGGTATCGGACGCGCGATCCTCTCCCTGTAAAGTTCGCTGAGCTTGATATTTCGCCAGGCAATGACCCGCTGGGCAAGCTGGGGAGCATCACTTCAGCTATGGACGATTACTTGGCCGAATGGGACGACTATCTAAAGGAGCGCGCCCCGCATGAGCTGGACCGGGACCAAGTGGCGGTTTGCCTGCGGGATCGCGAAGCGTTTCGAGTTGAAATAGATCGCTATAAGCTCGGCTTGGCTGCTCTGAGGCGCGACGCCGACCTGCTGCGCGCCTTCCGGCTCATGAACACAGTATTTGAGCGAACCGGGGAGCAAAGGAAGCCGCCTATTCGCAGCTGGCGTCTTTTCCAAATTGTCTTCATGGTAATCCAGCTACCCGCCTTGGCAGCGCGCGAGCACGATGTGACCACTGGTGATGAGTACAGTCAAGGGCTCAAGGCCGCCCTCGACAAGGTCGATGTGCTTTGGTTCCCTACGGGCGGCGGCAAGACGGAGGCATACCTGGGGCTGATCGCCACGACCCTATTTTATGATCGGCTCCGAGGCAAGGACCGGGGCCTCACCGCATGGATGCGCTTCCCTCTGCGGATGCTCAGTCTCCAGCAGTTAGAGCGTCTGGCGCAGGTAGTCGCGCAGGCTGAGATGCTAAGGGCCGCCGAGCCAGACCTTGCCACAGCAGGCAGCCCCTTCTCGATAGGCTATTACGTTGGGTCCAACAACACACCCAACATCCTCCGCGAGAACGCCCAAACCTCGGGAAGTCTGACTAGCAGAGATTGGTCTAAGCAGCAGATAATCAGGAGTTGCCCATTCTGCAGAAGTAATGCTGGTGTCAAATTCGATAGAGAAAAGTGGCGCTTACTTCACTATTGCTCAAACTCGCACTGCTACTCTAACACCGCCAATTCGCTAGGCGAATTCAAGGGCAGTCTGCCGATATTCGTTGTAGATAACGAAGTCTATCGCTACCGGCCTTCGGTGCTGGTCGGAACTGTTGATAAGTTGGCCATCCTAGGTTTCCAGAAGAACTTCGCTCACCTATTTACGTCAGTCAACGAGCGTTGCCCCACGCATGGTTACCTCTCCTTCGGGCAGTGCTTGGAAAGCACAAGCGGTGGACCGTGCACGCACAAGCCCAGAGAATATGTACAGCTCCGGCCCGAAAAGGATCCAGTGCCCGCACTCCTGATCCAGGACGAATTGCACTTGCTCAAAGAAGAACTGGGCACGTTCAACGCCCATTATGAGGGCTTTCTGCACCACTTAGCGATCAAACAGGGTCTAAAACCTCCCAAGGTGTTAGCCGCTACGGCGACTATCGAATCATATGAAGAGCAGATCGCCCATCTCTACCTCAAGGAGGCCAATCGCTTCCCGCAGCCCGGCTGGCGCATCGGCGAGTCTTTCTACGCCACGTCCACACCACTTGTCCAGCGCCGACTGTACACAGGCATACTCACCCACCAGCGCAGCCCTGAAACCACTGCGCTCAGAGCGCTATTCCTTTACCACCAAGAAATATTGAGGATGAAGGCAGATCCTGGGGCTGCTATCGCTCAACTGGGTCTCGAAGACGTATCGGAGGAGTACTTCTCCGGCTTCCTTCACCTGTATGACCTCTCCCTTACTTATGTGAACCGCAAAGCCACAGGGGGCAATATCGCGTTTGGCCTGTACCAGTCCGTTGCGCCACAGCTCAGTCAAATCCTTCGCCAGCCAGACTTGCATCTCGGCGTAGAGATGCTTACCGGAGACAACACTATGACGGAAGTAGGCGGGGCCATCGAGCGAATAGAGCGGGAACGCAACGACACAGACGATGAACGACTAGATGCCCTCATAGCCACCAGTCTGATCAGCCACGGTGTGGATCTGGAACGGATCAACTTCCTATGCATGGTCGGTATGCCTTCTAGGTACGCTGAGTACATTCAGGCCTCGAGCCGGGCCGCTCGCAGCCACGTTGGGTTGGTGCTGGTATGCTTCAAGCGTGGCGACCTGCGCGAGCGGTCTCAGTATCACTACTTCCTACCCAACCATCGCTACTTGGATCGGCTGGTCGAACCAGTGGCCATCAATCGCTTCTCATCGTTTGCACCTAAGCGCACGGTGCCGGGTCTGCTCGTGGGTATGCTCCTCTCTTACTATAGTGGAGTGCTATTTAAGGGGGGCCGCATCAAGAAACCGCTGGACAACATGAAAGAACTACAAAGCATGATTAGCTCGGACAACATCACTTTCCAACAGTTGCACCAGGACCTTGAGGCGATAATCGGCGCTCATTACTCCCGACTGACGCCAATGCAACGTGACTATCTTGCTGAGGCTATCAAAGAAGCGTTAGAGCAGAACTGGGACGCGCTTCGTCGCTCCTACGACAGCCGCATCGGTGACGTAATCCATCCGATGCTCAGCTTCCGCGACGTAGATGAGACGATTAGCTTTGTCGCAGACGGCGCTGCGGCTTCGTTCGTAGAGCGCATCACTGCGGGTTAGGGCAATTCGGCAAAGACAGTAGATGCCACACCTACTTTCTAGGAGTTCCTATTATGCCTGAGATGCACAGAGGCAAGAGCCAAGTGCTCTTCCGTTATACTCCATACGCGATGTTTAGGTACAATGAGACGAACGCCTGGTGCGAAGTTACCTCGATTCCGATGGCTAACACACGATCCCTGTCCGAAGGTGTTGCGGAGGCCCTTTACCAGCTCCTGCACGCCTGGGACGCTATAGGCAGCGACAATTTCCCCGACCCGCGTCTCTTCCCTAACAAATACGAAGTGGGGGAGCCTTATCAGGTGCATTACACGCTGCGGCCCTTGGTCTTTGTATGCAAAGTATGCAAGCGCGTGCAGTGGTATTCTGATTTGGACCAACTCAGTCGCTACAATTACAATCTCAACTGTCGCCAGTGTAAAGGCGTTCGCACCCTAATGCAGATACCCTATATCTACATACACGAGTGCGGCAGAGCCGAGAACGTTTTCATCCCGAAGCACCCCACTGATCACGTTATCACTCTCAACAACCGGGGCCGCTTCCAAGAATCGAATTGGTACTGCCAAACGTGCAGGAGGCCATTGACCAAGCCCGGCACCCAGGGATTAGGCAAGCGGGCGTGCCAGTGTGGGAAGAAAAAGCTACAGCGCGGTACCACGCTGCAAGATCCAGCTGTGCATTACAACCACACCCTTAGTTTGGTAGATACTGAGGATCCTCTGTTAGCAGGAGCTGGTCTAAATCCGCAACTAGGCGAGAATCTGTTAGCAGGCCTACTGCGCACCCCGCACTACAACCCAGCCGATTTCAAAGATCTGTTGCAGCCTGCCCCGGGTGAGGAGGAAACCGAAACAAAACGGGAGCAAATGCGCCAGGACCTCAAGGCCACTGGGCTGACCGATCCCAACCAGATTGAGATGCTCATAGGGATCATGCTCGCGCAGGTAGCATCTCCAGTTGCCGACACGCAACGCAGGCTGCGTAAAGAGGTGCGGGATCTGCTCACGGAGGAGTCGCCCCTCATTGGTGAGGCGGCAGCCAGTCGTCAACTGCGCGAATATCTGTTTGTGCGGGACCATCCACGCATGCAGGCGTCGAGACTTTCCGATTTGTTGCGGCAGGCGACCGAACAGGGCGATACCCACGCAACCGAGCGCTACACAGAGGATTTAGCCCTCAGTGAGAGTATAGGCTTTGCCGATCTACGTCTCCTGGAGAAGTTTCCATTACTGCTCGCTGCCGTTGGCTACAGCCGGGTACAAGTGTCTCCCGCGCCGGGCACCACTACCGCTCTCAGACCGTTTGATGCTAATAAGCCGAAAATCCCCATCTACGCCATCCGAAGCACTACTGAGGCATTCATGTTTGAGATCGATCCCTGGTGGGAGGCCGCTTGGCTACTGGAGAACGATTGGGCCGAAGCGCCAAATGCGCCGTTCACCAGTGTGCAGGAGTTGCGCGCCTGGCTCTTGAGAATGAGCGATTACTTGTTGCGATACAACGCGGCGCACCTCGAACAACTGACATGGGAGAGGGAGAAGAACCATCCTGTGCCTGAGACTGCTGTTGCCTGTCGGTTTGGTCTGCTCCACACAATCAGCCATATGCTCACAATTGCAGCGACAACGCAGGTAGGCTTCGAGGCGGACAGCTTAGCCGAGTATCTTTTTCCGGTCAGTAGCGCAGGCATCGTATATGCTACAGGCCACCAAGAGTTTACGCTCGGCGGTATCGTGTCGGCTTTCAAGTTGAACCTCGGCATGTGGCTGAGTGCCACTTATGAGGCTGCGCAGCGCTGCATTTACGACCCTCTCTGCCGATCCAGAGGCAGCGTGTGCCATGCCTGTGGTTACCTGCGCTTCAGTTGCCCCCACTTCAATCGCACTGTGAGCAGAGCCTTTCTGCTAGGAGGTCCTGTGACAGGTCTCCAACAGGATGTTGTAGGATACTGGAGCCCCAGGACTCATGAACGCTCGCTCCGCCTAAAGCAGGAAGCAGGTCTTCTTTCATTGATGTCCTGAGTTCATTTGATTGTGGAATCGCACACATGAGTTTCCCGAATGATCGTCAAAACTTATAAAGCGTGCTCTTGTAGTTCCTTCTTTTGGGCTTTCGATGCAACTTGCGCTTAGCAAGGCACTCGCCGCACTCGGCGCTCCTAGAATTAAACTATGAGCCTAGACGCGCTGCTTGGGCGCACTCAGCGCGCAATTCCTTTATGTACAGAGCCAGCGGATTGGGCCATTTGTTTAAGCACAGCACTGGCTCTAGTTCCTGGATCACCACGGTCTCTAGACTTTCGAGTTCTTTGATGCGGCCCTTGTACTCAGGCAACGCGCATATCCCCACTTCAAGGCTTGTTACCATCCACCTGGTCAAACTTTCCTCGCCTTGACGCTCGAATCGATAGTTGTAATAATCTGCCTCGCTCCTCCCTCGGCCCCGCGGAATGGGCACGAGCTGCAAGCTCATCGCCTTATTGAGGAGCGCTCCCAGCGAGCGGCGCACTGTCGAGCGGCCCGTCTTCGTAGAATCAAAGTGTGTATCGTGCTGTCTTTCCGATAGGTCGCTGGAGACGCCGATATAAATGAGACCGCCTGGTGGTGCGTATTGGCTGAAGAGCGCCCTTATTTCAGGCGGGCAATCTTTGGGTAGAGGCAAGCTAAGGCCTGCCCTAAGAAAGAAGGCGTAGAGACCAGGCTCTGATGGCACACGTAGGCCAACAATAGTAACTCGTGTCTTTTCCAGGGTACCAATAATATCTTCAACAGTCATTATCCGCCCCCGCCTGCTCGCCCAACTCTAGTGCACGTGACGAATCACCTGCTAATAAACTCTCCTGTTCCACAACAGCAGGTTGATCGCCATCTTCTTGAATTACAATGTCCCTGGCCATCCGCAGACTCTCCTTGACGAAGTCCTCCACAAACCGCATCTGCTCATCTGTGCTCATCGAGAAGAACCCAGCCTCCTCGGCCGACAAATCGATGACATGCTCCCACCTCAGGCGGCCTCCTTCGGTCCACAACCTCCCGCGACCCAGAGCTTCGGCCTTCGCTCTGTCGATGCGATCATTTAAGGTCCGGAACCTCAGCAGGAAGGCTTCGTGTAAGTACACTCCCACATAATACTGGCCCGTTCCGATCTTACAGCCCCACCAGTTATATTCTAAGCTTTTCCCAAGATCCAATCCTGCGCTTGTCAGCGCCTTGTGCAGCATGCTATATAGACTGGTCAGCGACCTCGCCCCGGCTGCCATTTCACTTCCTATACGCTCCATGGTCATCCTCCTCCCACGTAAAAACCCCAGAAATTGCTCAACCAGGAAGACACTTGAAGGCTGCTTTACCAATTCTGCGCGCATCGCGTTTTCGAGCCACTGCGCTACCTGATACCAAAGGACGGCGCTATCCGGCTGCTGGGACTCGGGAGCTTGCTCCTCGTAGCGGGTAAGAAGCACCAAATAGGTTCTCGCGACACCGCTGGTTTGCAGGATCTTCCTGTAATTGAGCAGCTGCTCCACTCCAAGGGTCGATTCGACCTTGACTTCCACGTATACCAGCAGCCCTGGCGCGCTGATCTCTATGTCAGGACGCTTTCCGCCAACTGTTACCTGCGTGCTGACCTTAGTGCTGGTCGCGTCCCAATCCGCCGCGGGGACGGCGCCCCCTGTCAGATTTGCCAACATAATTGACGCCGCACTCCCGTCAAACTGTAACAGGTGCTGGAGCAGGTAGGCGAACAACTCCGTCACGAAGTTTTCCTCCTGACCCCACGCCCACTTTTGCAGCCTCAAGAATAAGTTGTTTCTTGTATCTACCATGCGACCTCCCGAGCCCTCGTTCTAGACGGCTGCGTTGTGGAATCCTGCAGCGGCGCAGGTCTTATTTTCCTCGACGCTTGACCTATGTGTTAAATCCCTAACTCCTGCTGCGCACTCGAAATGAAATCAACCCTATTTCTGCCGGTCTTGCGACCCTGTATGTAGAAATTCCCGCTGGCCACGAGCCAGAATAGCTTGTCGACATCGTAGGCGCTCTTACCATTATTTTGGGCGACCCTGCTCACAGCTGCGAACACATCATAATCGTTTGTCGAGCCGCTCAACCCTAATTCAGCGAAGATTGCCTTTATGTGCACGTCTGGCTTGCTGAAATTGTAGAAGCCTAACTCCTTGATGAAGTCACAGGCCAGTCCAAAGCCGATGCCATGAACTTCACGAGCTATCTCCATCGGTAGGGTGGAACGCTTAGACTCATCGGCGTCGAAGCGCTCGACCCACTCGTAGAATTCGCCAGCATGCTCGAACTTTGCCAAGAATACAGCCCCCGAAATGACCGCTCTACAGAAGCGCACCCAAAGGCTGCCCGGAGCGCTTCTGACCTGCCCCGTCGGGTGCAGCTTGCCCTTGATAGTATCGAGCAGTAACAACGCGCCCTGTATGTCGTTTGGGTAGCGCGCGGAAACTGCTGCAGGGCTGAAGCCAAATAGGATGTCTTCTAGCTTGTCTATCCCGCCGATTGACCCGCCAATTACACTAGGCATCATTTGCGCGTTCTGCGCGGAGCTGATCAAGCGCTTGTACACCCCTCCCAAAGTGTCAGGCCGCTCCTCTACCGTGTGGGACAAGTAGCCTTCCACCACCTCTGGAGTTACGCCATCAAGACCGAGGAGATATTCTTTCGCTAGTTCGTAGGCTCTTCTATCACGCTCGGCCTGCTGCTCATCCGACAGCACCTGCTTGTTCATATTGAACATCAGCTGCACTCCTCCTATAATGCATGCTCTTGTAGCGCCTTCTTCTGGGCTTTCTTCGCTAAGTGTGCAGATAGATAATCAGTTTCACAAGAGAAGCGTGACATGGACATCGTCAAACTCGAACTCTTCGGTAAGTGAGCATCCAATACTCTGATGAGACCGTAATGAAATCACTATCTACTACCTGTAAGACCGCACTAACAAATGATCGATGTCGTGAATTCGGACCACCGCTAAATTGAACCTGGACTGGGAACGTGTACCCGCTGTACACACCTGTCCAGGTGATTTCTCCAGATCTAATACAGTCATCCCCTGTGATTTTGACAGCCTGCAATTTATTGCCTATAAGCTCTATCTTTATGAGCTCTGGGGATTCCGCGCCTCTGCATGTGTAACCATAACCCAGCCACAAACCGGTTAATTTTCCCACTAATAATGGTTTTTGTGGAGCCCCACAAGTGGGGCAGAAATTAGCTTCCGAACCGATTTGTGTGCCGCAGTTATGACAGAACATTATTAGCCCTCCTTTCCTATCATAATCTACAAAGCATGCTCCTGTAGCGCCTTCTTTTGAGCTTTCTTGGCGAGTTGGACATAGATAGTTGTTGTGTCGCCAAGCTCGCGTGTCCTAGCGTTTCCTGCACCGTCTTGAGGTCGGTTCCTCGCGCTACATGATGTGTCGCCATTGTATGTCTCAATGTGTGAACTGACGCGCCTTTGATGTCGGCCTCTTTCATGTAGCCAGCTACGATGTACTGGATCGCCCTGGCCGTCATTGGCGTCTTGAACTTTGATACGAATACCTCATCGAAGGGCATTTTGGGCCGGGCCTTCAACCAGGCGGCCAGGACCTGGCACGCCTTGTAGTTCAAGGGGATGGTATCTACCTTGCCGCCTTTGCGCCTGACACGAGCTGAGCCGGTGTTATCAAGGTCGCGGGTGATGAGCGCAGGCAGTTCCAGATCGCCCACCGTGAGATTAGCAAGCTCCGACAGCCTCATGCCTGTTTGCAAAAGCACTTCGATGATGGCTGCATCTCTGATGTTATGGCTGCACGCCCGGAGCAATCGCCGGTACTCGTCCTCCGATAAGAAGCGCGGCTCTCTCTTCTGCGCCTTCGGGGGCTTCAACCTGAGTGCCGGATTGCTCGATATTATCCCCTGGGGTTCAAGGAAGGAGAAAAAGATCTTTATAGTATGAGCTTTCCGATTGCGGGTTGAGGGTTTGTGGCCGCGCCGATCAAGCTCGGCCATGTACGCTTCGAGGTGTGGCAGAGTGACATCGGCAAGAGCGCGCACTCCCCGACCATCAAGGAACTTCACCAGGTCGTGCAGGTCATTCGCATACTCGCCCCTGGTCCTGGCCGCCAAGTTCCTAGCAGGCATACCTACCACTTCAAATAAAGCCACAGCATGGCGCACTGTATCGCCCTCAGCGGAACCAATTGCTCCAAACTCCTCCATAATATCTCCTGGAATTGGCTCAAAACGGCTCATACATTGGCTGTTAAATATCACCTTCGTCTAAGTATCGCACTTACGAAACTTATTTAACGGGAAAGCGGGCCAAATGGCCCATTACCTTCGTCTAAATAGTAGTTAGACGAAAGTAATGCTAACAAACAAGCTGAGATAAATCAATAGCAACATAATATTGGTTTTCCGCGAAGCATCATTGGCACAAGTGGAAATCGCCTGTTAAAGATCTGCACCAACGTATGACGCTCGTGCTATACTTCTCTGGAAGAACGATAGCCCAACCAAAGGCGGAAATCAACTGCGCCTTTGGGAGATTGATTAGCTTTTTCGTCGTTATGCAAGCTGTGAAAATGGTATCCAGAAGCACATTAAGCTAGAGTCCCATCCACGTTATTCGCAGGCTGATACTCTGAACTACGTCGCTCAGGAGTATAACTCATGGACACGAATCCTGGTGTTGAAGGATCCCTGATCATGGCTGCAGCTGTCGGATCAGTATCCCTAGGTGGAGACATCCATGATACTCTAATTGTCACCGGGAACGGCAATATAATATCAGTCGGAAACCAAGGAACCTTCCAATTTTATCTCCTTGATCAGCGTTTTCGCGAAAGACAACTGCTTCGTACACCAGCAGCATTTTATGATGGAACCCGTCCTAGCTGGGCCAATATTGGACGCGATGAAGACGCACACAGGGTGCTATATGGCCAAGTCCGTTCCTTCGTAGAAGACGGTTTACTACCGCCGCAGCGCATAGGCCTCATATTGGGGCTGGCTGGTGAAGGCAAGACGACGCTGCTAATGAGACTGGCATGGGATCTCTCGGAGGCTGGATATCCTGTCCTTTGGAAACATTCAGGCAAAGCCTTCCTAACATCGGACCCCAATTATGAGAGACTATACTCAAAGCCCCTTGTGCTTTGTTTCGACCAAGCTGATGAGGAAGGAGATTTATCCGCACTGGTCACTGATCTTAGTGAGAATGGTATACCATTCGTTGTCTTGGCTAATGCCCGTACTCATGAATGGCATAATAGTGGCATTGAACCTAGATTACGCCGTGCTGCACGCTTGCAGTCATTCTCGATCACCCAGTTGGAGCGCACGGAAGTAGAGTTGCTTCTAGACAAGCTAGCAAATGCTAATAAGCTGGGTGCTCTGGCCAACATGACTCGGAGCAGCCAAGTAGACCATTTTCTAGATCAACTGAAGGCCAACGGTCAATTACTACCAGCATTGCTAACTGCAAGATATGCGGGCACCAGTTTTGATTCAATTATAGAGGACGTTCTCCGAAAGATATATCAACGACAGCATGGTAGCTTCTTGTTGCAAGCACACGCAGTAATAAGTGCGGTGCATCGTTTTGGATACGGGTTATCTCGCAAGAATCTTGCGAGCATATTAGGAATCCCTGAAGCTCAAGTGAGCCCACGTGTGCTTAGCGCTTTGATGGGGGAATTATTGGAAGTCACTTTGGGAGGGACCGGACGGCTGTACACGCGGCATCCAGTAATTGCAGACCATGTTTTTTCCCTTTGTATCAGCAACCGATTTGTTCCTGAAGCCGAGTACATATATGAGAGCATTATCAGCAGTTTGGCTGACTCGAATAAAACAGAGCCATTCAATTCGGATCGTAAATTACTCACCAGGATCCCTATGTCTTTGAGACGTCTCGGTGAATACGATTTGACTCGCAGAATTTTCCAGCAAGTAGATAGCTCTGGAAATGGTAGTTCCTTCTTATGGCTCCAATGGGCGTTAACTGAGAGTAAGGTAGGTAACTATGGAAAAGCTAGGGATCTATTCAGACAGGCGAGAGACGTTAGTCCTTCCAATCCTTATATCACACGAGAATGGGCGCAAATGGAGAGAAAGCTAGGCAATGTTGAAGATGCAAGGAGCCTATTTGGTCAGAGCATAAAGGCTGACCCTACTGATGGGAATGCGTGGCAGGCGTGGGCCGTTATGGAGAAGGAACAAGGAAACATAGAACGAGCACGCGAACTGTTCCGAAAAAGCACTAACGTTGATCCACTCAATGTGGCCACATGGCAAGCGTGGGCCTTGTTGGAGAAGAAACAAGGAAACATAGATGGCTGGATAGTACTCTGCCAGCAAGCCATCGATTTAGACCCTAACAGTCCGGAAGGCCTGCATCTTCGTGCATTAATGGAGAAGGAAAAGAGGCGTTTTGAGGAAGCAAGACTACTCTTCCGGCAAGTTTCAGTCGTTCGGCCAGATGACCTCAATGCGCTGCAAACATGGGCAGCAATGGAAGAGAAAAACGGGAACACAGAGTTAGCACGTGAACTGTTTCAGAGGATCATTGACGCAATTCCTGATGATGTCTACACGTGGCAGGCGTGGGCCATTATGGAGAAGGAACAAGGAAACATAGAACGAGCACGCGAACTGTTCCGAAAAAGCACTGACGTTGATCCGACTGATGCTAAGTCTTGGCAGGCGTGGGCCGTTATGGAGAAGGAACAAGGAAACATAGAACGAGCACGCGAACTGTTCCAGCAGGCAAGCTCCTGCAACCCACGTGATGCGTACGTGTGGCAACCTTGGGCTTCAATGGAACACCATATGGGAAACATAGAACTAGCCCGTGAGTTATACCAACATGCTGTAGACTGCGACTCGCAAAATAGACATACCTGGCGACAATGGGCCATTATGGAGAAGGAACAAGGAAACATAGAACGAGCACGCGAACTGTTCCAACGAGCTGTAGACTCTGGTCCGAAAGATCAGCTTACGTGGAAGATGTGGATTCTCTCTGAAAAGGAAAACGGCAACATAGAACAGGCACGGGAATTGTTCAAGCGCGCATTGGAGGTGAGGCCCACTGATAGATATCTACTTGAAGCATGGCCAACTATGGAAAAGGAAAACGGCAACATAGAACAGGCACGGGAATTGTTCAAGCGCGCATTGGAGGTGAGGCCAAGAAACAGAGATTTACTCGCAGCATGGCTGGCTATGGAAAAAGAAAACGACTCATATGTAGACCACATAGTTCAATTCTTCGCACAATTAGAAGATAGGAGAGAAGGCGCCGGGGCCATACACATGCTGGCAATCTGGGCCAAAAAGCAAGGTAACTATGAGCAAGCTCGAGAGCTATTTCAGCAGAGCGTTAGCATTAACCCGAATAACCCCCATATCTGGGAAGATTGGGCCTCTATGGAAGGGGACCTAGATAATACAGAAACGGCCCGACGTCTATTTAGTAAGGCCGTTGAGTCGGATCCAGCGAATTCTCATCCGTGGCACAAATGGGCACAATTTGAGGAGGAACAAGGAAACATAGAACGAGCACGCGAGTTGCTTCGCAGTGGCGCAGACACTAACCCCGCAAATCCGTTCATATGGAGCTTCTGGGCACGTCTTGAAAAGGATTCAGGCAACTATGAAGAAGCTATAGACCGCTTGAGGCAAGGTTTGATTGCTATTCCTAGCAATACGCAACTCTGGATGGAATGGGTCTATTTAGAAGAGAACCGCGGTAATCACACTGAAGCAATGCGGTTACTTGATCTCTCTATGCAAGCGCATCCAGGGAACCGAGATCTTCAAGCACTTGAGCGGGCAATTCAGAAGAAGCAACTAAACACATCGCCGCGTCAGCATACGAAAAAGATATCAGCCCAGGAGGTTCAGATCGCAAGAAGCATACTAAAACAAGCGATAGGTATGAAAGCAAAGGGAAACTACGAAGAAGCACGTCGGCTGTTTCAGCAAGGGACCGAGATTTCTCTGATACAAGCTGAGAGCTGGACAGGGTGGGCCATAATGGAGGGGAATCTTGGTAATTATGAGAAAGCAGATACACTAATTGAACAAGGATTAGCAGTGAGTCCCGAGAATCCGGCGCTTTGGTTAAACCGCGGGTTATTAAAGAAGAACCATGGGGATTACGACGGCGCTCGGCGTGTATTCCAAAATGGCATTGACGCTACCAGAGGCAATGCGCACGTATGGATGGGATGGGCACGCCTTGAAGCGGATTTAGGCAACTCTGAAGAGGCTCGCCGCCTCTTCGAGGATAGCCTTATCGCCAATCCTGGGAACGCCGAGATATTAAGACGTTGGGCGCAAATGGAACAGTCTTGTGGGCAAACCGCTATTGCGGGGCGTCTTCTATCCGACGCTCACAACAATACAAAACGGATTAAACGGTTAGATCCTAACAAGCGAGAACCGAATGGCGACGAGGTGAATACTGTATAATATTCGCGGTACCGATGAAATGTACGTCATGTCCGGCTCATACGTTACGTACTGATATGCAAGCTGGTGTGATTACCCAAGGAGGCGAACGATGGATATTTCGCAGATGGCCCAAGAAGTAACCCGCTTTCTCCTGCCATTCATGCCGTTCTTACTCAAAATGGGAGAAGCCTCAGCAAGTGAGGCTGCCAAGAAGTTCGGAGCCGCAGCATGGGATAAGGCACAAAGCCTTTGGTCTAAATTGCGCCCTCATGCTGAAGCACAACCTGCTGCAAAGGAAGCATTACAGGACAGTGCTGATATGCCAGGCGATACGGACGCCGAGGCTGCCTTGCGGTTGCAAATCAAGAAGCTCCTGAGCAATAATCCGACGTTGGCCGATGAGATTAATGAACTGTGGGCTAAAACGCGGGACGTAGGTTCTTCTGTAATAGCAAGCGGAGAACGCTCAGTGGCTATTGGAGGCACTGCCAGTAATAGTTCGATTATTACTGGGGACCATAATAGACTACGTGTTGACAAAGAATGAGGTTCACAGACCTTGCGAGCGAAGAATCGGAGGTTCTCTTCGTCTAACTGGTACATAGACGAAATTCAGAATACCACTAAGGTAAGTAGAAGTCAAGAGACCAGATCAGGGGCATAATGACGTCAGGCCGTCGGGGCGGCTAAACGGTACCTGAGGCTTCAACGGCGTGGTACCACTACATCGATCGCCTGGGGCTGCCGCAAGTCGAGCAGGAACCTGAGCAGCCCTTGTTGGTGCGAGTCTACCGTCTTTGACTGTCCACGACCAGTGTCCAGGCCCATACCGGTATCAAGGAGCTCGCCCAGCCCCCAGTGGGCCCACACCCCATAGCGAGTGAAGTAGAACCCTATCCGACGTATCTCGTAGTCGTCGCGCTCGTCCATCAATGCGTAGGTAAGTATCTGCCTCAGCACAACCAGCATTCCCGAGGGCTCTATCCGCTTGGCAGACTTGAAGTCTATCAGGGAGCCGGTCCCCTCCTTGCTACGCACTATCAGGTCCCCGTCAGCTGGGAGGCGTGTGCTCCCAGCGAAGGTTGGGTTGGCCGCTATCACCCTCGGTGGCTGCTCTCCCCGCCTAGCAGGATTGCGGTGCCATAGTGCCAGTTGAGCGGCGAGATCGCAGCGCAGCAATTGTAGCCTACCGGACCCCCCAGCACGCCCCTGCCTGCACGCTACAGCGGCCAACTCCTCTAACGTCAGCGTAGATGCATGAGCACGGGCATGGCACAGGTAGGCGAAGAGGGGCCACGCGCGCTCCAGTTCCCTGACTATCTGGACTGAGGCATCGCGTTGCCGGGCGACAGTCATGTCATCCGTGCTCCCAGCCCTGGTTCCTGTTCCTGTTCCGGTTCCAGGTCCAGGGCCTCCAGCGCCGGAGCGATGCCCCCAGAAGTCGGAACGACCCGCATGGCCGGAGGCGTACAGCGCACTGCGGTAGCCAGAAGGCGTGAGGAGAGGCGTGAAATCGAAGCGAGTCGCCCCAAGGGCGAGGGCAGGCGCGCAATCTGCGAGCAGTGCGGACGCAGCATGGGCCAGCGAGCCTCTCTTACCTCCCCATGCCCTGGTGAAGGCGCTTCTGGCGGGATCGCCACCCCACTGCCTGGTGAACTCCATGCGCATGCGATAGTCGATGGCACCTCCCAGCTGGCCGTAGTCATAATAGCGCAGCCCGGGAGTGTCTACGGGGATGCTGGGGATGCTATCATTGCCGGCGTTTTGATGATCCAACGGCTCGCTCGTTGTATTGGCGGCCTGTACCCGCGCAGCTAGTTCGCGTGACACCTCGCGCAGCCCTGGGTAATTACTCTGCCACCATAGAGCCAGCGGCTGGCGCGGCTTAAGCCACTCCGTGACTGTTCCTGACAATTCGGGAAACGCTGACATCGCTGATATTGTGTTCCTCTCTGTTCGCTGTCTTGTCAGTCTAGCCCAAGACGACCCCTCTCGCAAGCACCTCAAGAAGGTGCGAATGCGGCAAATGGCGCAGGCTCATTCCTGCGAGGCCGGTACTCGTGCAGCGTGAAGCTCTTCCACAGGGCGGGCCGGTTGTAGAAGCGGGCGAAGTCCCTCAGGCGCTGCGTGGTCCAATCATGGCGCACCTGCTCAGGGCATTCAGGT
Organism: Chloroflexia bacterium; assembly: GCA_035274425.1. Lineage (GTDB taxonomy): Bacteria > Chloroflexota > Chloroflexia > QHBQ01 > JADMIH01 > JADMIH01. The sequence goes on from DATEOC010000092.1 coordinate 50,316, forward strand.
CCATCACGGGCTGGCAGTACGGCTCCCCACCCAACTTAATGACCATCTGAGCGCGCCCGTATTGCCCCTGCTTAAGGAGATGGGATATAAGGCGGCCTTCGTGGGGCAGGATGGCTTGGAAAATACCGAGATCGAATGGGATAGGTTTGATTGCCTCTTCATCGGCGGCAGTACTAAATGGAAAGTAGGTCCGCATGCGTACCGGCTTATCCAGGAAGCGAGGGAGAGAGGTAAATGGGCACATCTAGGGCGCGGCAATTCGAGGAGACGCGTGCTCGCATGGTCTTTGAGTAGGGAGCGCCGGGTACGTAGAGCTGGCGCCGCCTTTGCGTGTCTAGCTGCCCGTCTTAGGGTTGCACCGGAAGTTCCATTCAGTTATATAATACGATGAACCCAACATGCCGATTGATAAATATACGGGTATGCGAGCTTGGTGACTCTCGGGTTATCCGTATGTGTAGATGGCGGTAGCGGTTACACGGCTATGAGTTCACAAGTCAAAGTCTGTTCTAGCTTTTACGCCTAGACGAGGCCTCGATGCCCCTTACATCAGCAAACCACACAACATGAGCGATATATTCGGGTCCGACAATCTCAATAACCGGGATGATAGCAACGCACGCGACGATGGGCGACCGCGGATCATTTTCGCCACGTTTCGCGCCTCTGGCTCAGGTCCCTACGAGCAGAGTCGTCCCATACTCTCGGACGTAGGTTATTCAGTGTTCTCTGCTTCAAGTTCGTCCACCTGGTTCTTGATGGTCTTCTTCATTTGGGTTTTCCAATTCCAGCTCAGCCCATCCAAGGAGTTAATCACTCAGATCGCAGGGTCGAGCGTAGAATTGGCTGCCCTGGCCATTGCCGTGTTAGCGTTGCTCCTGCAACTGAATAAGGCAGATAGATGGTTCAAGCTCGGCCTTCTCCTTGTCGCGTTCCTTTTCACTAGCGTTGTGGTGAGTGGCTTCTACATCGCGCTCACCTGGCAAGAAGCCTTCGGAGCGTCACAACAGGTCACAGTTGCCGTTGTCGGATTGCTCGGTATATCCGCAGTCCTCCAGATCGACTGGAAGGCAATGAAAGGTTTTCTAAGGACAACAGGAATTCCATACTTCTCACGTTACCTGCGACGGCGCCGTAAGCGGACCTCCACAGTCTCTGCCGTACCCGATTCACCTGAGCCGGATATAGATGGCTTGACTGACGAAAATGCTCCACCCGACACCATCAGCCTGGCCGCGTCGTTGGGAAGAGTGAAGGGTTCTCTTCGGATTAGGGTCGGTATCCAGTTCACTCTGCCTGTTGGTCTGGTGTGGTTGCCTGGCCTCAGCACAGTTACAACCATTCTAGTGCTATTCTTAGGCTCGATGCTCTCCCTCATGATACTCATGTTAGTAACTACCATATCGGTTTTGAGGTCTAAGCAGACTGCGGGAAAAGAGATCGAGACGCAGCGGGAAGACCCCTTTATCGGCACTCTACGCACGCGGTACGAGGAAGATATAAGAGTGCTGATTCGCATCGGTGAACTGAAAGCTGGAATAGAAAACGCATTGATTAGCCTTCAAAGGGAGGAAATACGATTAGCTCGAAGAGACAATCCGGGTGTAGCACGGCTTGGGAATATTCCCGCACTTATCACATGGGCGGAGCTCAAGCAGCATCTTCGCGGGACCGGGGTTAAGGATGATGAGCAACTGCTGGAGCGAGCCTTGGACGCGCTCAAGCGCGAGGCCAGGGTATTTTGCGACGGATACCGAAACAGTATATGGCTAGTGCCAACTGAAGCGGAGATATCGACTTGTGTTACGGCTTTGCAAACCCTCCAACTCATATTTGCGGACCCTTGCCAGGAGCACAACGTGAAGCGGGATAGGCCCTGCATGAATGAAATTGACGTTACGACGTTGGCGAACTGGCTAGCGAAGGAGTGCAGTTTCCCCTTGCCCGTGGTGCGGGAGTACATGTTACCGAGAGTACTTAAGGTACTATTGGACGAAACGCATTACGTGCATCATGAGGTCCAGCTTTCGACCCATCCTGTGCATCTATTCGTCAGTCGGATGCTAGCGTTGAGCTATGATGATTGGGAAAGTTACATTGAGCCGGTTCTAAGCGATCTCAACAGTTCTCGCCGCGATCTCTCGGAACTGTCGGAACGGGTGGTAGCCCGTCTCCTAAAGAGTGTTCCTCATATAAACAGCGCCACAGTTGGCTCCTATCATTGGGCTCCGATAGCATACGCCCTTGCAGGAGAGGATATCTGGGGGCGGAGCGCACTCGGCTGGATATTCGCCACGAGCCGGCTATATGGAAGTCTGAGCCGCTACAAGCCGGGCCGCAACTGGACGGATCCCACAACGGGAGTGACTTATTCGGAGCATACCGGTTATGCCGAGCGTAATGATATGTCTGGTAACCTAAGCCGATTAACATCCAGTTCGCCCTATCGTCAGCGGACCAATCATGACATCGGCTACTTTATTGGTAAGGGGTATCTCCCTGGAACAGGACGCACCGTAGAGGTCAATAAGCTCTTATTTGTCATAGAGGTACGATCAAAGGGCGATTATGGCCCAGCAGCCGAAGAAGCTTTTGCTGACAGGAGGGCTGAATACTTCAGGAATGGTGTTCTTGTCGTCTGGGACATAGACTTGGTCCGGTCTGATACAATTCGTGCATATATCTTTAGATTACCTGAGTACGCTATCATCTCTCGACGTAGCGACAATGCTTCAGGGAAACCAGCGCTATGGAACTGGGTCTTCCCGGTTGATGATCTGTTTCCATTTGAGGGTCCCAATTAACCCGATACGTCTCGGATCCAACATCGTTGCCGTACGTTGGAGCCTTGCTCGATGGAATTCCAGCCGCGCGTGCTGCAATTGGTGGGCAGAGGATAACGTCAATATGCCTCTGAAGGTGACAGGAGAACAGGATTGACCGAGGCTCTTACATTCGCGCAGTGGTTCAAACGGCGCTCCCGCGAGCTAGGCATCTCGGTGAAACAGTTACACCGTCTCCTTATATTATCTGTTTCATCCATTGAGAAAGTACTGAGAGGTGACCCACCATCAAAGGGGTTCGCGTTAGAAGTAGCCCATTTATTTGCTATCCCTGACGACCAACGTGATGCATTCGTGGAGTGGGCACGTGGCGAGGGTGGTCTCCCTTCCTCAGGAGCAGTAGATGCGGAGATAGATGGAACAGCAAAGGCGCAAAGCAAAGCGGATGGGCCTATTAGAGATAGAATGCCGTGGTTGGATCCTCCTGCTGGACATGATTCTATTCGGGTGTTCTTGTGCCATGCTTCAGAAGACAAGCCCACTGTTCGCGACGTCTATTTTCGCGTCAGGGCTGCGGGCTTTTCAGTCTGGCTCGATGAAGAGGACCTCCTTCCAGGCCAGGACTGGCGGGTAGAGATACCAAGGGCGGTGAAGCACTCGGACGTTGTGCTGGTATGTCTCTCAAAGCGAGCTGTGACCAAGGCTGGATACGTTCAAAAGGAGCTTGGATCTGCCCTCGATATTGCTGAGGAGCAGCCAGAAGGCACGATCTATTTGATACCGGTGCGCCTGGAAGAATGTGAGGTACCGAACCGATTGGAGCAGTGGCAGCGGGTCGACCTTTTCAGTCTTGGATCACAATCAGGTTACTCCTGGCAAGGTTACCGTAAGCTGTTCCGTGCGCTTCGCGAGCGTGCGCGGCAGCAAAATCAATGATGGCTAGGCAGTCTATCAAGCCGACCTGGCCAATGTAAGTTTTCGATTGACCCGGGTGGCACCCAGGCACCATTGATTGGCACATGGTCAGCCACAGGTGCATTCGAGACAATGGTTAGCTGCCGTCAGTCTCCCGATCAAGTATGTTCGCCAGGTCCCCACCGGCCATAAGCTCATTGAACTGGTCGTCCGTGAGAGGCGCAGCGCTTTCTCTCTCGATGGGCTGTACCTGTTCGATCAGGTTGAAGGGAATAAACACAACATTGTCCCTGCCGATAACTATAACCTGCCCATTGCTGTAATCAGGCACGAAGCCGACGAACTGGTCACCAGCGGACTCAATGGAGGTCCTCATATAGTCTGCCGACAGAAAGGGGGTTTCTGTATTCCAATATCTATCGGTGATCTCCTTACTTGGAGAATGCGTCATGGCTAATTAGGCCTAGCGACGAAATTTACAACGCTAAGAGGCGCAGAGCACTTTAAGCCTGAATCTGCTGCTATCTACGGCGCGGAGCTTCCCTTAGGAACTAAGTTCCCTGGTCCCCTAGTTTAGAACCAGCCCAAAGCCAACAAATCGTCGATAATGGAAACTATTCAAAATCGGGGGCTAGAAGTATGTAATCCTTGCCTGGCAAGGACCCGCTGTAGATGCCGGGGAGCGAACCAGGGGATAGCAACTCGAGAGTAAACGCAAGCAAGTTGCCACCTTCAAAAGTCTAGCCCCCGATTTTGAATGGTCTCCAAACTGACGGCCAAACTTCCAAAAAGAGCATTCATAAGCCTGTGACATACTGCTGGGGCTAAAGCCCCGCAGCTTCTTGCTTCAACGCTTCTTGCCACCCACAGGTGGTCTTACAAAAGCTCCACAAGCGTTTACACTCTCCGTGTGCCCCACGGCCAGTATACCTAACTCCCCGGCCCCGGACCCTCCCGCCCTGGACACCCCAGACCGTAATATCCTCATGCCTTCTGTCCGTATGTTGTGCGCAGCGTTGATGTCCCGATCATGCACCGTACCGCATTCGCACACCCACTCTCTGTCTCTAAGGGTGAGATCGCTCTTCAACGCTCCACACATACGGCACAGCTTTGACGATGGGAACCACCTCGATATCTTCACGAAGTGCTTCCCTTCCCACAAGCACTTGTACTCCAACATACGTACAAAGCTGCCTAATCCTGCATCGTGTACCGAGCGGGCCAGCTTGGTTCTCGCCATACCCCTCAGTGACAGCTCCTCAACACAGATTGCTGAATTGGACTTGACAAGTGCGTGTGATTGCTTATGCAGGAAATCATTACGCTGGTTGGCCACTTTGCGGTGGGTGCGGGCTACCACCAGGCGCTGCTTAACCCTGTTGTTTGACCCTTTCTTCTTGCGGGAGAACGAACGTTGTACCCTCCTTAGTTTGCGTGCCGCCCGTCTCATATGTTTTTGTGAGGGTATCTTCTGTGTCTTGCTGCCGTCTGTGCCATTTGTGACTGTAGCAAAGCTCGCAAAGCCAAGATCGATGCCCACTGTTGTCTCTGGCCGAGATGGGGCTTTAGCATCAGGCATCTCCACCTGGCAGACCAGGGTGATGTGCCAGTTGCCTGTGCAGTCCCTCTTGAAGGTGGCAGATCGTGTCTTACCTTCCACTGGACGATGCTGCTTTACTTTTATGTGGCCTACCTTGGGCAGGTATACCTTACCCTTACCCTTACCCTCGCCCTTAGCATCTTGTGGGTTCAGGACACAGCGTTGAGGGATCCTGAACGATTGGGAAGGGTCCTTCTTACTCTTGAAGTGGGGGAAGCGTGCCCGTTTCTCGAAGAAGTTGAGGAAGGCCCTATCGAGGTCAGAGACTGCTTGCTGCAGCAGTTGGCTATCTATATCACGAAGCCAGCGAGTCTCTTCTCTCTTTTTGAGGGCGGTAAGCTGTCTCATCAACTCCCTTCTGGGGAGGGTCTTACCATGGTGGGCGTAATATCCCCTACGAGTGGCGAGTGCCCAGTTGAAGACCCAACGCCTGGCACCGGCATACCTACCTAGAGCCATAACTTGCTCGTGGGAAGGGAATAGCCTGAAACGATATGCCTTTTGTACAGTAATCATGCTGGTGATAATTTTAGATATATGGTCTGCACCTCAGACCCATTATAGCACAAATGTGCTGACAAATCGAGGGATTACACGCTTCCTGTCGTGGGCTTCTGAGGCATGGGAAAGATCAATCATTAGTCTTGAGATAGCTTAGCCGCGCCTAACCACAGCCCCTAAAAGGAGCGTGCCTTTACCCTTTTCTGAATTTGCTTTGCTTGAACTCTTTTGAGAACTTCGCCTAGTTGGTGCTGGTCCCCCATCCACTTCTGAGAAGATTACCGTAAGATACTTGACAAACGTAGTATCCTGGGCCATAATTACGATATAAGCGCGACGTTTTTACGACGTAATGAAACGGTATCGCAAAGACTGGGGGTGCAGAGATGGTCATAAGACACTACAATACGGAGGCAGCGACAACTGACATAGTTGCTCCCGATATGCAGGCCATAGACGAGCGAGAGAAAGCTTTCGCCAGGGCTGTGAACGAAGTACACAGTCAGGCCATGCGCACATCGCCTGTCCAGATGGCACAATCGCTCAGGGACGCGCTCTCGACACAACTGCTCGCATATATAACCGGCCAGAGTGAGCGCACTGTTCAGCGTTGGGCAAGGGGAGACGTCGGGGATATCAGGCAGGAGAGCAAGCGCCGCCTGGTTACGGCTTACGAGATCCTGCAGATCATAAACCGCTTTGAGGCACCCGGCGTTGCACAGACATGGTTCATAGGCAGCGAGCCCCAACTCGATTTCGTCATGCCCGCCAAAGCGTTACGTGAGGACCAATTGGAAGAGGCCCTGGCTGCTGCGCGTTCCTTCGTTGCAGTCGGGTAGCCTTCGGTAACGCCAGGTAGCCAGGAAGTATTCATGAGAACAGTCCATGCCCCGGCTCTGCCGGTGTTTCGGATTGCCACGATCCGGGGAGGCGGGGCGGATGAAGTCTATGACCCGCCCCCTTTGAGCACTTCTTTTCGAGGTCGCTTCGATGATCAGCGTATCAACGACCCCAACAGGACCTTTCCCAAAAAGCATTGCTATCGCGTTCTCTACTTTGCGACGGAACGAGCGGGGGCTTTTGGGGAGATCCTGCAGAGACACATACCAAACCCTCAAGCGCTGCAGGATATATTCAGAAATCGACCTCCATCAGATCCGCTTCTGCTAGGCGGGCAGGTCAAACAAGCAGAGCTCACCAGGAGGCAAATAGGCGCTACCCGTCTCGACCCCACGCTTCGGTTCGCTGATGTCATAGCACCGGAGTCCCGCATGGAACTCTACTACACTCCCTCTATCACACCACTCGTGGAACAGTTAGACCTGAACTTCCTGGATGTCAGCGCGATCACCGGCGACACGAAGGAGCATCGCCAGCTCACGCAGGCAATAGCTCTCCACATCTACAATCTGACCGACGATCAAAGCCAACCGCTCTTCGATGGTATCCGCTATCTATCGCACGTGAACATGGACTGGGAATGCTGGGCAGTATTCCATGACCGCTTCCGTCACACTCCTGTTTCTACCGAGCCTGTGGACCTCGGTGATCCTGAGCTACATCGCGCCCTTTCAGCCATCAATGTGAAGGTCATGCCATGAGAGCAAAGCACTCACTCGTCCTGGCTTCCAAGCTGCGCCGGGCGCCTTACATCGCGATTACAGAAGGGTAGCATGAGTCTCGAACTGCTGGCAACCGTGCCTGAGAACCAGCGGATGAGTATGGTAGCCAGTACAGGCAGAGAGGGCCTTCTGTGTGGCAAAAGGCACGACTCGAAGAGTCCGCATTACCACCATTTATACCACCAAACACATGGACTCGGTGGTACAAAATGGACAATTCAGCACAGCTTCGTCCCAGTTCACACACAAAAAGGACCCTCTCGGACACAGTAGACGCTCACCAATGTAGTTGACATCGTAGGGGTCACTGGTTCAAGTCCAGTACTTCCCACCAACTAAATAAGCACCAAAAAGCCCTCGGATAGCACTTCCGGGGGCCTTTTATATGCCTGTGAAAGCAAAACAGACAATACTAGCAATCGGGGGTTTAGCCGTCAATCCTGACAGCAATAGTAAACTGCCTCGTCTTCGTAGCTGGGCAATCTTGACACAACACTCTGAGCATTACTGAGGTGGTGTGCGTGTAATAGCAATAACCCAAAGTCGTTTTGACGGTGGGATGCATGGCCATCTGTCGGGCGGCATCAGGATTTGCGCTCGCCTCCCTTATGGCAACACCTGGGCCTGGCCTCTCGCGCTCTTCGGGTGCATTCCGGGTGTGCCGTTTTCGATGGGGGGGGGGGGAAAGCTCTCACCGCAAGCGGTGCTGGGCGCACCCTCGCATTTTCTTGAATTCAATAGAACGAATGTTTTATAATGGACCTAAAGTAACGGCATTGTCACAATATGGGAGCAGGCAGTGGGAAAGCTGAGGTAGCCACGATGACACCGATCCAACGTCCAAAAGGGCAACATTACTTGCCTCAACTCTACCTTAAAAGGTTCTCTATTCCAGGTGGGAAGAATCAACCTGCTATCTGGACATACAACAAGATGAATGATAGTGTGGAAGCCATTGGAATAGGCAACGTCTGCAAGGAGTCGAGTTTCCACGATGTGATAGATGGAGAAGGCAACGCCAAGTCGTTAGAGTCGAATATAACAGAGAATGAGGTTAGACTTGGTAAAGCATATTACGCATTTTGTGACGATCCAACTTTGGAGGTTCTTTGGTCTAAATTCACAGATATTACGACGTATATTGCCTTCCTCATAGCCCGTTCCCGACGATATAGGCAAGTCCTGCACTCTTTTGTGGCTCAGGTTGTTGAGGCGCAGAAGGGTGTCGGTATAGAATCGATGTGGTCGGGTTTCGATGAGAACGACATTAAGATCAACCACTTAAATCTCATTGGGGAGGAGACTGACAAGATTGTACAACGGCTAAGCCAGATGAAGTGGGTGATCTGCATCAACAGGACGCCCAGGCGATTCTACACTTCCGATTATCCATTTGCATTCGAGCCAATTACTGAAGAGCGCATGCGAGGACAAGGGCTGATTATACCCTCTATCTCTTGGTTGTTGGAGCGGAAAGGGATGAGAATGTACTTCCCTGTTACGCCACGTGTAGCCCTCATAATTGGCGACCCTGCTACACATTCCCATATTCCCGACACCATTTCCCTCAGCTTGGGGGACATACTAACAACCGTGCGGACGCTGAATCAAACGCAGGTAATTTGGTCGGAGCGATTCGTATTCTCCCAGGAGAATGATTTTTCGCTCGTAAAGACAATGCTCAAAGCAGATGAGTCTCTGCGAAACCCCAACAAACGCCGCTTCAATGTGAGTGTTAGTTTGAAGACTGGGGAGGCAGAGGGTGGATCGCTCGCTCCCTCGTCCATGCTAATACACACTGGGTAGTAAGGCAACGATTTACGCACTGAATTGTGCGTTGGCATAGTAAGGGTCACTGATACAAGTCCAGTGCTTCCCACCCATAATTTAGGCACGAAGAAGGCACTTCCAATAAGAATGGAAGTGCTTTCGCTTTCGTCAATTCCGTATGATCGTCTACCCTTCAGCGATCAGCAGCCCCGCATCGTCATTTCGGACGCTGTTCACGCGCTGGGAGACCTGGGCAGCGGCCATCTTCTGAGGCTCATAGGGGGCCAGCAGGTTCATCAGCCTGGAGATAGGCGTCGTGGGGTCGAGCCACATATCTTCCGCGTCGTCACCCAGGATGACGGGCATACGGTGGTGCAGCCTCTCCATAAAGGTGTTGGCGGATGTGGTGATGATGGTGTAGGTATCGAGTGGGTGCCCTTGAGGGTCGAGCCATGTGTCGTACAGGCCGGCCAATGCAAATACCGGCTCGTCTTTGAGGTAAATATGGTACGGCACCTTCCCCTGGCCCGTGTCCTGCCACTCGTAAAAGCCGCTCACCGGCACGAGGCAGCGCTTTGACTGGAGGGGCTTGCGGTAGGAGGGCTTCTCCAGCACCGTTTCAGCCCTCGCATTGATCATATTGAAGCCGGTGCGAGGGTCCTTAGCCCAGGAAGGGACCAGGCCCCACTTCATCATCTCTAGGCTGTTATGCCCGTCTCTATTCCCATTCCTGCGCACGACGACGGGCATAACCTGGCCCGGCGCGACGTTGTACCTGGGGGTGGCGAGGTCAAGCCTCTCAGAGGTGGCGTTGAACCTGGCAGCCAAACCGGCTATTTCTTTTAGCTCATATCTACCGCACATGCCATAATTATACCACACATTTGTTCTAAAAACAATCCGTCGTAAGCCCTATCTTTCTCTTTTTCTCATATAAGCTTGTTAATAAAGTAACAATCTTAAGGCGCTCTTATGGTGGTGCTCCATTCTCTAAGGCCTTCTTAAGTGCGCGCCTGGTAAGATTAGGGCAGAGAGATAAAGAAAGCATCTCGAACAAAATAACAAAACCAAACACAACAAACAAAACCAGAAGGAGATATAGAAACACAATGAACCTCATATCAAACATCAACAAAGTAATCAGGACACTCGGCGTTATGGGCATCATGCTTGCCCTGGCAGGCTTCACAGCTTCGGTTGCTCCCTCCGCCTCGGCTGCCTCGGCTCCGACCAGCGTACGCGGCGACTACGGCGCACTTTCTGTGGCGGTAGGCTTCCAGTATAGCACTTCGGACCAGAACGTGGCCACAGTGGTAGTGCAGAACCGCAACGGCAAGCTGATCGAAAAAGGCACCACGAACAGCGAAGGCGTCTACATCGTCAAGATTATGCCCGATGCCTACAAGGTAACTGTGACGGCAGATGGTTACAAGCCTTACAGCCTGGCAGTAAGGGTGAACTCCAGCCAGACCTCGGAAGTGAAAGTCGCGCTTGAAAGCGACTCAGATCCTGCGGTCCGCCAGTAATCATAAAGACCGAAACTGAACCAAACGAAAAATGGAAGTGGAACTAAGTTCCACTTCCATTTTTCGTTTTATATACCCTAATCAGCCAATATGCCTGGGCTTCTCTTGTAATCAGTATCAAACAGCAGCTCAATAAATCGTGGATAGTTGCTCCCCGCAGCTATCCAAAGCAATTTAGTACAGCATCCCAGGCCAGTTCGCTAGCCACGACGGCCAATGCCAGGTCCGGCAAGCTCGGATTATCTACCTCATTAGTGGTTACGGCCCACAATACATCGCCATCCCTGGGAGTGTTGAACGGCTCAATGGCCCTGCTCATAGAGCCATGCACCTGGCGAGCGAACTGCCGCAATGACCAGTCAGTTCCGCGCTCAGTGCTCAGCTTCTGGTTCGTGACTACTATGGTCAAAGTGGTGTTGCCTTGTTGGGGCACCTCTGGCCTGGTCGCTGGATTCGTACCAGCATCTGCATCGATGCGCTGAGCCAATCCTTCCATGTGACGATACCGCCGCCCGGTCTCAGGGTCGAGATGGCCTCTGACCGCCATCCCCTGCCTGTCTATGATAGCGCCCACGGAGTTGACCACTGTGAAGACGGCAAGCCTGGTAGGCCCTATCTGGCGGAACGCGCCTCCCTGCCCTCCCCACTCCCGCCAGTCGAAGCCCAGGCCCTTCCCTACCGTAGCCGATGCTCCCGCCCCTCGCCTGCCCAGCGGGAATATGCCGGGCGAGGTGGAGCGTAATGCTGCCCGCAAAGCTGCCCTCCCTAATGCCTGATCTGGATAGATTGCATTCTCCCTGGAGCCGTAATCAAATATGATCCCGCCCGATACGAGCGGTATGCCGTTCCAGTTGGCATTATGGCCTCTAAGAGCAAATAGCTCTTCGCTGACGCCGGTAGCGGCTGAGAGTCCGAGGAGCGAGCCACCAGCGAAGCAGACGGCATCAACTGCCTGGCGCTCGTCGGTGAGCAGCGTCCCGTGGGAGCCGCCACGCACGTCTACCGCTGCCTGCGCTAAAGTCGGAAAGTAAAAGACGGTACAGCCCGTTGGGCCTTCCTCGTATTCAGCTACGCCGACCAGCAGTGAGGGGAAATCAAAAGTCAGGCCAGGCTCCCCGGAGAAGTCGGTCCTGACCGTAAGTTGGGTGTTACTATTGTTCACATTCTTGTTCCCCTGCTGCTTTGGGATGTTACATTGCCCCTATTGTACATTTACATTGAACACTCAACCACCACTGAATAATTCAGGTATAATTGCCTTCCTAGAACTCGATATTGCACAAAACAGGTAGGTCCTCGCCAGTGGCGAGTTCTGATGAGATATTTACCGTATGTTCGGGAGGCAGCATGAGGGAACAAATGGAACCGCAGCGGCCTGTTGCCCAGGTCTTTTGCCCTAATTGCCGGGGAGGGAACCCGCCTGGGGCGCTTCGCTGTATGTGGTGCGATGCTTTGTTGGCTGCGTATCCGCCTGTAGCGCCCGTAGCTCCCAGGCGCAATATGACGTGGTGGATCGTTGGGGTGGCTGGCGTACTGGTTGCGCTGAGTGTCGTTATCTTTCTAATCGCGTTTGGAGGAAGGCGCTCAAGTAATCAAATCGGTGTCTACGGGATGAACGAGACTATTACGCTCGGCATCTGGAAGGTGGTGGTCGAGAAAACGGAGCTGGTTCCTGAGATTACAGGGAACAGCACGAGCGACAAACAGGTGGCGGCAGGCCACTATCTCAAGGTCTACATGACGGTGGAAAACATATACGATACGACGGAGCGACTCAAGCCTTCCGACTACAACGTGCGAGACAGCAACGACATCCGATACCCGCACTGTGATCTGCCCGCCTGCTTCACCTACCCTGAGCGTGAGCAGCGCCTAAACCTCAATAGTGAAATGCCACCTCACACCCCAGGCAAAGTCCTTGCTATTTATGACGTGTTGAAGGGTGCCTCCGGTCTCAAGCTGGAGATGGAGGGGCCATTTGAGCGAGACCGGATAACTATTATCCTGGACAAATAGCTGCCCAGCATAACCTAATCGCATTGGCGGCACGCTTCGTGCAACCCCCTGCTCACTTACATCTAATCGCCTCTCTATCGTCTTCTATTTAGAAAGGAGTGAGATTATGGTAAAGCTCAGGGGCGTCACAACCACACGCGAGCGCTCTGGACTTCTCGCGCTGGCGCTTGTGACTCTGCTCATGCTAGTAATGATGTCAGGCAAGGGAGAGAACGTCGCGGGTGCGGGTACTTCGGCAAGTGCTGCCGCAATGCCCTCCGCAGACACCCTCAGCAAGATCAGCGCAGAAGTCTTTCAGGACACCGCGAATGGTAAGAGCGCTTCCTTCTTCGTCCTCATGTCGGACCAGGCCAACCTCAGCGCCGCTTATGGCATGAAAGACCAGGACGCACGCGGTTGGTATGTCTACAACACCCTTACCCAGCTCGCCGACCGCACCCAGGCAGACATTCGCGCTACCTTGAGGTCCGCAGGGGTCCAATACCGGGTCTTCTGGATCGCCAACGCACTATTCGTGACGGGTGATCGCGCCCTGGTCGAGAGCCTGGCCGCACGCGTTGACGTGCGCCGGATCGAGGCCAACCATCCCTTCCAGGGGATAGACCCCATCAGGGAAGCCTCCTCGCCTGTCATACCCAACGCACCCGAATGGGGCGTGCAAAACGTGAAAGCGCCCGAAGTTTGGGCGATGGGCTACAGGGGACAGGGCATCGTAGTCGGCAACCAGGACACGGGCATGAGGTGGACCCACGAGGCCATCAAGCCTAAATACCGGGGCTGGGATGGCGCTACCGCCGACCATAATTACAACTGGTGGGATGCTATTCACTCTGCCGACCCGCTCAATGCGTGCGGTTCCAGCTCCCCTGAGCCATGCGACGATGATGAATTACTTGGCGGAGGGCACGGCACGCACACTACCGGCAGTGCGGTGGGAGGCGATAGCGTCAACCAGATAGGGGTCGCCCCCGATGCTAAGTGGATAGGGTGCCGCAATATGGAGCGCGGCGTGGGCGTGCCCGTGACCTACCTGGAGTGCTTCGAGTTTTTCCTCGCGCCGTGGGACCAGAACGAAGAGAACCCTGATCCAACGAAGCGCCCGCACGTGATGAACAACAGCTGGGGCTGCGTCGAGGGGTGCCCACCTGAGCTGATACGCCCCGCGGTGGAGGCGTCGAGCGCTGCCGGCATCTTCGTTGAGGCCTCGGCGGGCAACGACGGCCCTACCTGCTCTACGGTGGCATTCGCTCCCGCTATGTTCGAGGCTTCGTTCGCGACCGGCGCGATTGACATCAACAATACGCTGGCGGAGTTCAGCAGCCGGGGACCCGTGGTCAGCGATGGCTCGATGCGCTTGAAGCCTAATTTATCGGCTCCCGGCGTGGACGTTCGCTCATCCCTGCGAGGGAGCGACAACGAGTATGGCAACCTGTCGGGAACGTCAATGGCAGGGCCACACACTGTTGGCGTGGTCGCGCTCATCTGGTCGGCGCGTCCCGACCTGGTGCGCAACATCACGGAAACAAAGACATTGCTCCAGGGCTCGGCCAATCCCGACGTGATAGTGGACACACAGCAAACACCGGACTGCGGCGGCACTCCACCTGAGGCTATCCCGAACAACTACTTCGGCTGGGGACGGATAGACGCTTTCGCGGCTCTCAACAGTGCGGAGGCTACCGTAACTCCGGGCGCGACCGTCACACCGCAGCCTACCTTTACGGTCGGCACGCCGATGCCTACGCGCACTCCGTCTACACCTCTCCCCAGCGCGACCCCCAGGCCACCCACCAATACTGCCGTCGCGGCCACAGCTACCTCCTGCACTATCAGCTTCTCCGATGTGCCATCAGACCACACCTTCTACTCATTCGTCAGATGCCTCGCTTGCAGGGGTATCATCTCTGGCTACTCCGACGGCACCTTCAAGCCCGGTAACGACATCACCAGAGGGCAGATAGCCAAGATGGTATCTAACTCTGCCGGTTTCGATGAGGACCCAGGTCCTCAAATATATGAGGACGTTGACCCCGACAACCCCTTCTACGCATGGATCAATCGGCTGTCGATGAGAGGACACATGGGAGGCTATGACTGTGGATTGGTGCTACAGGAGCCATGTGTCCCTCCTAGCAATAGGCCATACTTCCGACCTTACTCTAGCTCCACTCGCGGGCAGTTAGCTAAGATAACCTCGAATGCAGCAGGGATAGGAGGCACGCCCACAGGTCTGTATTATACAGACGTAGCTGAGGAGAATCCCTTCTACATATGGATAATGCGCCTTACCGAGCTAGGCACAATATCCGGTTACCCATGCGGCGGAGAGGGCGAGCCATGCGATGACCAGGACCGGCCATACTTCCGTCCCTTCGCCAACGTGACGAGAGGACAGGCATCCAAGATAGTGGCTTTCACCTTCTACCCTAACTGCCTGACGCCTTCGAGGCGCTAATCTACGATAGACGCGAGAAGGTGAGACAAGGAAAGAGCCGAGACTTGTAATCTCGGCTCTTTCCTTGTCTCACCTTGCGAATAATGTTAAGACGTCGATTTGCGCGTGATATAATATGCCCGTACACCTACTATTCTTTTCTTTACTCGACACACCAAACAAGTGATGACACCAGAGCCGCGAAAACATACTGTCTACCTTCCTTCCCTCAGCGGAGGCACTGCCTTCGCGCGCCTGTCGCGGCTGTATGAAATCGTGCGCTCCCTAGCCTCCATCACCGAGCTTGACAGGTTGCTTAACCAGATCGTGGCTTCAACGGCGGATATGCTTGAAGCGCATGGGGCGGCGCTTCTGCTGGCAGAGAACGAGAGCGGCAACCTCAAGGTGGAGGTAACATCGGGAAGGAATATCGCCCACTTCAAGAATAGTGTGCTTAGCGTAGATGACCGTAGCGTGGAGGGGAGAGTCGCGCAGATCGGTGAGCCGTGTATCGAGAACCTCGTTGAGTATAGCTCTTATCTTTTCGGGCAGGCGGGCCAGCTCACGGAGAACAAGGCGCGCAAGCTGGTGTGCGTGCCCCTGAAGGTGCAAGAGCGCGTCACGGGAGTGCTTGAGGTACTCGACAAGAATTCGGGTAAGGATTTCAACGAGGAAGATGTCAAGCTGCTGGAGGCGCTGGCCGATACCGCCTCGGTAGCCATCGAGAATGTGCGCCTCTACGAAGAGGAAAAGCGCCAGGCACAACTCCTGACGCACGCATACGAGGAGCTACAGAATACCTATAAGGCGACGTTGCAGGCACTCACCGGCCTGCTGGACTTGCGGGACGACGAGACGCACGGCCACAGCCTCCGCGTGGTCGCATACACCCTCCGGCTGGCCCAGGAGATGGGAATTGACGACCCTGAGCGTCTGCGCAACATGGAGCAGGGCGCGCTCCTCCACGATGTGGGGAAGGTGGGTGTCGCGGACTCGGTGCTGCGCAAGACCGCCAAGCTGGATGACATCGAGTGGATGGAGATGAAGGGGCACCCGGAGCTGGGTTACAGGATGCTCAAGGATATAGACTTCTTGAAGGAAGCACTGACGATTGTGCGCTACCACCATGAGCGCTGGAATGGCAGTGGCTATCCAAAGGGCCTCAAGGGGGAGCAGATACCCCTGGATGCCCGCATCTTCGCTGTGATAGATGCCTTCGACGCCATCACCAGCGACCGCCCCTACAGCCGCGCTCGCTCCTACGAGCAGGCGACAGAGATAATAATCAGGGACAGCGGCGTGCTCTTCGATCCACAGGTAGTGGAAGCGTTCCTGCGAGTGCCCAGAGATGAATGGCAGGAGATACGCGAGCAGATAGCTTCAACAGCCAAGCCGCGCTAACGTCGTTCAAAAAACAGGAAATCCAGACGATCCGTGAGGACCCTCTGGATTTCTGTTCCTCCGAAGCTCCGGGCGAACCCGTAACCTCGAAGTAGCTTGATTATAGGGGATGCTCTCTGGCGAGTCAATAGCTCATTCTCGGACTTTTCCACATCCGTAGAGCAATTGGAAGGGGCTGTTACCCTTCCTCTCGTGCGCGGCACATAAAGTGGGAGAGAATACTCCTTGAGACGGTGGTAGACCCTCTCCACAGGTGCTATATTATTCGGATGTAACGCAAATATCCCTTTCCCTTTACCCTCAGAACAGGAGCATATATAAGATGATTGACACGGCTGTAGAAAAAAGAACAGGCGCGGAGGATGTTATCTGGGACCTCTCTATCTTCTATTCGGGCGTGGACGACCCGGCGATAGGGGACGACATGGAGAGGAACCACGCGCAGGCCGACAGATTCGTCACCAGTTATAAAGACCGGGTTGCCGGGCTGAGCACAGAAGAGATGCGCAAGGCTCTGCAAGAATATGAAGAGATTCAAGACCTGATGGGGCGCATAGCCACCTTCGCCTATCTCACCTTCAGCGAGGACACCAATAACCCGCAGTACGGCGCGCTCGTCCAGTGCTTCTCTGAGCACCAGGCGGCGGTTGACCAGAAGCTCGTCTTCTTCAACCTTGAATGGCTCCAGGCAGACGACGGAGCGGTGCAGAAGGTGCTGGACGACCCCGCCATCGGCAAGTACCGCCACCACCTGGAGTCGGCCCGCCGCTTCAAGCCATATCAGCTAAGCGAGGTCGAGGAGAAGCTGCTGCTGGACAAGGCGGTCACGGGGCGCACGGCCTGGGGACGTTTCTACGACCAATTGATCGCATCTATCCGCGTGCCATACGAGGGGGAGCAGGTGACGCTGGCTGAAGTCGCGGCCAAGATCGAGGACCCTGACCGCGAGGTGCGCCGCAAAGCCTCCGAGGCTATCGCGCATGGCATGAATGAACACTCTATGACCCTGACCTATATCTTCAACGTGCTGGTTGCCGACAAGGCCGCCGAGGACAGGCGGCGCGGGTACAAAAGCTGGATTTCGTGGCGCAACCTCGACAATAAGGTGCCCGACGAGGTTGTGGACGCCCTGGTGAAGGCGGTCACGGACAATTACGACATCGTGGAAAGGCACTACCGCCTCAAGCGCGACCTGCTGGGTATAGGCGAGCTTTTCGATTATGACCGCCACGCCCCGCTACCCGTAGCAGAGGGGGAGACGGAGTACGACTGGGACCAGGCACGCGAGATCGTGCTTGATGCATACAACGCGTTCAGCCCGCAGATGGCCGACATCGCCCGCCGATTCTTTGAGGAGCGTTGGATACACGCCCCCCTCGCGCCGGGCAAGGACGCAGGCGCGTTCTGCACCTCTTCGGTGCCTTCAGCTCACCCCTTCATGCTGATGAACTTCGCGGGTAGGGCCGGAGATGTGGGCACCCTGGCGCATGAGTTGGGGCACGGCGTGCATGGCTATCTCGCCCAGAAGGAGCAGGGCATCCTCGGCGCGGACGCACCCGTGACTATCAGCGAGATGGCCTCCACCTTCGGGGAGATGCTCGTCTTCAGCGACCTTATGTCCAAAGAGGCAAACCCGGCGGCGCGCTTGGTGATGCTCTCCCGCGAGCTTGAGTACACCTTCGCTACCGTGCAGCGCCAGATCGCCTTCAACCGCTTCGAGGACCGTCTGCACAACGCTCGGCGCGAAGAGGGTGAGCTGAGCGCCGAGCGCATCACCGAGCTATGGCTCCAGTCTATACGGGCCATGTTCGGTGACGGCCTGACGGTGCGCGACGAGTATGGGCGCTGGTGGGGCAACGTGCTGCACTTTGTGCATATCCCCGGCTACGTATACGGCTATGCCTTCGGCAAGCTCCTCGTGCTCGCTCTTTACAAGCTCTACCAGGAGCGGGGCGAGAGCTTCGTGCCGAAGTTCGTCGAGCTACTGGCGGCAGGCGGCTCGGACTACCCAGACGTGCTCGTGGCTAAGCTCGGTGTGGACCTGACCGACCCGGCTTTCTGGGCACAGGGCATCGAGTCAATAAGAGAGATGGTCGAGCAGGAAGAGCAGCTTGCAAGAGAAGTCTACCCGGAGAAGTTCTCCTGATAGAGAAGCAATGCTTGTCAAATCAAAATCAGCGCCTGGGGCGCTGATTTTGATTTGAGAAAGCAAATTCGCCTGCTATCAGTCGGTTACGGAACGTAGCAATTCGGGAAGAAGGCTTTCGCTACGATCTTCGTGACCTGGCCGCGTGTCGCGTTCGCGTTGGGGCGGAAGTATGGCCGGTTTTCCGAGTCGCACGGCTCACCTGTGCTGCCACACGGGTACCCACCTATCAGCCCTCGTGAGTAGAGGCGAGCTATCCACTGGTAGAACTGGTGGGACGTTGGCACATCCGTAAAGAACAACTCGGTATGCGTCTCCGTGTATCCCGCCGCGATGGATACCACCTTGGCTATCTGACCCCTGGTAGTCTCGGCGTTCGGGCGGAAGTACGGCAGGTTGTTGTAGCCGCACGGCTCATTCTCTCCCCCGCATGGGTAGCCGTTCATGATGCCATGAATGGCGAGCCTGTTGATCCATGTGTAGAATGGGCTATAGTAAGAATACGGGTAGACATCCTCGAATAGCTGCCACCCTGGGTCGTCAGTATAGCCCGCGGAGTTAGAGACGATCTTTGCGAGCTGACCCCTCGTTATCGTGTTGTTGGGGCGGAACTCAACGATGGCGGGCGTTGGACTCGCGGTTGCGAAGGGCTGGCCTGTAGGTATAGGCTCTGGAGGAGAGCCGTACCCACCTATCAGCCCCTGGCACGCCAGGCACTGGATCGAGTTGTAGTAAGTGCTCCCTTCCGGCACGTCTATAAAGCGGGTCGAGCAAGTGAGACACGCCGTGGAGTAATGCTCTATGATCTGCTCGAAGGCATAGTAATCTCCGTTCCCTCCTACCGCCCACACGTCATTCGTCCCCACCACATCCACCGAGTAGAAAGTAAAGGTCGGGTATGCCAGCGGGGAAGGTGCGTTCACCTGCGTCCAGCTCGTGCCATCCCAGTGCTGCGCGAGGACTTTCGGCGCGCTGGAATAGCCACCTATGCGTCCAACTGCCCATGCATCGGTCGCGGAGACGGTCTCAACCCCATAAAGGGTATCGGCCCCAGAGTCGCTGTAAGGGCTTGCTATAACGGTCCACTGCGTACCGTCCCAGTGCTGGGTGAGGGGTCGGGAGTAATAGTTGGTAGGGCTATAGGCCCCAACGGCCCACACGTCCGTCGCGGACGAAGCATCTATAGAGAAGAGGTAATTCGGCCCTGACCCAATGCCTGGGCTTGGGGTCGTGGTCCACTGGGAGCCATCCCACCGCAACAGCAGCGACCTGGGCAACCCGTTTGGATTGAGATAGTAGCCGGCAGCCCATATATCGCCGGACGAGACTACTGCCAGGTCATACAGGTAGTTGTTCCTGGTTTCGTCGCCGTTGTTAGGGCTGTCGATTACGCGCCAATCAGTGCCGTCCCAATGCAGGGTAAGGGTGCGGGCTATCGCATCCTCATCGTAGTAATACCCTACAGCCCACGCATCGGTAGATGATACGGCCTCGATTGAGAGAAGGCGGTTATCGAGCAGGCCGCCCGTGTTGGGACTGGGCACTACGCTCCATGACATGCCATCCCAGTGCTCGATGAGCGTCTGGCTGATCCCGAACTCGTTGACGTAGTAGCCAGCCGCCCACACGTCACTTGTAGATATGGCGTCTACGGAGAACAAGACGTTGTCATCATCCCCCAGGTTTTGGCCCGCTACCACGCTCCACGACGTGCCATCCCAATGCTCGATGAGAATATTCAAGACATTGAAGCCCCCTTGTGGCCCCTCTGCCTTGCCATCGGAGGATGGTAGCTGGCGGGTCTCCACCGGACGCTTGCGATTCGACTCCCTATCGGTCAAGAGCTGACCTACCGCCCACGCGTCGGTAGATGACACGGAGTCCACCCCCTGCAAAGTGCTGCCGTATGCGTCTATCTCAGGGTTAGCGACGATGGCCCACGAGGGTACACACGTCGGGACAGATGTGGGCGTCCCCCCCTGCATAGTGTAAGGCGCACGGGCAGGAGACGATATTTGCCCGGCTGAAGAAGATGCTGTGGCGGATAGGGCCGCCACGACCACTAATAGAAATAACACGCCACCGATAAGAGTGCGACGTTTCATGATCCCCCTCCTGTTGCATAGATTACTGTTGGCCGCACTACGGCCAGCCTACTATGAGTCTTCCACATAGGTAAACGTATGGCATTGAAAAAAGTTTCGATTTGCGGCGGCTTTGATTAGCCTCCCTTACTTTGATATAGTACAGCCACCAAGTTATACTTTTCTTCGTTATGCACACAATGTAATAAAGGGGTTCATAATAATGCCACTAACTCTAAAGGAGCACCGCAACCAGGCCCATATAAGCGTGCGGGAACTGGCAAGCAAATCGGGCATCTCAGCCGGGACGATACGTCGCATCGAAGCCGGCAGGTACAAGGAGATAAGGGCGCTGACGATGCAGAACATCTCCAACGCGCTGAACGTTCATGCCAGCGAGATAGAGCAGTTCGCGCCGTTCAGCCGCGAGCTAAAGTAACCCGCAGCCGATATTTGCTTATTCGTCCTCCATGACGTTCCACAGGTTGAAGTCGCGCTTCAACCGGGCCGGGAATACCTTTGTGACCTTCAAGGCGTCGGGCGCGCCGCCCGCATCTGGAACGACTGTGATGTAGTCCTGGCTGGCGAGGTCTCGCAGGATGATTACCAACGAGCCGTGCTCGATCTCGACGCCCGCATCTTCCAGGCGCACCTGGATCGTCTCGCTGAAGAGCGGTGTCTGTAGCTTGGGGGAGGAGCTTACCGTCCCCCAATCATCGTGGTGGGCGCGGAGCAGTTGCCGCGCCACGTCCCTCTCAATCTTAGCCATAGTGAGGTGAAACCTCCTGTGCGCAAATCTGCCGGTAGAGCAATTCTACCATAGGAGTGCATGTGGGGCACGGCCCGCCCAACCAGACTTCCATTTCTTTTCCTCTCAATATTTGGCCCTTGCAGGGCCAAATATTGAGAGGAAAAGAAGAATTTCCTGCCTTTTATGGGGATAATAGTTATGTCAAGGGCTGACGTGATGAATATTGAGCAGGGCGGGCCGTGCCCCTAAGTGTATGCCAATTGTCGGCGAAAATGAGCAAGAAATGAGCAGCTTTTGGGCTGGATAGCGACTGTCAGCGTGAGTATAATAGGGCCATCAACCTTATCCGACGCCCTGGCTAAGTATGGCAACTATCCTCCTGGAGGGATTGTCTATGCACGGATCATCGGTACTCCCACGCGCTGACGTGAACAAATTCTGCATTGAATTACGCCTCCTCTTCATCGGCATCCTCGCCGCGATACTCCCACTGGGCTTAATGCTCTATTTCTACCCAACAGGGACAGAGCTATTCTGGGCGTGGGTGATGCCCAACTCACGCTCTGCTACCCTCCTGGGGGCGGGATATGTCGGCCTCGTCTCCTACGCCCTGATCGCGCTTGTTGAGAACAGGTGGATACAGGTGCGGGGCGGTTTGGGGGCGGTCAGCGCCTTTTCGCTGGTGCTGATGTTCGCGACGATACTCCACTGGGACTCTTTTAGACCTTACCACCCTGTTACCATCATATGGCTGACCCTCTATTACTCGGCCCCTTTCCTCGTGCCGATAATCAGCCGCCTGCAAGCGACCCGTGGCGAGCCTGAAGACCCACGAGGCGTGGAGCTATCGCAGGCGTGGCACGGCTGGCTCTTGGTGCGCAGCCTCATCTACATGGCAATCGCGCTATTTGTGCTCATTTTCGCTGAATGGATCGCGGGGCAGTGGCCCTGGCCTATCCAGCCGTTGGAGTTGAGGGTCTTCATGGGGCAGTTCGTGGTCATCGGCTGGGGCGCGGTAATCGCCCTGAGGGGAGGGAATCGCTACCTGTGGCACTACCGAGTCGGCCTCACGGTGAGCGCGGCGATGGGCCTGCTCCAACTCCTGGGCTTCGTCGTGAACCCCACACCTTACGACTGGTCCACCCCCTTTGGTATCATCTTACCCCTTATTTTCGCTGAGTGGGTTATCACTCCGCTATTGATCATGTTGCTATACGGGCGGAAGCGGAAAGTAGGGATCGGGGATTAGGGGTAGGGGGTCGGTGCTGGATGCCAATAAACTCTAATCCCCGATCCCCAATCCCTGACAAAATGGAGGAGCTATGTACCTTCGATATGCGACTATGCTGATTGGAGCCACATACCTGGCGTTTGGATTGTTGGGCTTCCTGTATGTTGATGCTATCAACCCGATACACCACAATGGCGTGGGTGCGCGTTATCTATTGAACCTCATCGCCATCAACGAGCTGCACAACATCGTACATCTCGCCGTAGGGGTGACGGGGCTTTGGGCCGCGACCTCCCTGGCGTGGAGCAGGCGGTGGGGCCTCATCGTGGGGGCGGTGCTGCTGGTGCTATTCATCGTCGGGATGGTGCAGGCTTATCTACAGGGCTTCCCGAATGACCAGATGCTGCTGGGGTTAGTCCCGCTGAATTCGCCTGGGCATATCTTGCACATGGTCACAGGCGGGCTGGCCCTGTACATTGGATTGGTGCCGCTGCCGGAGGCCGATACCGCAACGTCAGACGTTAGCATGATGCGCGACGCGCAAGATGTGGCGGTCTGACAAGCATGAGACAAAGGACCAACACCCAGGCATCTCTACAATCGTTGCAGCAGATCGAGCTGTTTAGCGGCCTGCCCCAGGAGGAATTGCAGCACCTCTCTTCCTTATTGCAATGCCGCCATGCGCCCAAAGGTACGTGTGTGTGCAGGGAAGGTGACCCTAGCGACGCCCTGTATATCATTGAGACGGGCCAGGTCAAGGTATACAAGGAGGCGGCAAGGAAGCGCGTGCTCATAGCCACGCTCGGCCCGGGGACCCCCTTCGGCGATATGGCCCTCCTCACAGGCGAGCCACGCGTGGCGACGGTGGAGGTCAGCATAGACGCCGATTTGTGGGTCCTCGCCAAAGAGGACTTCGACCAGGCACTGCACAGGTACCCGGCCATCGCCATCAACCTGAGTCGCATACTCGCCAAGCGCCTGCGCCTCTCTAACGAAGAGCGCGTCTTCGGCGCGAGCGACGACTACAACCGGCTTGTGATGGTGGTCGGGCCAGTTAAAGAGGCGCTGCTCCTCGCCGGACGCGTGGCGGCATTCGGTTCGCGCGAGGCGCTGGTGGTCGATTTGGCCTCTCCCGGTGGGGGCAGGGTCGACTCCCTTGACCCCCTGCCAAGCGTTGTCCCGGTATCAGAGGGCTTATCGCGCCTGAACATAGGCGTGGAATTCGACGGCGACGAGTTGAGCGAAATGGTATCCCTCCTTCTGCGTAAATTCGACCACGTAGTGGTGCATCTGCCCGACACCCAGAAAGCCTACACCGCGGAGGCCCTGGATGTCGCCGAGGTAGTGATAGCTTATGGACGCCGCCAGCGCCCGTGGCTCGCGGCGAGTAGATCGCAACCTTCCAGGCTCTGGACGGTGGGTGAGGTGGGCGATCCTGGGTATGACGAGGGGCGGGCAGGGCGTGACCGTGACCGCCTGGCACGTCGCCTGGTAGGGCGCAGCGTCGGCCTTGCCCTGAGCAGTGGGGCGGCGCATGGGTTGGCCCACATCGGCGTGCTCCGCGTGCTGGAAGCGGAAGGGGTGCCCATCGACCTCATATCAGGCACCAGTATTGGCTCTCTCATCTCTACAGCATACGCAGCCGGACGGAACGTCGAAGAGTTGTACGACATCGGCAAAGAGACCGCGCAGCTAATCAATATCAAGGTCGGCTGGCGCTTCTGGGACTTCACCTTCTCGCGCTCAGGTCTCGTCCGAGGGGACATGACCAAGAAGAAGATAGTAGAGTGGACGAAGGGCAAGCGGTTCGAGGATGTGGAGATTCCGGTGTTCATCGTCGCCGCCGAGGTGCTCAGCGGGAGAGCGGTGACTTTCAGCAAAGGTTCACTGGCAGCCGCAGCCCGCGCCAGTATATCGATACCTGGGCTTTTCAAGCCTGTCCCCTATGGAGACGACTTCCTGATAGATGGCGGCGCTGTGGACCCCGTGCCGTGCCGCCCTCTAGCCGACGCCGGGGCCGATATTATCATCGCCTGCAACGTTATCCCGCAGGTAGAGGACCGCCTTTACCGTGGCGTGCGCCGCACGGTGCAGCGCGGCCTTACCCCCTCTATCTTCGAGATCACAGGGAGTGAACGCGAAATGATGGCAGCCCAGGTAGCTATCCTGAAGATGAACCCCTACGACGTATTGATCGCCCCCAAAGTGGGTAGATATAGCTGGACCGAGGCGAGGCGCATAGACGAGTTCGTAAGGTTAGGTGAAGAAGCTGCCCGCACGGCCATACCTCAGATAAAGGCTCTCCTCCAGCCCGGAGCGCGCAAGGTGCGGAGGCGATAGACGACGGACGACGGACGTTAGAGTGAAACGTGGAAGTATTACTTCCATCGTCTATCGTCTATCGTCACGCATCACGTTTCATCGTCCGTCATCTATCCTCCGTCGTACCAGTACAAAATAACTCTATCGAAGTATTGACTGGGAAGGCAATCTGCACTACAATCGGTCTACTGTGCCAGGGTAGCACCGGGAGGCCGTGCCATCAGCAGATTTACCGTACGTCGAGACCAGAGAAGAGCTAGGGCTAGCCGAGCGCTTATCTCAGCCCTCCTCTTTGCCGCGCTAGTTGTGGTATTCGCCTATCCTATCGTGGTGCCTCCGGCTGGCTCAGTTCCTTATAGCCCCATCGTTGCAAGTGATACAAGCTTGATAGAGGCCGCTAACGATACAGTATTGGCACCAGGCGATAAGCAGAGTGAGTGTAACTGCTCACAGGATGTCCAACTGGTCGGGGGCATAACCGTTTCGGGCGACCATGCGACGGCTACCTTCAGAAACCCCTCCGAAACGTGCAGCCACTTGGTGGGGATAGCTTCTTACAAGAAGTTCAACGAGGATGTAGAAGACCAGGAGCTATTCGCTTTCGAACAGCGAACATTGTCCCCAGGCGAAACTGCCACTCTATCGGTATCCCTGCCGCCCTGCGCCGCGCAAGCAGACGCCTTTTGCGGAGAGGTGATCTCCAGTTTCCGAGGCGGGGTGCGTTACGGCGAGCGCCTGCTGGATGACGTGCATGCAGGTGGACCTTATTGCTCGAATAGCACTCCAACCGGGACACCTCCACCTACCGATACTCCAACTTCGCCCCCTAGCGATACACCCACCAGCGTCCCGACCAGCACCGCAACCAGTCTGCCCAGCGCCACCTCTACTGAGACACCGACCGAGACACCTACGGATACTGCCACTCCAACCTATACTGCCACAGAGACGGCAATCCCTACGGAAGTAGTGCCCAGCGAGACCGCTATCCAATCCACTTACACTCCTACGCCAACTGCGACTACGACACCTACTCCCAGCCCCCCGCTCCCTTCAGCGTCTCCTACGCGTGTGCCTCCCCCCGAGTCAAGCAACACCCCCGTTAGAACTTTCACCCCTACGCCTACCGAAACTACCCCTCCCACTAACTCACCCAGCCCTCAAAGCTCCTCAACTCCCAGCGCTTCGCCTACCCCGGCTATTGCCACGCGTGTAGTCCCTCCTACCGAATCTTCGCTCAATCGCACTCCCAGCGCTTCGCCTACTGCTACCCCTGGAATTACTTCCAGCCCTACACGCACACCACTACCTCCTACTCCTACCCGTATACTCCCTTCAGCCACGTCCGCTCCCAGCCCCACAGGGGCTTTACCACCAACTGCTACATTTACACGGACTCCCACGCCGCCCGCTTTAATCACCAGGAGCGTGCCCCCTTCCAGCACTTCGACAAACGTGCCAACCAGAACACCGACCCGAACGCCCCTGCCCTCGCCCAGCGCCACACGTGTTCAAGGCGCACAAGGTGATGAAGGTCCAGCCCCGTCGCCCACACGTACGCCGCCGCCACCGGTGCCCACGGCCGCTCCACCCGACAACACTCCCATACTGGGGGCGGGGGACGTCCTGTTTGGGCAGATAGTTGGCCTTATCAGCCTGGCCGGAGTGGCTATCTTGACAGGTATGCGACTGACGAGGAAGCGAAGGAAGGGTGAAATCCTGAGACTGTAATGGCCGGAAGCTACGGTTTCGGGCAGGTAGGGTCCGTTTCGGGGATACCGTATTGCCTGCGCTCAGGATCGGTAAGATCGCGAAAGATCTCGGAGCAGAGGTAGCGTACCATCTCCTGGGGGTCAACGGGCCACAAGCGCGCGACCCCATCCCCGGCGCCTACCAGCACATACCTGTCATCAGGCGTAAAAGCCACGCTACGCACCGGCTCACCATTAGTGGCAAAGCGGCGCACCTCTCCCCCCGTCTGCGTGTCCCACAGCCGCGCGGTGGCATCATCGCTGCCGGTCAGGACATATCTCCCGTCATGTGAGAAGGCGATTGCCTGCACATAATCGGTATGGCCGTTGAGCTGCCATAGCTGCGACCCCGTCTGGACATCCCACAGCCGTGCGGTACGGTCTGCGCTGCCAGTCGCCAGCTGCTTGCCGTCAGGAGAGAAGGCTACGGCACGCACGGCGTCAGAATGCCCTTCGAACTGGCGCACCTCATGGCCTGTCTGCCTCTCCCACATCGAAACAGGGCCGCAGCAGTTCGAAGTCACTATATACTCGCCCCCTGGCGAGAGGGCGCTATCATGGCAATAATAACCGGCCTGCGCCCCGTCAAGCTGTACGCTCGCCAGCAGCGAGCCATTAGAGACATCCCACTGTTGGGCGACCCCGCTATGACCGATTGTGAGCAAGCTCTTCCCACCAGGCAAGAAGAAGAGCGCATGTGTCCCCAGCGTGTCGGTATGAGCTAATGTATGCACGAGTTGGCCCGTGGCGCTATCCCAAAGCCTGGAGTTGGTATCCTTACTCCCCCCCGCGACGTACCTGCCGTCAGGCGAGAAAGCTATCTCATTCACGTAGCTGGTGGTATCGAAAGTACGGACCAATCGGCCCGGGTTGACAGTCGCATCCCACAGCCTTACCCTCTCATCTCCAAGACCGGAGGTGAGCGCCGACCTGCCATCAGGAGAGATAGCCGCACAACCTAGCGAGTTACTGGGTTGATGGAAGCGTGGCAGCATCCCCTGGGAATCGAGGTCCCATTCCATAATTACTTCATACCCGCCGGTATACAACTTCTTCCCATCCGGGGAGAACGCGGCGCTCAATATCGAGCTTTTCTGGCTGGTCAACACCTGCGCCTGCTCCCTACTCTGGCCCTGGAGGTCCCAAATTATCGTCCGCTCGAAGCTGGTCTGAGCGACGTACCTGCTGTCAGGGGAGACAGCTACGGCCCATATCTGGTCCCTGTGGCCGGTGAAGCTAGGCAACTCCTCTTTGCTGGCAACGTCCCACACCCGGACCCTGCTACCGTCCTGGGCCCAGTTGCTCGTCAATAGGTACTTGCCATCAGACGTAAAGATTGCCCCGGCCACCGACTCCGTGATGAAGAGGGCAAATTGCTCGCCGCTATCCATGTCCAGGAGCCACGTCTTTCCGCCCGCGCCTGCCACAGCCACCAGCTTGCCGTCGGGCGAGAAATCTACAGAGCTGAAGAAGCTCGTATCAAAATTGACATCTGCAAAGCGAGGGATCTCTTGTCCGGTCTCGGAGTCCCACAGGTGCAGCCTACGGTCTACGCCCGCCAGGAGCAGATGCTTGCCGTCAGGTGAGAAAGCTACACTGGAGGTCCTTGCCCACCTGTAGCCGCCGAATATCTCATTAGCCTTCTCGCCATCAAGGGCGGAGGGCGGGCCGCCGAATAGGCGTACTTCTTTTCCGGTGCTGACGTCCCATAAGCGCGCGGTATTGTCATCGCTACCCGTGATCGCGTATTTGCCGTCGGGTGAGAAGGCGGTGCCTGTCACCTGGTCGAGATGGCCCGTCAGGGTGAATAGCTGAGTAGCAGATTGCACGTCCCAGAGGACCGCCGTTTTGTCCGTGCTCCCTGTCAACATGTACCGGGAGTCGGGTGAGATTGATAGGTGAAGCACATCATACCCGGTGTGGCCTTTGAAGAGCCTCGGGTAGGGAAGCTCAGTCGCTTCCTGCAATGCAGTGTCGCCCGATGCCGTGTACTCTCTTTTCAACGAGCGAAGGCTAAGCAAAGCGACCAATTGCGCGTCCGCGTCGTCACTTGAGGTAAGCAAAAGGCTGGCTTCACCTCCCAGGCGTTGGGCCTCAGAGCGATTGAAATTGGCTATGGCCTCGGCCCGCTGGGCGACGGCCACCCCAGCCGCCGCTATCGCCAGGACGGTAAGCACGGCCAACATAGTAACGAGGAACCTGCGCACTCGCTGGTTGTGCCTCTTGCGTGCGGAACTGGCCTGCACGAACTCATTCTCCAACCGGCTGAAGCGTGGTGACTCCCTGCTTTGCGCCTGCACCACCTGCGGCAGGTAGGGGTTGTCGGTCCAGAGCAGCCCCACAGGGCGTGCCGGGACCGCCTCTACCCACTCGACACCAGACTCACTCAGTTCCGCCTGCAACCCCAGGGGTAACACCTCCTGCGCACTCGCCAGCCAACCACCGACAGGCTCCCACTGCTGGACCAGGGCCGGGTGGGCAGGCTCGATGTAGCTACCCAATTCTGAGGACCGGCCAATCGTGACAAGTCTGGCGGCGACCAGCTTCTCGACTACAGCGCGCATCTCCTCGTCTGCCTCATAGTCCACCTCGACCAGGCGTGCCCGGCGTGGGGCGCGCTCACCACTATCCAAAGAGACCAGGCGTAGCATGATACGGCGCAATGGGTCTGCCACCGGGTCACCGGGCAAGCCGTCTGCCTGAGCACCTTTAGCAGCCCGTGCAAGCTCCTCAGCGACCCGGTCGGCCTGGCGACAGACCAGCGCCGGCACACCCTTCAGCGATTTGTATTGCAGCGCCTCATACCCATCGAGCGTGAGGACACGTGGCGTGTTTAGCTCCCAGCACTTCTCATATAGCTGCTTCAGAGTGTAGGAGAGCCAGGGTAGCGCGCCTGTCAGGTCGCCCACGTCCGCCACCAATCTCTTGACCAGGGTATCTTCCGGGTCGAGAACGAGCCAGGAGTTAGCGGCAGGTCCTGTGATCGCCTCCTTGATGAGATCAGGCGTGACTGCGGGGACATGGAAGCGCCATGTGGATATGTTGGCGGGAGGACAGAGCGCGGCTAGAGGTGTGCCCTCGCCGGTGATAGAGGGCAGACAATCTGACCGCATTACCAGAGCAACGTGCAGAAAATCGTGGTCACGGTGTGCTTGCAGAGCGTCTGCTAATTCTTGTAGGAAGCGCGCTCTTTGCTCATTAGTGCATTTGGTCACCAACGTCTCAAGCTGGTCAAATACCAACAGCAGCTTGCTACCGGGGTGCGCCTGTGACCAGACGGCCAGCTTCTCGCCCAGCGTCATGCTCTGGGGGTGTTGCATGTCGAGCATGAGCTTTAGATTGTCGAGCGCTCGTATCGGCGCGGTCCCTGGTAGCACAGGAGTGGGTATCTCCCATTTCTCGCCGCTTCTGGTGCGCAAGCGAGGGACCAACCCTGCATATATCAGACTCGATTTGCCTGTGCCGGACGCTCCTGTGACAACCGTCAGAGGCTGACGCGTGATATGCTCCTCCAGTTTTGCTACTAATGCCGGATCGGTGAAGAAGAAGCCTCTCGTCGCGTCCTCAGGGGTGAATGGCGCGAAGCCTCTGTACGGGTTATGCGCCAGGTCAAACGCTGGTGCGCTCTGTAGCTTCTGAGGGTCGAAGCCTGGCAGGAAGAAGATGTATTGCCCCTCGTCCTGCACATCTTCCGGTGTTAGAGGTGCTAGCAGTGGGGTCTGTGGACGACCGGTGACGTAGCTCCACCCTTCAACGATATTACGCAGATAGAGGCCAAGCGCCTGGGCCGTGATCACTCCCTGTGAGGGCTGACCTGCGATACGCCATTCCGCTTTCCCACTTAACCCTTCAAAGAGAGCGCGGGCGAATGGTGAATGACCTCCCTGGTCACCTCTATCACCGAGCTGTCCAAGCACGGAGCCTGCTATATCGCTCGCCTTCTGGCTTGACCCAGCCGACGTCAGCAGTTGGCGAGCGCGAGAGCGCATGTACAGCTTGTATCTCTCCTGATAGAGGCGTGGCGGCGTCCCCACGTCACGTGTGCTGGCACCCCTGATGAGACCGGCGAAGCAGCAGTCGAGTATGACGAGCATGTGGCGGCAGGGGAACGCAGCCAGTTTCTCTCGTATATCTGCCATCTTGAGCCATGTGGAGGGGTCTTGTGGAGTGGAATCGAATGGGAGGAGATAACCCTCAACCTGCTCTATCTCGTCGTTGAGGTCAGGGTCTTCCGCTATGCCATGTCCCGCGAAGTAGAATAAGAGACGGTCATCTGCGCAGAGGTTGAAGCTATCAACGACGGAGAGCACTCCTTGACGTGTGGCTTCTTCCTCGTACAGGGAGCGTACCGTATAGTGGTGAGGTTCTGTGGTGAGTATGTCAGCTAGCTTGCGGGCATCGTTTATGGCGTTACGCAGCCGCCAGTTCTGTTGGGCGTAGTTGATGCCAACCACCACAGCGTGGCTCTTCCCTATGCCTGGCGAGCCTGGTGTGCTCAGTGTAGTTGAACCGACGTTAGCCATATCACTCAGCCTTCGTCAGCCTGTCATTATCAAAGGTATGATCTGAGCAGTCCACAGCTCAGGTATGTTTGCGCCGGACGTACCAACGTCACGCATACCATCACTTTCTCCGTTCACCACCTGCTGGACGTTGTATAACCACTGTAGGGTGGAGAGGTCCACTCCGGTCTTATTAGTCGCGAAGACCACCAGGCGGTCCGTGGCCTCTTTTCTCCCCATCGCGGGGTCTGCCAACCAGGGCTTGCCTTGCGTCTGTTGCTGCCATAGTACCTCACGGGTGCCTGCCCTGACGGTAGTGTCTCCCAGGTAGTAGACCTTGCCTCCGGCGGTACACAGTAGAACCTTAGCATGAAGGGTGAGAGCTTTCGCGTTACTTATCTTAATGGCAAATGGGAACCCGGTAGGCAGGACGTAGTTACCGCCATATGACATGCCCGTGTAGGGCGAGGAGTCACTACGCTTCGGGGCTTCGGGGAGATGGTCGAGCAGGTCGTCCGAGAATGTCATGTTAGGGTCGATCCCCCTACAATCGAGCAACTGCACCTGTAGCGCCCCATTGAGCGCCACATCATTACACTTACGGGCGAATCGTATGACGCGGGCATAGGAGTCGTAAGCTTCCAGACCCGCTCGGAGGGCCAGCATCTGCTCCGGGGGGACGGTGGCTATGATAGGCTCGATGTCGTTACTTATGGTCCAGCCACGCTGGGCGCTGCCGGCGACGCGCACATCGGCGTCGGGGGTCCCGGGTGGGACTATCTGTAGGATAGGTGAAGCCTGGAGTTGCGCGCTTATATCCTCATCAGGCGGGTTTAGCGCAACCTGCAACTGCTCCTTCTCCCCTGGCTTTACGATGCGTGCGCGAGCACCGGATGGCAACTCGAAAGGTTCAACCGTCCTGGCGGTGCTATCCGAGCGGTTCGCGCTCACGATTTCCAGGAGTCCTTTCCGCGCTTGCTGGTCCTCTGCGGAGTTGAGTGTAGGGAAGATGGCAGGCTCCGCGCCATAGACGGCCAACCGTGCGCCAGCCGTGACCCCCATCAGCGTACCGGCGTTGACGTGGTAGACACCTTGAGCGTCCTTAGTCACGGCGAAGCCTGCATCCTGGGGGTGCCATGGGCCACCGAATATGCGACGCTCGGAGCGCCCGATCAGCCAGGGGTGTTGAGGACTCGACCCACCCTTAGTGAGCTTATCCAGCATCTGGGGCCAGACGTCCGCCCAGCGCAATGTGCCGCGTTCTTCAGCGCCACGGGCCATGAGCGCCGACGTGAAGCCGTAAGTGAACCAGCCGTGCTTTACACCATTATAGTTAGTCTCTTTGGCCGTTTCGTCTGCCTGGCACGCGGCGATCACCATGTGCCTGGGGTCCATATTGTTCAGCGCCCCGCTATCTGACGTGGCCGACCTCTCCTTAGAGGTCTCAAGCAGCGTCGCAGGCGGCTCAACCGGTTCGTCACCGGCGCTCAGGAAACGGTCCGTGCTATCCGGGTCGCTCACGTCACGCGTAGCGCCCGCCGAGTGGCAGCAATCGAGGACCACAGTCAGGTCTTCCGTGCAGCTCGTTATCTTGCTGAGCAGCGGATTAAGCTCGACGTCGTAGATGAATTGCTTGTCCAGGGGGACTAACGCCTCGTGCCACGAGCCTGTGGTCCACTTCACCTGGCTTCCGTGCCCGGCGTAATATACCAGCACGCGGTCCATTGGCTTCACCCTGGCGGGATCGCCTAGAGCGGCCAGGGCCTGGCGGATATTTTCCCCCGTCGGGGGCTGGCTCTCGATGTGGCTGCTACTGGCGGCACCTTCGAGCGGCGCGGCCAGGCGGGTGATGTGTATGCGCTCAGGGGGAGTCCCCACTCCCGACCGGAGTAAGAGCTCCTCGACTACGTCAATATCGTTTACGCAGCCACTCAGTTTGCCGGGGTTGCTGTAGTTATCGATGCCTATAAGGAGCACGTGGTAATCAGACGATAGGGTATCACCCCCTGTTGCCCCGTGATGCACCTCCGGCATTGTTGCTTGCGTACCTGGAGATGCTGCTGCCCACTCCACATTCCCTGGTAGCTCTTGTGCCGCGTCTGTTGCAATACCGGTAGCACTCGGCGATGATACCTGCGACTCAGCCGTGACTGAGCTGGACTCTGGGGCGCTCTCTACCGATGGGCCGGCATCCCCGGCGAAGGCGCGCTGGACCAACTCTTTCCAGGTCGGTAGGGTTGGGGCTTCCTGATCCGAGCCGAACATGGACTCAAGGCCACGCTCCCCGGTGCCGAGCATTGCCTTCTTGTATTGCGCATAGGTCTCGCCTAGCGTATTAAGCAGCAGGAAGCGATCCTTCTTGACGAGGTCGGGCGATGCCTGCACGGCAGCCTGGGCACCGCGTAAGAGTGTTTCCGCCTTTTCGAGATCGGGGACCTGGAGCGCATTTACCGCCTGGGTAAGGAGTTCATCCATCGGGCTTAGCGCCTCGATGTCGTCGCGGGTCGTCCGGGCTTCGATACGCAGCAGCATGTAGTCCGCGCCACTCACCTCGACCAATGGCCGCCAGCGCGAAGCTGTAACGTCCCAAACCAGGAGGTCCCCATCGTATACCCAGAAATGCTCAGGGCGATATTTCCCGGCTGGCTCATTCAGGATGGCAATATACCCCGGACGCAGGTTGTGGGTGCCGCCGCCTCCCGCACTCTCAAAGGTTTGCTGGTACCCCACGACCAGCTCCCGATTCACCGAGCCAAGCAATTGTTCGAGCGCGTTGCTGACGGTGGAGGCTATGGTGAGGGCGCCGGAGAGGGTGCCTGCGAGCGGGGGCACTTTCACAAGCGCGGAGAGCTTACCCACCACATCCAGGAAGGAGCGGAGGAGATTGTTGGCCTCCAGGCGAAGGAGGCCAACGCCCAACTTCACGGTCCCCCCTTTGAACGGCACCAGCGGCGTAAGCTCCGTCTGTAACGACACTACCCGGTCGAGATGGCTGGCGTCGATACCCTTGAATTGGTCCGGGCCGGCCAGCTGGGCCATCGTCAGGTCGGCTGCCTTGCCGTCGTTGCCGAAGCTGCACACTACCACGCTCTGCACGCCGGGATACCAGGTCTGGAACCCGGTGCGCCCGCTATGCAAGTACATCTTCTCGACCCAGATGCGGAAGTAGCTCGCTTCGGGCACGAGGGGGGCCGAATCTGGGGCTTTCCAATCTGGCGAGGTCGAAGAGACGTTCGCCGCCGGAACTATTACTGCCGTAAAGACCCTAGCGTCGCCGTTCCAGAGTTTATTAAGAGAATCCCAGAACGCCATGATGGCCTCTCCTTATCTAAAGTTACTCTCACGTAGACTCGCCTTATGGGTCTAATGGCACAGCCCGGAAATCACGGGGTAGGCAATAGACATCCCATGCATAGTTTGGCTTCAATGACAGGCAAGGAAGCTCGTTAAGGACAATCTACAGAGGAGAAAAGTATGAAATCGAACACTCTGACAGAAGAGAGTATAGCGCAAGCTACTAAGCTATGTCAATAGAGATATTTAGCGTAAACGTTCAAGGCTGGGGTAATGGAAAGAGTATAAAGGCCTGAACCGGGCTTAACCGGACCGCAAGCATGGTTGTAAGACCCCCCGACCCACACTGGCTAGAATAAGCACTATTCACATCCATATCACATCCATACCACCGCAAAAAGCGGAGCGTACATAGACTTCTCTTAAGTGAGCGGTCTGCTTTTGGTACCTATCTGAACGCTTACACCTGCCGACGAATAATGAGTGAGCGGCCCTGCGCATCTTCTAGATGCTTATGACCGCTTGGCGCTTGCACTCATCGCCGTTCATGCTATAATTGGTGATATGCCCACCTTAGCTATGAATTCTCCTTTGCCTTTGGAGTGGAGCTAATGCCAGGCCGCTATGCCGTCGTAATCGGAATCAACTACCGCAACTTCCCGGCCACTATGGTCGAGGAGGCGCAGTCTCGCGCGGGCATCAACGCCCTGAATTACGCCGAAGCTGACGCCGAAGAGATGGCTAAGTTGCTGGAAGCGGACGGGTACGACGTCGTGAAACTGATTGGCCCTACTGCTTCACGTAACAACATCATCGATGCGCTTAGAGATCAAAGTCGGAAAGCCGGATCGGAAGGGCTGTTGCTGGTTCACTACTCCGGCCACGGCGCTATGGATCCTGATGACCACGAGCTTGCTTACCTGCTGCCGGCCGATGCCGACCCCGAAGAGATGGCGAGTGATGCCATACCCCTAGATAGTGTTGCGCGCTACTATTTGGGTCGCACGCAGTCCGCGCTTGTAATACTCGACTGCTGCCACAGTGGTTATGCGGTCGGTCTCAAGAGCGCAGATAAGGACGTCGCGCTAAATAGCGCAGCCCAGGAGTTCAGCCAGCAGGCCGGGCAAACTTTCAAGCGGGTGCTCGGCAGGGTAACAATCGCCGCGTGCGCGGGCCAGCAATTGGCTCGTGAGCGGGCAGACTTGGGGCATGGCGTGCTTACCCACTATGTGCTAAAACATTGGCGCGAAAGTAGCGAAACTGTGGATGACTTCAGTATGTACCGTTACCTGGCGAAGCAGATGCCTACTCAGGGCGTCCCTGCTCCGGTGCGTGGCGGTACTCCACAACAAGGAATGATTGAGCTACGCCCAGCGCGTCCTGTCGATGTAAGCCCAACCCCAGCCGCAGCCCCTGTAAGCGACCGAGCAACGTTATTCAAGCTTCTCTTGGGTAGTGTGCAAACTCCAGATGATCTCGTTGACCTGGCTTTCTTAGTCAAGCTGAAATATGAAAGCGACAGTAAGGAGACCGATCTCAAGGGAATGATTCGCAGCTTCGTTGACCAAGCCGAAGCAGCAGGCCGCATCCCTGACCTACTCAATATCCTCGCACAACCTGTCACACCCCAACCTGTCGCACCACAGGAACCAAAACTCCTGCCCAAGCTCCTAGGGGGGCCAAGTTACCGCCCGTACTGGATAACCTGGGGCATTGGGATGGTGCCCTTTTCTCTTTTCAACCAGAGTCTAGCGGGTGTATGGTCAATTTGCATATTGCTCGCTGCTTCTTTGCGATACGTAGGAGAAATCGTTCGCCATAGCACAGACCGGACGGCGAGTGCTGGGGCCAATGGTAATAACAAACCGCCAATATCACCTAACCAATTGCGAACAACGGGCCTATGGATAATAATAGCCTGGGTGATTCTTATAGCTGGACTCTTCGTGTTCCGAATCTTTCCCTAATAGCTATATGCAATAATAATCTGGGTTGTTGCGGTAGAGGAATCATTTACCAATTCGAGAAAGCAGATATTTCCATCACGTACAACTATCCCTGACCTTTGGAGTTGAGCTAATGCCAGGCCACTATGCCGTCGTAATCGGCATCAACTACCGAAACTTCCCGGCCACTATGGACAAAGAGGTCCAGTCCCGCGCGAGACTTAACGCCCTGGATTACGCCGAAGCGGACGCCGAGGAGATGGCTGCACTGTTGGAAGCGGATGGATACAATGTGGTGAAGCTGGTCGGGCTTGCTGCTACACGTGCAGCTATAATCAATGCATTTAGAGCACAAAGTCGCAATGCTGGTCCGGAGGGCTTGTTACTGGTTCACTACTCTGGCCATGGCGCTCTTGATCCTGATAATCGCGAACTTGCTTACTTGCTACCAGCAGACGCCGACCCAAATGACATGGCTGTAACTGCTATGGTGCTCGATGACATCGCAGGATACCGCTATTTGAGTAAGACTCGATCTGCCCTGGTGCTGCTTGACTGCTGCCATAGCGGTTATGCAGTAGGTTTCAGAAGTGCGGACAAGGACGTCATACTAGCGCAAGCCGGTGATTTTAGCCTGCAAGCAGGACAGGTTTTCGAGAGGGTGCGCGGCAGGATTACGATAGCAGCGTGCGCGGGTGAGCAACTGGCTCGTGAGAATAGAGAGCTAAAGCACGGTGTGCTCACATATTATGTATTGGAGCATTGGCGCAACAGTAGCGAAAGCATAAATGACATCAATCTCTACGAATACGTGGCGCAGCGTATGCATCCCCAACAGGGAGTGCCCGATCCGGTGCGTGGCGGCTCGGCACAGCAGGGGATAATTGAGCTACGTCCAGCGCGCACAAATATCGACCGTACACCTCCAACTCAGACCAGTGAACCGGAAGCCAGCGTACCCCGACTTGGCCCACGCGACAGAGCAACACTATTTAATCTCATCTCAGGTATTGTGGGGCCTCAGATGCCTCTGCGTCACCTGGCCTACCTGGTCGATCTGAATTTCAGAGCAAACAGTCGGAATGCCGACCTTGGGAGCATGATTCGCAGCTTCATTAAACAAGTCGAAGCCGCCAAGCGCATTCCCGAACTGCGCGAAGCCATTGATCAGGTTCGGGCGGACCAGCAGGGCAACA
This sequence comes from Chloroflexia bacterium, assembly GCA_035274425.1. Taxonomy (GTDB): domain Bacteria; phylum Chloroflexota; class Chloroflexia; order QHBQ01; family JADMIH01; genus JADMIH01. Next base: position 88,110 of record DATEOC010000092.1, read on the forward strand.
ATCCGACTCCGAGTGAGGCGGATGATGTTGGTAGTATGTTAGGGACCCAGGGCAACGCCTCAGATGTGTCTACGAGTGGCTCGCGCACTGCATCTGAAGCGAATATTCATGTTCAAAGGGGCTATGACTACTATGAGAATCGTCTCTATGAACAGGCGTTGGCCGAGTACAACCGGGCAATAGAGCTAGATCCAAAGCTTGCAGTAGCTTATCGTGCCCGGGGCTATGTCTACTATGAGCGAAACGATTACGAGCGTGCACTGGCCGAGTACAACCGGGCAATAGAGCTAGATACAAAGCTTACAAAAGCTTATAGTAATCGTGGCTATGTCTATTATGAGCGAAACGATTACGAGCGTGCACTGGCCGACTACAACCGGGCAATAGAGCTAGATCCAGAGAATGAGGCCGCGCACACGGGACGCGAGATGGTTTACGCGAAGCTAGGGCAGAGGTAGTCTGAACAATCGCTAACTGATCTCTACATGAGTTCTCTTGCTTATCTTTAGAGGAATCTGAAGAAGTAAGAATGGTCAATAGGGCTATTCTTATATCATAGCTCCTACTTTCGATACCTTCCAGCATAGCCTCATCCCGTCAGATGCCCATGCACCAGCGCCTGGAAGTGATGCACCCCATTCTCGCGCTTGACCGAGAAGCGGCCCTGGTCGTAGACCCGCGAGGCCAGCCCGCGCTGCACGTTCTCACAGATAACTATATCCTCCTGCTGGATCTCGTCGCTGAAGGCGACCGCCTGCTGTACCCCCTCCCACGCCTCGCCGCCGCCCCCCTCGTGGAAGTACCACTCGAATATCGTCAACGTCTTGTCGTGGCCCAGAGGGAGGATGATGTTTGAGGACATATTGTCGGGGTAAATGTTGACCATGAAGTTGGGGAATATCCAGTAGTAGAGCACCTCTTCGTCGGCCTTCACCTCGGCGTAGCGGCGGCCCGCGCCGTTGCCCGTCACCGGGCGCAGGGGCGCAAGCTGCCGCGAGTGGTAGCGGTGAGTCTCCACCCTGTAGTTCTCGTAGTCCAGCTCGCGGTAGAGGCCGGGGTGGGCAATCGGCAGGTGGTAGCCTTCCAGGTAGTTGTCGATGTAGACCTTCCAGTTGCAGTTGATTATGTAATCGCGCCGCTCCACGGGGCGCATCTCGGCCATGGGGATGTGCGCCGTCTCGTCCAGGATAACGCCGAGCGTCGAGGCGAGCGACGGGGCGGCGGGGTCGAGGTTGGCGAAGACGAACGGCCCCCACGTCTCGACCCGTACAGGGTGGAGGCTGTAGCAACTCTTGTCGAAATCTTCGACCCCCTCGAACTCAGGGGTGGTCCTCAGGGTGCCGTCGAGCGCGTAGGTCCAGCCGTGGTAGCGGCATTGCAGCGATTTGCGGTTCCCTTTGCCCGCGGCCACGTTGCCCGCCCGGTGGCGGCAGACGTTGTAGAAGGCGCGCAGCACGCCGTCAGTGCCTCGCGTGACGACCAGCGGCTCTCCAAGCACCTCACAGGTGAAGAAGTCACCGACGCGGGCCACTTCGTCAATGCGCCCTACCGCCTGCCAGGTGCGGGCGAATATCTTCTCCTTCTCCAGCGCCAGGAACTCAGGCGCGATATACCACCGCGCCGGCATCGTCGCGGCCCGCGCCAAGTCAGGCTCGAACTGAAAGTCGGTCAAATCAACCATATCAGGCTCCTGGTGAATTATGGAACAGTGTGATTACCGGTAATTCTTCAGCGATTATGCAACCCTGAGAAAAGGCCAACTTGTAAAGTATATCTTAGTTGCTACTCTGGCTGTCAATTTTCCATGTCGTCCTCTACCGCGTAGCCTCTTCCTCCCACCTCTCTCGTTGGGACGCTTCCTGAGGTTGGACCCTCGTTATGCGTGGAGAGAAGGTCCGAGGGCGGGCGCAGCAGAGGGGTGCCTACCTGGAAGGCCAGCCACAGCACCAGCAGCGGGGAGAGAGGCACCAGCAACCGGTCAATTGAGCTGAGAACGTGCTGCTCATACGGGACAAAATCGGAGAAGACGTAGGCAAGCCCTGCCAGTGGGATATAAAGCAGTGCTGCTAAAGGTATCAGCTTGTCGGCGTGCAGCCCCGGCCTCTTTCCGGCGAAGAGTGCGGCCAGGGCAACGATGCCCGCCAGCGGCCAGATGTAGCTCCACCACCCATTCAGCAAGCTGTTCAGCTCCAATTGCGCGATAGTGGGCACCCGGCCAATGTTCGCCCGGAAGGTATCGAGCGTGACAGGGAGGAAGGCGCTATTGACCGTACCGTTCAAGACGGTGAAGGCCAGCCAGGGTCCCGCTATCAAAGCAGCACCGAGTCCCATCCACCCCACACCCAACCATGCACGCCGTCTCCTGAGATTGGTGGCGAGCGCGGCCACACAGAGGGTGGCTAAGAGCAACGCACCCTCCTTCTTCGTCCATAGCATCAGCCCCGCCCCAAGCGATGCTACCAGCAGAGTGCCACGTGGACCTCCCTCCAACCACTTGAGCAGGTAGACCACCGTAATCACCGTAAAAAGGGTAAGAGGCATCTCCGCGAAGACGATGCCCGCCAACCCGGCCAGGAGGGACATAGTGGCTACTACCGTTGCCGCGAGTAGCGCGAGCGTCTGCTCACCTCCTCGTGCGCGCACGGCGGCATAACAGACGGCGATTAGCGAAAGGTAGAATAGCACGGAAGGGACGCCCACGAGCCGGTCATCGGGTGTGCCCAGCCAACCGAAGAACCAGGCCTGCACTAAGGGCACCAGGAGTGGATAGTCGAGCTGGGTTACGGCGCGTGACGGGTCGGCGTAGACAGCGGGCGAGATATAGCCGTCAAGGAAAATGGCGCGGGCCTTCATAGTCCAGGTCACCCAACTATCCCACACTTCCAATGGCCTGCCCACCGCCATGAGTATCACGAGCGCCACCTGGATGATTATCAGCGCCAGCAGCAGCCAACGTAACGTCGTCGGCCATGAGACGCCTGGCTTGGTGCGCGAAAGTACCGGAGATGTGCGCACAGCCCTCCTATTAGTGGTCATGTGCCAGGTCCCCAATCCTGCGGCCAGGAGAGTAAGTATAGCTATTTGCCAATCTAGGTGGATACCCAGCGCGCTCAACCACAGCATGAGGACGGAGAGAAGGCCAGCGCCGAGTGACCATGACAGCGCCACAGCCTCTACGCCGCTCGCGCTGTAACCCAGCCTGCTGGCCATGGTCAACATGCTGTTGCCCAGAAGCCAGACTATCAGCGCGCCAGCTATCAATTGCAAAGGCCATATAAGGCTGAGGCTGCTGGACGCTGGTAGGTGTTCAGATTGGGTGGCAGGTGGGTCCTCGCCTAACCGGACCAGGACGCCTCCATCCACCTTGAGGATAGCGCTACCGGGCAGGGCTGTATCTTCCAGGCCGTAAGCCAGAATGTACTGCGCGCCCTTCTCGGCTGCGATGGATCGGATGGAGTCTGGCGTGACGGGAGTGGAAATCCACCAGCGCGACTTCCACGAGCCATCGGGATGCGTTGGGGCCATCCACCAGACCGGCCTGGGCGTTAGGAAGTATAGCGCCCGGTGGAAAGTGTTGTATTCCCTGTATGCAATATCGCGTCCAGGTGTCACCAGCAGCACGGGAGCATGTCGCGGTAGGGCGGCATTGGCCTCTTTCAGCAGGTCGTATGGCGCGGGAGACGATTGTATACGGTTCTGTTCGTCCGGTTGCGCCCAGAGCTGGGTGAGTGGCAACCTGGCCTCGACATAAGCCCAACGGTTCGGGAAATCAAGAATAGCCGCGAGGAGCGCCATAGAGAGCGCACACACAGCAGCTATACTCAATATTCTTGTGCCCAACACCATATATGCCTCGCGGACCTCTGGGCCATTTTACGACTACCCTGGACGCTCTGAGATTTGACCAGCGAACGACTATTGACTGGATGCGACCGTCTTGGCTATCACTCTAGCTCTCAATAGATAACAAAATGGCTCAATTCTAAGAACTGAGCCAAAGACCACGCGAGAAGTTGGAATATTTAGTGGCTGGGGCGCAAGGATTCGAACCTCAACTTACTGATCCAGAGTCAGCTGTCCTACCGTTAGACGACGCCCCAATGCTTCGCGTCTATAATTATACCTAACAGGGCCTACTATGTCAACATTCTCGGCGTTGGCAGAAGCTAAAGGACGGCGATTAGCTACTTCAGGCCAGCAATAGCAATTAGCTCTTGAACAGCAGTACGAAACCCATCGCGCACCCTATCAATATCGTCTCTGTGAGCCAGGAAGCGTCTGCTATGTGCGGATTTGTCGCCTAGATCTTTCAGTGTTGGAAGCGCCCTCTTCGTATTGCGGCTTAGATTCCACTTCTCAGCAAGTGCAAGCTGAATAATTGGACCAAGTTGGAAAAACTCACCCGTTGGGTCTTTGATTTTGGCGTCGAGACCATGATATTCGAAGGCGGCAAGGAGTAGCGTTTCGATAAGGCGGCGCATCATCACTGCACAAGCGTCGAACGTACCATTCTCATAGCTGCTGTTGATCTGCTCCGCAATCCGTACTACATAGAAGGGAGTGCCCTTCGTTAGTGCCCTGGACATGATCATCTGACCCTTGGCGGGCAAACCCTCATCTGGTGGGATTTCCAGTTCGAGCCTGGTTATTTCCTCCCTAATCACTTTTGCGACGGCAAGAACTGACTTCACGACTTCAGCATGCATCTATTTACTTGTTGAAGGGCAGGTTCTTTGCCATACTCTCGAACAGCTTATCAATCTGCTCAGGTGAAGCGTCTGGTGAAATATGTATCTGAAGATCAATGTGCAGTGAAAGCCCGCTCTTAGAGCTTTTACGGGCCAACTCCTCGACTTCATCTGTATCTCCGTTTGCTTGAGGTGGTATGAGCTTCGGCGGAGTAGCCTGGGGCGTCGGCACCTTTGTAGTTGGCCTTGTTTTCGCCGTCGCCTGCTTTGTGGGTGTTGTGCCTACTTTCACTTGCTTAGAACCAGAAGCGGCACTTTGCTTGTTTGGGTCGGAATCAAGCAACAAGAGATAGAAGCGGGCGAGCTTGCTTGCAGCGTTGTCGCCCAGGCGATATTCAGACTGAAACCAGCCTTTCACCTGCCCATAGTCGACTCCAGGTTCTGGAAACAGGTCCAGTAGCTCCTGGGGATATCTTTGCGTACGAATCTCCTCACAGACCTTTGGATATTCTGTATCGTTACGCCATCTATTAGCGAGTTCCGTAGGCTTTCCAACATCGTCAATCAGCCCGATTCCACGCAACGCCGGAATGAGGTTCTTTGCGCTTACAGGCGTGATGCCAAGCACAGTAGACAGATAACCTCGTGTTACGGCTGTAGGTATAGACTGAGCGAACTTCTTTCGTAGCGTCCACCAAGTAGACTCAGGAACATACTGGTTGCCTAGTTTCTTTGCGTCAATCATATGTGTCTCCTTTCGTTACACTCAACCAAGACAACTCTTCCAAAGAGCAACATTCATACTATCAAATTCGTAGTAATGCCAGAGGTTTATCCACATCCAGAACACCACACAACCAAGTAAGACCATAAGAGTACCAGGACAAGTGTTTGCACATTATGACCAAAGGGAGTGATGTAGCAGCAATGCTGCACCCACCACTATTCATTTGTTTGTTGAACACTTCCTTAGTGACCACCAAGACAATAGGTCCTGCGTCTATCATGAGACCAAGGTCGTCGCAAATTGCTTGATCGGTTCTTCAACGCGCTTGATTAGAACATTGATGATAGAGGTGGTTCATATCGTACACTCATTTGCCTTAGGACAACATCATCTTTGGTATACTTATAGTATGGGGGGCACAACCGAGACCAGCATAGACGAGCGCACACGCGAGGTGGACCGGCGGCTGCGCGTGCAGGGGCACCGCCTGACCGGGCGCAGGCTCATGGTCGTCGAGACCCTTTCCAGGTGCGGAGGCCACCTTACGGTTGACAGCATCCTCGCCGCGATACGAGAGCGCTACCCCTCCACCAATAAGACCACCGTCTACCGCACGCTTGAGCTGCTCAGCACCCTGGGCATTGTGGCCGTCACCGACCTCGGCGGGGGCAAGATGGAGTACGAGCTTGTGGGCGACCCGCACCACCATCTGATCTGCTACAGCTGCGGCACCCAGGTCGAAGTGGAGGACCGCTTCCTCCAGCCTCTCCGCGCAAGCCTCCTTGAGCATTACGGCTTCTCCACCAACCTCGACCATTTCGCCATGTTCGGACTATGCCCGGCTTGCTCGACGATAGACGATAGACGATAGACGAACGAAGCTATCATTTTACTATTCGTATTCGGTCATACTCGGCGCGGAGTTCGTTAATAGTGTGTAAGAGGTAACAGGTACGCATCAATCGAGGTAAACGGCATTGAGTATAACCATCGAAGGGGGCCAGCCAATAACGCTTGCTGCTCCCAACGCTAATACAAATCTCCCCTACGTCGCCAACCCTTACGTCTACAAGCGCCGCCAGACCCGCGAGGTTATGGTCGGCAAGGTAGGGGTGGGAGGGAACAACCCCATCAGGGTGCAGTCGATGACCACCACTCCCACCCAGGACGTGGAAGCCACCCTTGCCCAGACCATCAGGCTCGTGGAAGCGGGCTGCGAGATCGTGCGCATCACCACGCCCGGCACGAAGGACGCCCGCGCCCTCGGCGAGGTAAAACAGCGCCTCCTCCAGATGGGCCTCGACGTGCCCCTGGTGGCCGACATCCATTTCAACCCCTCAGCCGCGATGGAGGCCGCCCTATACGCCGACAAGGTGCGTATCAACCCCGGCAACTTCGCCGATGCAAAGGTGTTCGCGGTCAGAGAGTACAGCGATGCTCAATATGATGCCGAGCTTCTTCGCATCGAGGAAAAGTTCAAACCAGTAATCTTACGCTGCAAGGAGCGCGGCGTCTCCATGCGCATCGGCACCAATCACGGCTCCCTCTCCGACCGCATCATGAACCGCTTCGGCGACACCCCTGAAGGAATGGTCGAGTCCGCCCTGGAGTTCGCCGCCCTCTGCCGCAACTACGACTACCACGAAATCATCTTCTCGATGAAGGCGAGCAATCCCAAGGTGATGATAGCCGCCTACCGCCTCCTGGTAGCGCGCCTCGACGCGTTAGGGTGGAACTACCCGCTCCACCTCGGCGTGACGGAAGCGGGCAACGCGGAGGATGGGCGTATCAAGTCGGCCATAGGCATAGGCGCACTTCTGGACGATGGGCTAGGGGATACTGTCCGTGTGTCTCTCACGGAGGAGCCGGAGTTCGAGATACCTGTGGCGTTTGAGTTGGTGAAACCCTATAACGAGGTCCTTAATCGCGTTACCATCGAGGGGGAGGTTGAAACTCAGAGCAAGGCAGGCACGTTAATAATCGGCCAGCCTGCCGAAAAGGTAACGCTCTCTGATCTGCGCGACCCTTACCATTACGCACCTCGCCCAACTTATGAAGTCGCCGTTGGACAGGTGCGTGTCGGCGGTATGCAGCCCGTGGCAGTGGTGGCACCGGTAAGCACGGATGCTTCCTGGTCGGAAGACGATATATTCAAGGCTGTGGCGGACCTGGCGAAGCGTAAGGGCCAGAATGCTATACGCCCCGACCTGATACGTATTCCACTGTCAGCTATGAGCACGATAGCTCCTTTAGCCGAAGAGATCAAGCGGCGAGGGGAAGAAGAGGACCCCAGCGCAGGCAAATCAGCGCTCGGCCTCGTCGTAGATGCGGGTGAGGATTACGCAGCAGCCACACAAGTAGTAGGGCAATTGAGTAGCATTGGTGCCCTCAAGCTAGACTATAAGCTCATGGCTGACGAAGCAGACTGGCAGCATTTCGACAGGTGTGTAGAGGCCGCTATAGCAGCTAAAGTGCCTCTATGGCTGGAAGGTTTTGAGGGGGTGCTTGCCTGGGACAACTTCTTTGAGGTGATGGCTGGGGATAGCTTCCCTTACGTGCAGGCGCTTCTTGAGATGGCAAAGCGGGCACACGCGCTAGGGCATAGAGGCCTGGTGCTGTCACTACGTCTTGCAGAGACTACCCCTTCTTACGCGGTTAGAGCCTATAGGGCGCTATCGTCCAGGCTCGCAGAGATAGGGCGCAAGTACCCTATACATATTAGCGCCACGGCAGGATGTTTCGGACGGCCTCTCATCGAGGGCAAGGGGTACGATACCTGGCTCATTGGCCCTTCCATCGGCGCAGGCTCACTCCTATGTGACGGCATCGGCAACAGCATCGAGATCGCCGGCGACGGCACTCCCGATGAGCGTGTAGCCCTTGCATTCAACATCCTCCAGGCCTCCGGTTCTCGGGTCATCAAGGCGGAGTTCGTCGCCTGCCCATCGTGCGGGCGCACCCTCTTCGACCTACAGGAGACCACCGAGCGCATCAAGCGGGCTACCGGGCACCTGCGGGGGGTCAAGATAGCTGTCATGGGCTGCATCGTCAACGGCCTGGGGGAGCTTGCCGACGCCGATTTCGGCTACATGGGCGGCGCGCCCGGCAAGATCAACCTCTTCGTCGGCAAAGAGTGCGTAGAGAAGGGTGTGCCCACCGAGCAGGCCGTAGACCGCTTGATAGACCTCATCAAGACGCACGACAAGTGGGTAGAAGCACCTGTTCGCTAGAAGACAGAAAGCAGAAGGCAGAAAGCAGAAGGCAGTAGACGTTGAAATCTACTGCCTTCTGCTTTCTGCCTTCTGCCTACTTTAGCTACGGTCTTGGGGTAGGTGTAGGAGGTACGAGAGTGCCGAAGTCTACCACGCCTGCGTCCGCTGCTACCTGGCGCAGAGGATCGTAGAACGCGTCCGTCACAGGAGCGAGGTCGTCAATCTGGTACAGCTGGAACAGCAACTGGTGGCCGCGCTGGCTGGAAGTTACTTCCAACAGGCCCTGCTGTATCTGCTTGACCATCTCAGGCGTCAGGCCCTTGCGGACAGACACGGTGTCGTTCGGGATCTGAGACGACTCGTATATGATGCGCACCTTCTGGTACACATCCTTGAAGGTGCCAGCGATCAAGCTGCGAGCATCGGTGGGCAGCCCTGACAGAGGGTCGAGTGGGCCACCGAACATCGCGCCGCCAGATACGCTGCCGTTGTACACGGCTGTCGCTACGCGGTCATGGCCCCCAGCGAAGACGACATCGCTGAAGAACTCCTTGGGGTCAGTCTTGAATAGACCTGCATTCTTCAGCGCGGCATAGGGATAGAGATAGCCTGATGACGAGAGCGGGTCAACGAAGGCGAACTTCTTGCCCTTCAGGTCCGCGAGGGTCTTTACGTTGGCGTCGGCGGTGACGATGACCGAGGGATAGGTCAGGAAGCCCTTACGCACCGTCGCCAGTATGACCGAAGCGCCGTACTTCTGGTGGCCGACGGCGTACTGTAGAGGTGCGAGCCACGCTACGTCGGTGTTCTCAGCGCCGATTGAGGTGAGGACAGCCGCATAGGATGTAGGCACGTCGACCTTGAAGGAATAGCCCGTGACCGTGGACAGAAGGTCGCCGAGGGGCTTGCCACTAGCCAGGATGGTTGTGCTGTTGGAGGAGGGTGCGAAGGCCATCTTGATGGGGTTCTCAGGCGAGCCAAGCTGGCCTGCGGGGACCTTGATCGGGGTTACATCGGCATTCGCGAAATTCTGCTGGCCGGCGTTCTTGTAGCGCCAGTCGTAGTAGTGAGCACCGATGTTGCCCATCGCTACTCGCCACTCAGGGGCAGCGGAAGGCTGGAAGGTGAGCACGCGGCGCTGGAAGAGCTGGATCAGCACGTCTTCCTGCTTGCCGGCGATCTTCACTGTCGCCCAGTATGGCTCGGAGATGGCGAAGCCGGTGGTGTAGAACCACGGGTCTGAGAGCTTGCCATTGGTCGTCTTGCCATCAGCACCGACGATGGGGCCAGAGATGTTCAGGAAGTCCCAGAACTTGTCGGCGATGTTGTGCTTGGTCTCCTCGTTATAGAAGCCATACTTCGCGCCGTATTTCTCCTTGGCTGCGTCGCGGCCCGTGATACCGGCTTTGTTGACGTATTCGTTGATAACCTGGCCTGTCCTGTTGAGCGCCGGGTGGTCGCCGAGAGGCGAGTTGGCGATGAGGCCGAAGGAGGCGTAGGTGGGTGCGTTGGTGTCATCGTTGTCGGAAGCGAGGGGGATGTGGGCCGAATAGCGGGTCTCATACTGGTTGTTGCCGATCTGCATCTTGCCTGAGATAAGCTCTACCGTGAGGAGGCCGTTGGTGACGAAGAAGGGGCTGTTCTTGTCTCCCTTGGGGTCGTTGATCTCCATGCGGCTCTTATCGAAGTACTGGACTTTGCGCTCACCGCCGTCGCCCTCGGCATAACGCTCCATCTTGGTCTCGCCCGCGGTTGGTCCCCAGTACCACGACCGCACCACGGTCTTATCGGCTACCGGCTTATCGGTGCGCGTCCAGGTGCTCTGGAACGCCGGGTCCGCGAAATCTGCCGCCGAAGCAGGCGCGGGCTTGTAGAGTGCTACCGCGGGCACGAGCAATGTCGTAAGCGCGGCGGCTGTCAGGAACCGTTGTGTCTTGGCCAATGCTTTGCTCCTCTTCTCCCTGTGGGTATATAATGGCTCTTCCTACGCGGGATGGCTGTGCGCACCACAAGCATTGTAGGGCACATCACAGCGCATCACAGCCCACCTCTTTGGCAGACCGTATTAGATTATATCACAACTGCGCCACGATTCAAGCCCCATTTTTGAGTGCGGAGGGCGGAATTTGGAGTGCGGAGTGGACGAAAGACGAAAGAGGGATTAATCACAAAGAACACAAAGACACGAAGGCCACAAAGAATTATTGGGATGGGATTGGTAGCAACGTACTTTTCTCTGTATCTCTGCGGCGAACAAAACCATCAATTCCTTTGTGTTCTTTGTGATTAATCCGTCTTCCGTCCTTCGTCAATTCCCCACTACCCAGGCGGCCATTGGAGCTTGCGGCCACCGAGGACGTGGAGGTGGAGGTGATCGACGCTCTGGCCCGCGTCGTCGCCCGTGTTTATCACCACGCGATAGCCGGAGTCGCTTATGCCCATCACCTGGGCGACCTCGTTGCAGGAGGCCAGGAGGTGCCCCAGCAGCCCTTCATGGCTCAAGTCTGCCTCCCACAGTGCCGTCATGTGGAAACGCGGGATGACCAGCACGTGTACGGGAGCCTGTGCGTGTATATCCTTGAACGCCACCACCGCGTCATCCTGGTAGACAATATCGGCCCTTACCATACCCTTGACCACTTTGCAAAAGATGCACGTATCTGAATAGCCACGTTCGTTCATTCAAACCCCTCCTGTTGAATTACGAATTACGAGTTACGGGATGTCTCACGTACCCTCTAACGCCTCATTTCCCTGGCTTTGCGGAGGCGAGCAGCCAGCGTATTAGCTTCACCGTCGAGCGTCTCCGGCTCGGCAGCTTGAGGTGTAGGTCTATAGGTTGAGGGAGTTGGTGCACGTGAAGAAGCACGCTTCGGGGGAGCTGGGACGTTCGGCTCGCTTACACTCATCGTCCCAGGTTCTGACGACTGAGATATGATTGGTCCCGAAGGGCGTTCTCCTTCGTCCTTCGTCCTTCGTCCTTCGTCCGTACCACTCAGGCGCTCACGTGTGCGGTTCTTAGCGCTGAACAAGGCGGACATTTCAGGGGTGCTGGCCCCAACACCTCCAGGGGCTAAAGCAGGCTGCGGCTTATCGAGGCCTAACCGCCCGCGAAGCTCCCGCAAGGCGCGAGCGACGTCGGCCCGCGACATTGCCACTCGCCGCACACCTACGTCCAACGGCAGGAGCAGTATGGCGAGCAGCAGGAAGAGAGGCCATAGCTCTGTTGTTGCCTTCGCGGCGCTCAGGTTGTGATCGAGGGAGGCACTCGCGCCTTCAAGGGTAAGGACTCTTCCACCCGTGACCGATGCCAGGCGTACGAGCAAGCCGTTGTCACTCGCTCCACCCCGGTACTCAGGGGAGTATGGCACAACCACGCCCAATGTCTGGCTCAGCTTGCCCCCATCTTGAGCGCCGGCCTGCACCTGCACTAGATAAGCGCCCTCCTGTGGTACCGGAAAGCGACCTTCGTAGCGGCCCGCACCTGTTTGCCGCAGCTGGACCGTAGCCGTTACCTGTCCAGGGCCCAGCACGGCCACGCCCGTAGAGAGGTCGTTCAAATATCTCCCGTCAGGCGCTGTGGCATCCACCGTGATGTGCGCCATACCGCCTTCCAGAGTCACGCCAGGTTGCAGGGCGCTGGCGGCTTCCGCCCCGGTGCTCCAGCGCACAGCTTGCGCCCAGAATCGCTGGTAGTCCTGCCACGGTATCCACTCCTTCGCCCACCGGCCCGTCGCGTCCGAGGTCCAGGCGATTACCCTCCCCAGCCCGTACTGCCATTGAGCGAGCAGAGGGTCGCCCGCGTCCGTCACAAGCACAATCTGCCCGCCCGCCTTCTGCGAAGTGCCGACGTAGCCGTTCAGGGCAGGCAGCCCACCCAGGCCCTCTAAAATAGGCGAGGGAGAGGTGCGCCCCGGCGTAAAGGAGTGCTCTATGATGTACGAGCGTGCCGCCAGGTGGCTCTCCTGGGCGAATATCTGGGGGAGGGCATTGCCGTCCTCGGTGTAATAATAGCGCCCCTTCCCCGCAGATGCTAGCGCCTTCAGCAGGCCGGTGTCCGCGTCGGCACCCACCGCCACTGTGGAGAGGGTGATGTTGTTTGCCGACATCTTCGCCACTAACCCTTCATAATCGCCCCCTTCGGACACCCCATCGGTCAGCAGGACGATGTGCCTGCTCTTGGCTTTGCTTGCGATTAGAGCGTCTACGGCTGGGGCGAGGCCGGCGTAGATGTTTGTGCCGCCCCCTGAGGTGATGCCGCCGATGCGGCTTTGCAACTTTGTGGGATCGCCGAGGGGTTGCATCGGTATTACCCAGTTGGCGGCGCTGTCGAAGGTGATCACGCCGACGTAATCGCGGTCGCTCAACTGGGCAACCGCCCTGTAAGCCGCCTCCTTCGCTAGCTCGATCTTCTTCACACCCGCACCGCTCGCGCTGTGCGCCGACTCCATACTGCCGGACCGGTCTATAACCAGGGGCATGCCTACGCTCGGTATATCCAGCTTGGAGGGGAGGTTGAGGTCCACAGGGAGCATCGCTTCAAGAGGAGTGCGGAAGTAGCCGCCCGTAGCATAGCTCTCGTCACCCCCCACTACGATAAGCCCCTTGCCTAGCTCGCGCACGGCGCTTTGCAGCCCCGCCATCGAGCTGCTTGTGAGTGACGTGGCCGGCACGTTTACCAATACGACGCCGTCGTACCCCACCAGTCCCTTCGCGTCGGCGGGCATATTGGCGGGTGTCACGAGGTCGACGTTGGCCGTTGCGCCCAGGGCAGCCTGAAGCTGGGCGGCTTCCCCCGCGTGTCCCTCTACTAGCAGTAAGCGCGACTTGCCCAGCACGAGCGTATACGCGCTGTAGGCGTTGTTTTCAGCTATGCTGTCAACCCCGGCGGGCGGAATCACGCGTGCCTCGAACTGGTGGAAGCCGGTCGCTGCCGGGGGGAGGTCCTGCACGAAGGTGTTATCCCCACGCGTCAGGCTTATCTCCTGGGTGCCTATGGGCTCGCCATCCATGAGTAGGAGCAGGGTGGATGTGGTGTCGGCGCTGCTAGATATGCTGATTTGGAGAGATACACGTTCATTCTCCCGCACGGGCGATGGCGCTTTGAGGCTCTCTACCCACACGTCCGGCCCGCCCTGGCGTGCAAGGGAAACAACATCCAGGGAAACGCCGTGCGCCGCCACCAGCCTGGCAGCTTCTTCAGCATCGCCCAGGTTCTCCCTCCCATCGGAGAGTAATACCAGACGGCGGGCCGTGTCGGCGGGCATCATCGCCAGTCCCAGCCGTATCGCATCTGCCAGGTTGGTGTAGCCTCCGAGGGGTGTGCTCGCCAGGTCGGGGGGTGCCTTGTCAGGCAGCACGGGCCTATCAACCAATGCGTCCCCCCCGAACACGATTACCCCAGCTTCATCCCCCTCCTCGAGCAGATCAAGCGCCTTGCGGACGAACGTAGCTTGCTGAGCCTGACCCACGGTGCCAATGCTGTCGGAGTGGTCAAGCAAATAGACGACGGAGAGACGATCCGTGCTGGTGATTATTCCCAGGCCGCAGAGAGAGAGAACGAGCAAGGTAATAATAGCAATGCGCAGCCCCAGGCTCCAACGCCGCCTCCCCCGCCGCAGCAATGCCATGCTGGTGCGCGACAGGTAAACCGCCAGCGGCACCAGCGCCACCAATAACAGCAGCGCCTCCGGTCGAGCGAACGAGAGTCCGGGGAAAGCGTCCATATTCGATTATAGCACGACGGGTCGGTCCGAAGTTCAAGGTTCAAGGTTCAAGGTTCAAGGTCTGAAGCAATCCACCGAAATCAAAGAGTAATTACGCAGAAAGCGTAGGTACATTTCCAGCCATATGAAGTATATATGTGATATGCTACAAGCGGAAAACGCTCAGCCAGGATACATAATACATACCAGCCGCACACTTTATACCTTGAACTTTGAACTTCGGGAGGGGAATGATGGCTTCTCTCATGAAGAATTGGCCGCGTATAGTGGTTTGGGCGCTGGTACTTGGGGTCTTGACCAGCCTGATCGCGGACTGGGGAGAGTGGGACCGCATATTGGTCAACTTCCTCTGGCGAGTGTTGATAATAGCAGTGGGAGGCCTCGTCGGGCTTGTGCTCAACTTCTTCGCGTCGGGCTACGTGAGTATGGGCACCAACGTCGTTGAGAGCATGGGCATAGTCCGCTTCAGCGAGGACCGCGACCAGAAGATAGCGAACGCCTTTATCTTCGTGGGGGCGTTCCTGGGAGCAATCGTCGCGCTGATATTTGTGAAGTAAAAAGAGCGTAGAATGAATAAGAATCTCAGTACGCTTACAGTGCGTGAATTGCTAGCAGCTTATGTGCAAGCGCTCGGTGAGCTAAAGAACCGAGGCGTTCTAAGGACATCGAATAATCCCGTAGGAGACTATACAGAATGGCTAGTGGCGAACACTCTTGGCCTAAAGTTGCTCGGTAATTCCACTGCTGCGTACGATGCCGTTGATAATATAGGTGTGAAGTATCCGATTAAAGGCCGCCGACAAACGCCAGAGAATATGTCCACCCAACTTGGTATGTTTCATAACCTAAATAACGGCGGTTTCGACTACCTCATAGCCATTTTGTTCCACCCAGATTTCACTCCGCGCATAGTAGTAAAAGTGCCCCACGCTGTTGTCGCCCAATATAGCCGATTCCATGCCTATAATAACGCCCATATCCTCCACATACAGGGCTCATGGTTGACCGATTCTAGAGTAGAGCATATTACCAATCTGTTCGTCTAAGCGTAGCCCCTGCTGCTAATCTCTTTCTCTAGCTGCCATTCACTACCGATAGAACTTCCCTAAGGTCGGTAATGTCGCTCCCGAAGCACCGGAACCCTACACCCATCCGCTCGCACTGCCCCCTGTAAATCTGCTCAGGGTCGTCATCTACAAGCAGCACGTCACGCCCATCCACAGCGTGCCCATCACGGAGGGCGGTGGCCAGCATCTTGTCGAGCATACGATCCTTGTTCGAGTGCCACTCCGCGACCACATAATCTATGCTATCAAGCAGGCCGAACGTATCGAGTATGCGACGTACGTTCACCTCGTGGTTATAGCTTATGACCCCTACCAGCACACTTTGAGCGCGTAGGGCCTCGATTACCTCTCTGGCTTCGGAGCGCAGCTCGAAGAGCGCGCCGTCGTCACGCCGCGCTATAAGGGGATCATAGTCTACCGTGTGGTAGGTGAAGTGGGGGTCGCCGGTGGCGTCGGTGGGGGTACGGTCCGACAGGTTGACTCCGCTGAGGGGGGTCCAGAGGGTGTCATCCCCGTCGAAGGCTACTAGTTTCATGCCCAGGGATAAGGGGAGCGACAGTGGGCCAACCTGCACTCTTACGCGAGTGAGGCAGGGGCGCACAGCGCCGGAGCACAGACTTCTACCTGTAACGGAAGGTGATGCGGCCCTTCGACAGGTCGTATGGGGAAAGTTCTACCAGCACGCGGTCGCCCGGCACTATCCTGATGTAGTTAGTGCGCATCTTGCCCGAAATGTGGCCCAGAATCTTGTGCCCATTCTCAAGCTCGATGTTGAAGAGCGTGTTGGGGAGCGCATCAACGACGGTGCCGTCCATCGTGATTACGTCGTCACGGGTACGGCGCGGTGCCGCGGGCGTCGCGGTTGCAGGATTAGCCGCCGGCTTGTGTACCTGCGGTCTCTTGT
This sequence comes from Chloroflexia bacterium, assembly GCA_035274425.1. Lineage (GTDB taxonomy): Bacteria > Chloroflexota > Chloroflexia > QHBQ01 > JADMIH01 > JADMIH01. Next base: position 104,434 of record DATEOC010000092.1, read on the forward strand.
GGAATTGCTTTTTCTTCATCCGGTAAGCGGTCTCCTCCTTTGGAGGTAAGAGCGAAATATCTTTATTGTCTCGTCAAATCGAGGGCAATAAAATAGCCGGGGCTGCGTGCCCGGCTTCATCTCTTCAATCGTGGCCCCTCTTTCATCCACGAAGGGGAGTCAAGAGGCGAGCAGATATTTCGAGATAGAGTAGGGACACATTGTTAGCTCCTCCGGGCGCTATGTTGCGCACAACGCCGCTATGCTACATGTAGATTATACACCCATCACGCATATAATACAATACCCTTTCAGAGGACTAAAGATGCAGATGTAGGGGCGCTGCACGCTGCGCCC
>DATEOC010000093.1:0-84728 GCA_035274425.1 Chloroflexia bacterium
TATGACAAGCATAAAAGAGAGGCTTCGGCTGCGCCGAAGCCTCTCTTTTATGCTTTTTATCGATTCGCGGGGGCGCAGGCGGGGAAGAAGGTATTGGCTACTATCTTTGATGCCTGCCCCCTCGTCACGTTGTTGAATGGCCGGAAGTATGGACGGTTCTCCTCGTCACAAGGCTCTTCAGGTATCGTCCCGCATGGGTAGCCGCTCATTACACCTAGCTGAGTGAGGCGCATGATCCATACGTAGAAGGTGTGGTCATCAGGTACGTCTGTGTAGAACAACCCAGTGGGGTCCCCTCCTAACCCTGCGGCATTAGAGACTATCTTCGCTAGCTGTCCACGAGTGGCGCTGGCGTTGGGGCGGAAGTATGGACGGTTGTCAGGAGGCTCACACGTCTCTTCAGGTACGAGGCCACAAGGGTATCCTCCCATGTGCCCTCTCATAGAGAGACGGTTGATGAAGGCATAGAACGGACTGGCAGGAGGCACGTCTTCATATATCTGGGGACCCGGGTCTTCTGAGAAGCCAGCAGAGTTAGAGACCATCTTGGCTATCTGCCCACGCGTGATGTCGTTACCTGGGCGGAAGGTGCCATCTGTGTAGCCAGAGATGATGTCTCTACAGGCGAGGCATTGGATGTAGGCGTAGAATGGGTCTGATGGCTCAACGTCGCTGAACGATATCGAGCAGATAGTAGAGGTAGCACTCGCCACTGAGGTAGAGGTCGGGGCTGTTGTAGAAGTGGAGATTGGCACGTTAGTAGATGTAGAGGTGCCGGTAGCCGGTGGTACAGAAGTGTGTGTGCGCGTCGCTGTCGGAATGGCTGTGTTTGTGCCTGTAGCTACGGCGGTATTGGTGCGGGTAGATGTAGAGCTAGGGACAGCCGTGTTCGTGCGGGTGGTGGTCGCCGTCGGCACGGGAGTGTTGGTATTGGTGGGTGCAGCGGTGCTGGCGACCGTCGGGGTAGGCGTCACGTTGCCGCCGGGGAGGGTCAATTTGCCTATGTAGAGGTCGAAGGCGCTCAGTGTACCGTTGGCGTTGGTGCCGTCGCAGTTGGCGTTGTCCGCCCATACCGCCACGAAGGTGCCGCCATGAGCATCCTGGGCTACGTAATCGCCGTAATCTACGCCGTTATTGGCCGCGTCCGCGTTCGAGAAGCCACCGCTGAGGCGGGTGTTGGGTGCCCAGGTAACACCGCCATCGGTGCTGTAGGAGGCATAATATTCCGAATCGTCATTCTGTATGGCATTCGTCCCACCGACGCCTGGCACGCCATTATCGTTGCGTGCATCGTGCCAGCCGATTGCCACAGTGCCGGTGGAGCGGTCGAGAGTGATGTAGGGGAGGAACTGGCTGCGTATCGGCGCTCCCACAGGGTCGTCGTTCACGCGCACGGGGGCAGTCCAGGTCGCGCCGTCGTTGGTTGAGGTGCGCAGGTAAATCTCGGTGTCGTGGTTTTCGTTCACCGTCTCTTCGGTGTAGAGGAGATAGGCGCGGTCGTTGAAGGGACCCCCGGTTGCATCCCATACCAGTCCCGCCTCCGAGTCGATGGAGCGGCCATTCTGCGCGGGGATATAGTCGAAGCCTCCGACATTCGTAGTGGTCGCGGTGATGCGCGCCCCGAACCCGCCTGGACCGAGGCCATCGGCGTCGACGTTGACGTAGACGGTAGCGGGACCTTGCCCGCCCGTTGGGTTCTGGTATGTTACCATGACCTTACCGCCGTTGGGGCCAGGGCCAACCGCGATACCGCCGAAGCTGCCGGTGGCGCTGGGGATGGTCTGCTGGGCATTGAACGGGCCCCACGTGCCCAAGCCGGTGACGGGCGCGCCGCGCGCCACCATGCTGCCGTTGGAGTTCCAGTCAACCCAGACGCTGCCATTACCAACTGCTATGGAAGGCTGGTCGATGCTGCCAGCACCCGCTGTTACGGGAGCGGCGAAGGTCGCGCCGCCGTCGGTGCTCAGGATCACGTTGATCTGGGTCGCGGCGGAATTGATGTAGACCATGAAGAGGTTGCCGTACATGTCGAAGGCCGCCTGGCCGTCGCAGCAGGCCGCGTTCGTCGCCACCGTGCCCCGCGTCCACGTCGCGCCGCCGTTCATACTGTATGCCCTGAATATGCTGTTGTCCGAGGCGAGGTTTGAGAAGGCTACGATGTTGTTCGTGTTGGTGGGGTTGATGACCACGGAGGTCTCAGCCTCGTTGCCTGAGCGCTGGCTGACGTTGACCACGGGCGCTGTGCACACGTAGGGGCGGGAGTTCGGGTTCGGTGAAGCCGGATTGGCGCCGTCCGTCGGCGGAGGAAGCTTGCGCCCACCAGCCTGCACCGCCAGGCTTTCAGCAGACTGGGCGTTCGCGCCGGAGAGCGCAGAGACCTGGGGCTGGAGACCTGCGCCTAATGCGCCGCTCGCTGCTACCAACACGAGCAATAAGGTGACGATCCCTATAGTTGAGCTATATATACGCCGCATTGACCAACTCCTTATCTATGGTTCGTTTCAGTCTCGTAGTCTGCTGTAGAAATAATAGATGGTATGGGATAGACGGGATGGGTTGAGCAAACCAAGCCGGGTTGCACAGTAGTAACTCTAAAGAGCAACCCGTAGTGAGGAGATTGTAGCATTGGGGTGCGTCTATTGTCAATGACGGGCTGACGCGGGCAGGGTTTATTTCTATGGGTCGTAAATGGGTTGAGCCTACTATGGTCCACTGTAGCGCCGTCAACATGGATATCACGCTGACCGTAACAACCATGTCACACCCGCGATGCAACGCGAAGCTGCAAACAGGTTGGATAGGCGATTGGAGGGTGTTCTCGTTACTCGATAAGCCAAGCACTAGAATCAGCTTTGTCCAAATCGCTTAAGCTGAAAAAGCCAGACTCTGCCACAGTAACCTTTAACGAATGAACGCCATCACTTTGGTTTTGGATGTTGAAACTTCACATGTGGAAGAGAGATGCCTCGAAACAAGTATTCAGTCAGTTGATTTCCGTGATGTTTTCCCTCAGATGTGCCCTCTGGTGGGGGCTAATGTAGAGCTATGTAAAGATCCCTCCGATATAGGTCGAAAGCAGACTCTAATAAGTCATCGTAAACTTCAGCGGCACTTACTGCCCAGCGATAAGCATAGACGGCGACAAGGATACTTATACAACCAGCGTCCAATCTAGCGGGGCCTTGCCCACAAGAGCTATACCGTGCCGTACTGGACGTTCACGGCTGGCCGCTTGACATTGGGGAAGAAGAGATTTCGGAGAGGTTGCTTGCGCATAATCTGGAGATCTGAGGGGTAAAAGATAAGAGCCCGCTAAGAGGTAACCCTAATCTTGCTTTCCGCTTGACCCGCTCTGCAATTTAGGATTCATCTTCCGGTTCGCCTGACATGGTATCAAGAGAGTATTGAACCACAGTGGATATGATTCCTTTTACTCCCTCGCCGCAGTTCTCAAACTGAAATAAATCAAGCATTTCTTCGCCATTAGTTCGAAGGACATCACTTATGAGCGCATGTATGAATGATTGCGTTACAAGCGTAACGCCCCTAAAATCTAAATGAATGAGCTCGTTTCTCTGAATGCATGGTTTAATTATATCCTCACGCATCGCAGCGGCAGCATCTTTATCTTCTCCGAAATCGCCAACGGTATCAAACATCTGTATTTTCATGGGTTGAACCTAATCTTTCGTGAATAGTCCTTTTTGTTCTTCATATTAATGAAATAGGCTTTGCTGATCTCCTCTATAAGTTCTGCAAACTCCTTCCCTTGCTCGATGTTCAGATCAATACCAACAACTGTTCCTTCCCAGCGTGGGGCATCGGCAAATGCGTGAGGATCATCGATGGGATCGCTATGCAACGTAGGTGCTTTGCCCTTTCCTGTTAGCATAAGGCGAAACATGCTATCACCACTATAGAGAAAGAAACGATTCCGCGAAAGAGTTGCAATAGATTTGGTAAAAAACAAGCCGGCCCCAGCGTTAAAATCATTACCGCCAAAGCGGTCTGTAGTGCCCGTTATGCCAGGCTGGAGTGCAAGTCGTATAGCTTCCTTATATGAGTGAACTAGATGGTGCTGCCGCATAGACCGATAAACACCAATGCCCGCGTCAGCTATGCCAATTGCAATGCGCTTGGTCTCACTATAATATTGAGCACAGACAATTACCCCTACCGATGATCTGGAGTGCTCAAGCGCGTTGCGCACCATCTCAGAAAACACATATTTAATTGGATCAGCAACAGATGCGGGAGCGTGCAATAGAGGTACGAGATTTATGATCGCTTGTTTCAATTCTTCATTATTACGTATTTGGGTTAGGGGTATGAACCTACCACTTGCTTCGCGCGCGTGAATTTCTTTCCCTGGATCTAAATCAAGGTAGTTAAATAGCCCCATCCGCATAAGATAATTCAGCGTAGGAACGGGAGTTGCGTTTCCAATAATCTGCCCATCTCCTTGACGTACCTTGCTGGCTAAGCACGCTGTCATCGCTAACACCACTGGATGCACTGCAACCCACTTGGGGTGCATAGAAAACTCAAGTATTCCAGGGTCAGATAAATCCATACCCCTGAATAAACCAGTAATGTTTTGAAGGTTGGCGCCATTGGGGAGGAACATTTTCATAGCAAATCAATTATATGCTGTATGCACCCCATAAAACCAACTACACCTTAGAAAGTTGTTAGAAAAAGACAAATGGAGGCTTTCGAGCCCCCATTTTCGTGCGTGATATTAGAACGTTTTACGTTATAGTGCCGAAGGCGAGATTTGAACTCGCACCCCCGGATGGGGACTACGCCCTGAACGTAGCGCGTCTGCCGTTTCGCCACTTCGGCTCGTGGTTGCACACAATTATATAGCACCAACGCCCAAATTGTCAAGCTTTTCGCTTCCATTTTATAGCCTGGAGGGTTGACTTTTCATCTCATTTAGGTGTATAATTAGAACATGGGTGCTAGGAATCGCAGCCCAGTGAGTTTGAGAGCATGTAGAGTTTTTAGAGCTAATTAGAGGACTACTGAGATGGAACAGAGACACTTGAAGATCGTAAGCAACAGGCCCGCAATCACCCACGAGCAGGCGGCGGAGGTGCTATTCAACTGCGCTACCATGCTCCAGATGTCGGGCGCAAACGAATACCGTATAGCGCGCTATCGCCAGGCCGCGCTCAACATGATGAGGCTCGGCCACACCGCGCTGGAGATCGTCCTTGACGAAGGGCAGTGGCCCAAGATGGGCCTCGGCAAGCGGCTAGGGACGAAGATACGCGAGCTTGTCCGCGACGGGTCGATGACCTTCTACGTCGAGCTGAAGGCGGAGTTGCCACCCGCAGTCGAGCAGCTGATGTCGGTCACTGGCGTTGGACCTAAGCTTGCCATCAGGCTACACAAGGAGTTGGGGGTATCATCGGCTATGGAGCTTGCGGAGGCAGCCCGGCACGGCCAGGTCTCCAAGCTGAAGGGCTTTGGTCCTAAGCGTGAGGCCGCATACGCCAGGTTGCAGGGGCCGACCCCTCCAACCGTCCCCAACCTGACGGTTCTAAGGCCGACCAATGTTGCTCCTGTAGAGCTGCCCGCCGCAGCGTAGCAGTCAGAGAAGTTTTCTTTTCATCAAATTTTGACCCTTGCAGGGTCAAAATTTGATGAAAAGAAGGGAAAGTTTGGTATAACGCGCCAAGCCCCTACGGGTTCAGGCGATAGATGCTGCCCCCGCCCTGCTTGTAGAGGAGGGTATAGCCTGGGCGTTCCCGCCCGCAATAAAGGCTACCTAACGCGGGGCGCGAGCCTGTTGGGAAGGGGCCGCTCGATGCCGGGTCGTCAGGGCAGGCGTCTGCGTCAACTCGATCCACGGGGCCGCCGAGCTGGAGCATTGTTACCCTATACTGCCGGGCGATGCGCTCGATGGTCGCTATGTCATCGAAGGGTATCATTACGGCCTGGCGGCGGGTGTACCAGTTCAACTCCCAGGGGTCACGCGTCATTACAACATCGGCGGGGGTGCTCATCTCCGTGAGGAGGTTCATGGTCGTTACGAAGCCGGTTGGACGGGTGTCGCGTTCCACCTGGGTCAGAATGGCAGAGAGATGAGGCCAGAGCAGCGCGATTATTGTAACGGGTAGGAACGCCAGCCCCCACCGCCTCCCCAGGCCACTTCGTAACGTCTCACGCAGCCGGTCCCATGCCCACAGCAGACCCCACGCCATTAGCAAGAATAACCAGGGCACGGCGACCTGGAAGTACCTCCCCTCGAAGTGCCAGTAAAGTAGCACGAATGCAATATATAGCCCGATGCTCAGCCCCACCATGCCGAAGAGGTTGGCGACTCGCCGTGTAAGAGCCGCGAGACCCATGAGAGCAACCGCCAGCGGGAGTAAGCCGAGCACGTACTCACCCTCCCCAGGGCTGTCGAAGACGCCCTTCTGCCAGACCCACCGCAGGTTCGTGCCGAAAGCGTCGAAGAGGTTCTGGTAGCCGAACTTCCCGCCCGTTACCCACCTGGGGTGTGGTAACTCTCGCCCCGCGTACACCTTGTAGATATTCTCCCACTCGACCTGCGGCCAGTAGCGCAGGATGGGCGCGTCGTAGCTCTCGGTAGTGAAATAGGGCGTTTGGAAGTCGAGTAGGTTGCGCACAACGAGCGGCAGCAATACGAGGGCAAACACGGTGGCTAATAGCCCGACAGATCGCCAGGGGACACGCGCCCCGGCCGGCCTGTACGCCCTCCACCACGTCCATATAGCCCACAGGGCCAATCCGACCAGCAGCACCGCACCGCTTGGCTTGCTCCACACGAGCAGCCCTGCCAGCGCGCCTATCAGCACGAGACGCCGCCTGTCGAAGTGGGGAGATTCCAATAGGGACAGTGGCCTGGCATTCTCCTCGGCATCCACGAGCTGGGAGGCGGGCGACAGTTGCCGCCACACCATCCAGGCCAATACAAAGAAGAGGGCTGTGAAGCCAAGGTCGTTTATCGGGTAGAGGACCGAGTTGAAGAAATAGGGGTGCGCCAGCGTGAAGATGCCCGCCAGCAGCCCCACGCGTGGCTCCCACAGTCGCGATCCCACATGGAATACTGCCCAGGCCAGCGCCAGCATTATTAAGAGGTTGGGCAGCCTGGCAGCCCACGTTTCGGGGCCGAATAGGGCAAAGAAAGGGGCTATCATCAGAGGCTGGAGGAGAGGCCACGTCTCGGCTGGGTGGGAGATGCCGGGGTATGCTTTATAGAACTGCGCGACGTAATCTACGCTGAGGCCCCTCCCCTCTACGAAGTTGCGCGCTATCACAGCGTTTTCGGCGTAGTCGGCGTGCCCTATCCAATCGACCTGGGGTATCGTCCAGAGCGACAGCGCCGCGTACAGAAGCATCACGCCCAGCATGAGCCTGGCAGCGAGATTTCCCCTCCCCAGCGCACCCACCCACTCAGGCCATCGAGCCAGGCGTCGGCGCTGCCATACAATTAATCCAAGCACACCGAGTATCGCCGCAACAGGTGGGATGTAAGGAGCGACGAGGATAGAGTTAGCGATAAGAAGCGCCCCAAGCAGGAGGCTCACCAATATCCCACCAAGAAGTGCGATAAGCCGCCCGAAACTCATAAGGAGTCCATAGGCCCCTGCTGCCAGCACGAATGACCACAGCATCAACCATACAGGTGGGAGGTTTAGCCCATCATTGGACTGTACTAGAAGCACCCGGTCAACTTTGACGCCAAGCTCGCGCCCATCACCGGGGGGTCTGAAGGTAGAGTTGCGTAATGCGACGGTGAAGGGTCCATCAAGAGAAAGACCAGCCTGGGGCCGGAACGAATAGCTCAGCAATTCCTGGGTCAGCGTGACCACACTTGGCTCCAGAGGCTGCCCGTTGACCGAGAGGGAGATAGTGACGGGCACGGAAGCGGCATCCTGCGTCCTCGCGCCCTGCGCAGCTACTTCTACTCTATCCAGGCGAGCAGAGCCTGCCCCGGCGAAATGTATTTCCGACTCGGCTTTGGTCCACCTGTACCTGTAGTCAATATCCGGCTCGTCGGCGTAAAAGCCGGATACGGCAGCGCTGTCGCCCAGGTCGCCGATATTAACGGTGAGGTCGCGGCCCAGATGATATGCAATCAGGACCACTAGCAAGGTCAGAGCCAATACCGCTACCAACCCTAAAGGGGCAAATCGCTGAAGCAGACCTACGCGCGTCCCGCCATCATCCTGCGTATCAGCACCCGGATGCTCATCTCCGATCTCCTGACCCCTGACCCCCGACCCCTGACCCCCGCTCACTCTACCGGCTCCTGTCCTGGCACCCATTCTACCTCTATAGTAGTCGTACCTGGTGGAAGGTCAGGGAGCACGAGCTGACGAGCGGGGTATACAGGCTTGTCAGGCTCGCTGAGGCGGGTTGTGTCGCTACTGGGGTGCTGGACGGTCAGCACTTCCGTAGAGGAAGAGATACGCTTCACCGCCCCTGGTAGCGTGAGGGTGACACCGTGCAATTCCTTGCCGGAGTCGTTATGGACCTGCACCTTCCAGCCTCCCATCCCCAGGAAACCGTTGTCGAGGGAAGTGGTAACGCTCATGAGGTCGCGCTGGTATGCGGTTATGTCGGCTACGGGGGCGATCCACAGCTTCCCATTGTCACGCTGCCGAACGGCCTCAGCAACCACGCCTCTCCAGGCGGTTCGCACAACATCAAACTCAGGCCCGTCCGCAAGCTGCTCAGGGTGGGTCCAGAATGAGGTGGTGCCACGTCTCGCCAGCGTTTCGGTGATGACCTGTAACCCCTCCTGAAGGCCGATTTCCTTCCCGGCCTCCTCGCCCGCACTAATAGAGGGGGAGCCGAGGAGGAAGTCGGGCATGATTGAAATATTGGGGGAGACCGAAGGCGCTCCCAGCGTGTAGAGGTCTTTCATATCGCGCTCGTAGATGCGGGTCACGGCGCGTATGCCCCGCTGGTAGAGAACGTCATAGAAGTCTGCCGTTAGGGAGTTGCTGCTACGCCAGGGGAAGGCGAAGGTGGTTGTATTGGTAATGCCCAGGGGTTGGGCTGCCGCCAACCACTCATCCATGTCGGCGGCAAGCTCCTGTGGGTTAGAGCCGCGCACGTAGAGATGACCGAATGTGTGGGGCGCGATCTCGTGCCCGGCATCCAAGAGCCGCCGCGTCTGGTCGCCCAAGTACCACGCCGGATGGGTCTGGTACGTGCCGTAAGGGTCGTCGCTGTACCACTTATGGGTCAGCCACCAATCGGTCTCCCACCTGTTCTTGGGACCGGCCCATTTATAGACTGGATCGCCCGAAAATGTGCGTCGCTGGGTATTGCCATCGAGCAGATTATACCCGGTGCCGTAGAAGGTAGCCCGAATATTGTTGTCCATAAATAACTTATTTAGCCAGTCAGCACCCTGGCGCATCTCTAGACCATGTGCGGTGGCTGCTGACGGGTCGTGCTCTCTCATGCCTTTAGAGTGGATAGCTCCACCCATCGCACTCTCCCAATCGAAGGAGAAGGCGATGGAGCCTTGCGTACCGTTGGGATGCGACTCTATGTATACATCACCGCACGATAGCTTGGGAGCCTTTACCCATACAGTCACAGCACTCCCCTCTTGCGATTTTGAACTGAGGTTGCGGATTTCGAACTGCGCATGTGTGGCGTTCGCGGGCACTGTGTATGTTTCCGTACGAGACTCTAATTCAGTACTTAATCCGCCTACAGTCCAAATTGGCGAGTCGCTCCAGGAGAGCACATCGAGTGCCCTATCCAACCAGAGCAGCCTCACCTGGGCCTCAGCAGCTACCTCTTCAAGTCGAAAGGTAGCCAGGCTATAACGGCAGGTTTGCCCGGGTTGAACTGTGACTATGCTGCCTACGAGGGAAGATTCGGGTTGGATAACATTAGTATCCGTTATTGTGTGGAAGAAATCGTACATAGAGGAGGGGTTGGAGACCTCCACCGTACTGGAAAGGGAGCGCCTAGCAAATGGTACTCCGGCAAGGAGATTGCTCCTGGACGCGAAGTCACTCTGCTCACGGTTCCGAATGCGCTCTCCCTTCTGATTATTCGCAATCCAAATTAGGGAGATGCAGAGAGGTACAAGGAGAATTATCAGCCACATTGCCCTGATATACCTGGCACGAACGCCTCTTCTTGCCGAAATTACCAGGAGCGCAATCGCAGCAAACAAGGCGATTACTGCAAGGAGACCAGATAGCGCATATTGACCTATCATACTTAAATAACCGCTCCCAGTCTTAACGCGGCTAACGCAGCACGCACTATGGCGATTCCACCCTGTACCTCAGCCACACCAGCCATCCAGCCACCGCCTGCGCCAGGTTCAGCACCAGGATGAGGAGAGATACCGCTATCCCCTGGGCTGGAAGGAGGCCAAGCTGGGTGAAAGCGAGGGCGGCCACGGCATCCCTCGTCCCTACCCCACCCACCGTGACCGGCACGAGCGCGGCGGCTGTCGTTAGTCCCACGAAGCCGGATACCTCCAGCGGCCCAAGCCATACTCCCAGCGCCGCTGCAAGGAGCCACACTCTGAAGACCGACGTCACGAAGCTAGCGATGGTAAGGAGTCCGGCAGTCGTGAGGGTGCTGCTTCGTAGAGACCACGTACCTGACTCTTCCGTCATCCGTCGTCCGCCGTCCGTCGTCCAACGAGACAAACGCCGCTTCACAACCTTAACGACCCAGTCGCGGGTGCGGTTCCAGGCGAAGAAGGCTACGATGCCAACGCAGACTAACGTTAGAGCAATCAGGGCAGGGGTTTGACCCGCGAATCGCTGGCCGTATACTGCCACACCGAGCAGACCGAGCACTGCCAGTGCAGCCACGTCAAAGAGCCTGTCGAAGATGGAGCTGCCGAGGGCGCGGCCCAGGGGATAGCCGATGCGCTGCAAATACCACGCCTTGAGGGCATCGCCCGCCTGTCCAGGGGTGAAAGTGCCCGCCGCAAGACCTATGGCATAGATACGCCAGGCATCTCGCCACCGCAATGGCATGAGCATGTTGTTAGATAGCAAGCGCCAACGGGCTGCTTTGACCACGAGGAAGGGCACATACAGGGCTATTGATAAGGCCACCAGCAATGGGTTCGCGCCTGTGAGGGTGGCCCAAATCTGCTCTAGCGGCACGACGCCTTGCAAGTCGAGCCAGACCAGCAGCACGATGAAGAGGAGCGTGCCCCCAACCCGCAGGCCCCAGGTCCGCCAGAGAGGGGGCGTGGTGCGGGGCACATCCATTGAGCGTTCTACGCCCTCGGAACCATCTGCCATCAGCACCCCGCTCTCAACCCTCTCGCTACCCGCCATCACGCTCCACAGGCTCAGCCCGCCTGTCTACCTCCGGCCCCTCACCAGGAATATTCCGTCCATCCTTTGAGGGTGCCTCGCTGAACTCCGAAACGGCCTTCGGCACAAATCCGAAATCCGAACTGCGTGCAGCACGCTGGCTGCTCTCGAAGCGCATAGCGGCGATCTGCTCCGAGATGAGGCCGAACAGGAATATGAAGAGGCTGCTCAGTATCAACAGGACCGAGCCGTTCGGGATGCGGTTGATGCCGAAGAAGAAGATGTTGAGGAGGCCGTAGATCACCCCTGACAAGAAGAGGAGTATGCTCACCGGCAGGAATATCTTCATCGGGGCGAACAGGGTTATCATGCGGAGGATGATGACGATAGCGCGCACGCCGTCACGCAGTATGCGAGTGTTGCTCCTCCCTGTACCCTTGCGCGCCTTGATGGGCACGAATTTGACGTTGTAGCCCGCCTTGATGAAGGCCAGCGTGCTGGTGGTTGGATAGGAGTAGAGGTTGGGGAGGAGGTGGATGAACTCCATTATCATGTCGCGCTTCATGGCGCGGAAGCCGGAAGTGAGGTCGGGTATCTTGCGGCCAGACAGGTAGGTGGCGAGCCTGTTGAAGATGGAGTTGCCTACGTTGCGTATCCAGGCCGACTCGGAGTCGCGGGTGCGTGCCCCCACTACTAAATCGTACTCGCCCACCTCGGCGAGGACGCGCTCGATGTCCTCAGGAGGGTGCTGGCCGTCGGCGTCTAATAGGAGGACCACTTCGCCTGTGGCGTTGCGGATGCCGGTCTTGACCGCCGCGCCGTTCCCCTTGTTGTATGGGTGGCGTATCACCCGTGCGCCCGCGGCCCGCGCCACCTCGGACGTGTTATCGGGCGAGCCGTCGTCCACGACCAGCACCTCGGCGTCAGGTCGAAGCTCCTGCACTTTGTGGACCACTCGATCTACCGAGTCAGATTCATTGTAAGCGGGTATGACCACGCTGAGGGTGAAGCGTGGCCTGTCGGCTTCTGGCATAGGGGAGGCGTGATGCGTGATGCGTGATGCGTGAGTATTCAATGTAGAAGATACGGGCGTCTGATATCGGCAATTCCTTCGTCTTTCGTCCGCCGTTCAGCTAGCGCACCACGTCGGGCCGTGAGCCTTCGTGGCCTATGCTGACCAGGGTGACGCCCATGATTATTACCAGCACGCCAAGCACCTGTAGGAGTGTTACCTTCTCTTTGAGAATGAGGACGGAGAGGATGATGCCGATGATATAGCTGATAGAGAGGAGGGGGTAGGCAAGCGATAGGTCCCACCGCGAGAGAACCGCAAGCCAGAAGAGCGCGCCACTGAATACGAAGGCGAACCCGCCGACGATGAAGAGGTTGGTAAAGAGTTTGACGGCAGTAGGCACGATAGTCGAGAAGCTGAGGTTCAAATCACCCCCGATGCGGTTGATGCCGCTTTTGAGGAGTAGCTCCCCCGTCACAGTGAGACTCATCGCGATCAAGAGTAGACCAAAAGTGCTCCACCAGGCGGCATCCATCCTGAACCTCCCTAATTTCGGCTTCTCTTCGACAGGCACACCGGCAGCGGCGGCCTCTTCGGCTTCGTCAGCCTCGGCCTCTGCGATGATAAAGTGTGCTTCGGGTTCCATGCGACCATTATACCAGCACTGGCTGATAATATTGGTTTTTCCGCGTAATTGGACTTCTGCGAGGCGTGATTACGCGGAAAAACCAGGCCAAGAAGCTCTTAGCTTGGCATCAGTATGAATGCCTGATAGTCGCATACGCCACATCTTACGGGATATGTCTCCTGGACTTGCAGGTCGGGTTCCAGTAGAGGCACGTATTGAGCGGGGCGGCGGATGTATGCCCCGGCGTCTGCCAGATGAACGAGCGCGCCCAGCAGGTTCAACGAGCCGCGCAACGCTATATCTTCCATGACGAGCGCGCGGCCCTCTGGACGCAACACACGCCTCATCTCCTTCACTATGCCGCGCACTTCCTCATCTGAGAGGTGGTGTAGCACGCCCGTGACGAGTATCTGGTCGAAGTGGCCGTCGGGGTATTGGAGGGCGCTGGCGTCCATGACGTGGAACTTGCCTTTGCGGTAGGTCTTGGCGGCATAGGCGATGCGCTCAGGGGCGATGTCTATCCCCGTGTAGTTGTACCCCGCCTTGAGGAAGACCGGGGCAAGCTCCCCGGTGCCGCAGCCGAGGTCGAGCAGTTGGGGGCGGCGACCTTCGCGCCGTATCTCTTCCGCCTGGGGCATCAGCTCGCGGGCGATTACGCGCTTCTCTTCGCGGAAGTTAAGCTCCAGGATGCGCCTGAAGAGGTTCCAGAGAGTGGGCCGGGCTGAGAGCCAATTGACGAGGCGTCGCACAGGCGACATGACGCGCTCGAGAGCGGACGACGGACGACGGACCACGGACGACGGAGGACGAAGTAGATTAGGCCCTTCGGATTGGGACACATCAATTACGGCTTCCGACGCCCGGAAAGTCAAAGTTGCTTGTACATCAGACTCCGCCTGTCGTCCGTCGTCCGTCGTCCGTCGTCCATCAATTAGCTCTTTATCCATTGTAGAACCCAACAATGGCGTCTACCACCGTCCGCGCCTGCTCCAGGCTCAGTTCGGGGTACATAGGGAGGGTGATTATCTCGGAGGCCATGCTCTCAGCCTCCGGGTATGCGCCTTCCTTCAGCTTGAGGTGGGCATAAGCCTCTTGAAGATGGACGGGGACGGGGTAATGGATCATCGCGTCTACGCCATTTGCCTTGAGGTGGGCGATCAGGGCGTCGCGCTTATCCGCCTCTACCCTGATGATGTAGAGGTGCATGGCACTATCGCCGTAGTCACGTAATGCCAGGGTCCGAACGGGCAGACTGGCAGCCGCCAGCATCCGGTCGTAGCGGTAGGCGTTCTCGCGTCGCGCCTCGTCCCATGCGTCAAGGTGGGGCAACTTGACGCGCAGGATGGCGGCCTGTAGCTCGTCCAGGCGGCTGCACACTCCTACTCGGACGTGGTTGTAGCGCCCGCGCTGGCCGCCGTTGCGAAGCTCCCTGAGCATTTGCGCCAGGTCGTCGTCGTCGGTGGTGATGGCACCGCCGTCGCCATAAGCACCCAGGTTCTTTGTGGGGTAGAAGGAAAATGCATTTAGGAGGCCGATGGAGCCAGCGCGCTTGCCCTTGTAGGTGGCTCCATGCGCCTGGGCCGCGTCCTCGACGATGGGGATGTTGTGCTCGCGGCCTATTCGCATGATGGGGTCCATGTCGGCCATCTGCCCGTAGAGGTGGACAGGCATGATCGCCTTCGTGCGTTTGGTTATCGCTGCCTCTATCTTCTCGGGGTCGATGTTGCCCGTATCAGGCTCGATGTCGGCGAAGGTGGGGGTCGCGCCGGTCATGGAGATGCCGAGCGCGGTGAAGGTCGCCGTGTGGGGAGAGGTTATTACCTCGTCGCCTGGGCCGATGCCGAGCGCCTTGCACGCCAGGTGTATGGCGTCTGTGCCGTTTCCCACGCCGATGGCGTGCTTCGTGCCGCAGTATTCGGCCAATTCGCGCTCGAAGGCAGCCACGTTCTCCCCTAGGATGAAGTAGCTCCGCTCCATCACGCCTGTGACGGCAGGGAGGAGCGCCTCCTTGATCGAGTCGTATTGGGCGCGGGTGTCGTTTATGTAAATCATTCTCTATCCTCTAGCCTATGTCACCAATAATACTTGCCCTCATCCTTGTAGAAGTCCACAGTTTTCCTAAGCCCATCTTCCAGACTCACCATCGGCTCCCAGCCTAGCGCGCCCTTTATCTTTTCATACGAACTGTAGACGCTTCCTATGTCTATCACTTTGCGCTCAGGGGGCCAGGGGACCAGCTTGTAGGAGCCGCTGCCGGCTATGCTTACCAGCATCGCGGTGAGGTCGTGGTGGCTGATGGGGTCGCCGCCGAGGTTGAACACCTGGCCGTTAGCCTCGTGACTCGCGCCCGCCCGCAAGAAGGCATCCACTACATCGTCCACGTAGTTGAAGTCGCGCAGTTGCGAGCCGTCTCCGTATATCTGTATCTCCTCGCCAAGCACGACCTTGCGTATGAAGTAGCCGATGAAGCCCATGCGGGCGTCCTTCACGTACTGTCTCGGCCCGTACGTGTTAGTCAGGCGTAGAGATGACGCCCGAACGCCGTACACGTTGTTGTACAGGATATGATACCACTCCCCCGCCATCTTGTTGATGCCATTCACGTCGGTGGGGTGCATCAGGTGCTTTTCATCGAGGGGAAGGTAGTCAGGCTTGCCGTACTGCTGGCGCGTGCCCGCGAAGACAATTTTCACTGCCGGGTTGTTGTGCCTGCACGCTTCAAGGAGCGCAAGCTGGCTGCGGCAGTTTATCTCCAGGTCGGTGAAGGGGTCGGTCATCGAGTCGATATGGCTCACCTGCCCCGCCAGGTTGAATATATAGTCCTGCTCCTGCACGAGGAAGTTCATGGTGGGCTGAGTGCGTATGTCCGCGATGTTGATGCGCACGTGGTCCTGGATGCCCGCGATGTTACGGCGGTTACCCCCGTACTGCGGTATCAAAGAATCGACCAAAAGCACATCCGCGCCCAGGTGCACCAGCCGTCGCGCCAGGTTCGAGCCGATGAAGCCCAGGCCGCCAGTGACCATAACTCGCTTGCCCGCGAACATACGCTCATACTCGGCAATGGGGCGCGGCGAATCGTCCTCCGGCGGAGGCTCCTGTAAAACGCCCGTGTTCCAGGTCCAGCCCGGTCTCATCGCTGCCCTTGGGACGACGGACTACGGACGACGGACGGCGGAACCACAGAGCTCGATGGTGTAAGGCTGGAGGAGGGAGGACCGGCTTCGGAAGCAATTTGTCGTCCGTCGTCCGTTGTCCGTCGTCCGCCTTTGAGGGCGCGGTCCTGCACTTCAGTGCTGTAGAAGAGGGAGGGGTTGCTGTCGTCCACGGTCATAGGGGGCTTGACGCTCTTGACAGGTTTGCGGCCTGTGAGGCGTGGATCAAGCACCAGCTCGCGCCAAAGCTGGAGGAGTTGGATGCCGGTTGCCCACAGGCGTTTGAAGTTGAAGAACTGGGAGCGGCCATAAGCGCGGTGGTAGTGATGCACGGGCACTTCGGTGAAGACCGCGCCAGATTCGTGCAGCTTCTTGACTAGCTCAAGCGGGAAGGTGCCGGTGGTAGACTTGAGGGTGAAGCGCTCCAGGGCCGACCTGCGGATGAGGCGGAAATCGCAGTCGGTGTCCCTGATTGGGAGACCGAACGCGAGCTTCACGATCCAGTGGTAGATTCTGCCGATGATGATGCGGAAGATAGGGTCGTGGCGAGCGATTTTGTAGCCCTGCACGACGTCTACTTCGGGGCGGAGGGCATTCACGAGCATGGTAAGCTCGTGGGCATCATATTGGGCATCGCCATCGGTGTAAAAGATGAACTCTTTGGAGGCCATCTTGAATCCCAGGCGCAACGCCCCTCCATAGCCAAGCACCTTGCGGTGTGTGGAGATGCGAAGCTGGCTGTTGGTCGCGGCGAGGTCTTCCAGCACCTGGACGGTGTAATCGGTGCTGCCGTTCTCTACGACGATCACCTCATAATCATCTGTGAGGGAGGCGCAAGTATTGAGCGCCGCGAGGACCATCGAGGCGATAGTGCCGGCGTCGTTGTATGCAGGGAAGACGACGGAGATGCTGGGGAGCCGCCTGGGGAGTGCGGAGTGCGGAGTGCGGAGTGCGGATAGATTCGCTCCGTCTTTACTGCCTGGCATCAAGGCTCTCCAGGCCCTTGTCAATCGTGCGGAGGTGGCGGCCTAGCTGTTCCTTCAATTGGGATAGGACCTGGCGGGCGTACTCGTCCGCGCCCTGTATGCGCTCCTGGGCCGCGCCTTCGACCTCTTCCATGTACTGGTTGGCGCGGGCCTGCGCTTCGGCCAGGAGGCCCTGCTGGTCCAGCAACATCTCGGCCTGCTCATGGGCGGTTTTGAGGATGTCGTCTGCCTGCTGCTGCGCCTCGGCTATGACGCTATCGCGCTCTCGCAGCACTTTGCGGGCGGCGCGCACCTCCTCCGGCAGGACGGTACGCATCTGGTCAATCAGGTCGGCCAGCTCCTGCTCATCGAGCATCAGCTTACCCGATATGGGCACGCGCTTGGCCCCGGTGACCAGCGTCTCAAGCCGGTCAATCAGGTATTGCAGGTCCATTCGCATATCAGTAGCGATAGTAATCACCCCCAGGTAATTTTGAATTCTCAATTTTGAATTCTGAATTGGACCATCAATTCAAAATTGATAATTCAAAATTGAGAATTCCCCTAAACGTCTCGCACGTCTGCTGTTTGTGCTCGCGAGTCGAATTTGTTTCGTAATGCCTCCGCCACGTTTGGCGGTACAACCCCATCAAGCTTGCCCCCCAGCATGGCAAGCTCGCGCACCATGCTCGCACTGAGGAAGGAGTACTCCTGGCTCGTCATCAAGCACACCGTCTCGATCTGCGCGTTTTGAGTGCGATTGATGAGCGCAAGCTGGAACTCCCATTCAAAATCGGTGACGGCCCGCAAGCCTCGCACAATCAGGCTTGCCCCTAGCTCCTCCGCGTATTTTACCGTCATCCCCCTGTAAGTCTTGACCTCTATGCGGCCATCGAGGTCCAATCCCTGTAGCGCCTCGCGTATAAGCGCGAGTCTGTCCTCCATCGCGAAGAGAGGCTGCTTGTTACGGTTGTCCCCCACCGCGATGACGAGGCGGTCGCACAGGTGCAGCGCCCGCGACGCGATATCGAGGTGGCCCATCGTGATGGGGTCAAACGTGCCAGGGTAGATTGCTACTCGCTCCATTTCTCCTCAGCTACGCTGTAAAATATCAATCGCTTTTACTCACTACCAACTTCCAGGTCCGGCACGCGCTCATATATCGAAAAGGCCGAGCCACCCATCTCGCGGTAGCGTATCCTATGCAGCCGACTGTCTCCGTACTCGCCGGCCAGCTTCACACGGGTGGCGTGACCGATGACTAACAGCCCATTTGATGCTAGTAAGGGGGATTGGGCTATATCCTTGAGCGTGCTGCTTATCTCTGCGTCGGCGTATGGCGGGTCGAGGAGTATTATATCATACTCACGTGCCGTGTCTAGCTTGCTCTCCCCCGGTATTGGCGCGCCCGATTGTATGGCATTACTCATCATGGTAATGAAGCGAGCCACGAACATCTTGTAAACGTGCGCCCGGCCCGCAAGGCCGGTTGTCCTCAGGTTGTCGCGTATTATACCGCACACGGCCAGATTTTGCTCAACGAAGTCGGCCCACTCCGCGCCACGCGAGAGCATTTCGATGCCGAGAGAGCCGCTGCCCGCATAGAGGTCGAGCACGCGAGCGCCCGCGACCCCATAAGGCACAAGGGTGTCGAAGAGGGAGACTTTGAGCCGGTCCATCATAGGGCGCGTGCTCAAGCCGGGTGGAGCTTTCAGTTTGCGGCCCTTGGCCGTTCCGGCGATTACTCTCATCTCTTGAGAATTATGAAGGATAAAGGATAAAGGATAAAGGTTGTATCATCTTCGTCACTCCCGCCTCAGGGCGTGCGTGGCCTAAACATCGGGGCTTATGATATACTTATAGATGGATAAGAATTATTAAGCAACTCAAGAGTAGAGAAATTGTAAGAATCGGGGCGTTGCGGTCGAGTGAGGACCGACATTTGAGTGGAGGACGTTGATGCCGCAGAACTTAGTACAGAAGATTATTGGGAGCCATCTCGTTACGGGGGAGATGAAACCGGGAAAAGAGGTAGCTATCAGGATAGACCAGACCCTTACACAGGACGCTACAGGAACAATGTCATATCTTCAGTTCGAGGCGATGGGTATACCCAGCGTCCGGACCGACGTGTCTGTGAGCTACGTTGACCACAACATGCTGCAAACAGGCTTCGAGAACGCCGACGACCATCGCTTCTTGCAGTCCATCGCGGCCAAGTACGGGATTTACTTTTCGCGCCCTGGCAACGGCATCTGCCACCAGGTACACCTTGAGCGCTTCGCCGTGCCGGGCAAGACGCTGCTTGGGTCCGACTCGCACACGCCAACGTGCGGTGGCCTGGGGATGATCTCGATAGGCGCGGGCGGCCTGGACGTAGCAGTCGCGATGGGTGGTGGGCCATTCTACATGGCGATGCCGGAGGTGTGGCTGGTGCGATTGGTGGGGAAGCGGCAGCCCTGGATCGCGGCAAAGGACATTATTTTCGAGGTGTTGAGACGGCTTACGGTCAAGGGCGGCGTCGGTAAGATGATCGAGTATGGCGGGCCTGGCGTGGCCGACCTGTCGGTGCCGGAGCGCGGCACGATCACCAATATGGGTGCCGAGCTTGGCGCGACCACATCTATCTTCCCCTCCGACTCGCGCACTCGTGAGTACATGAAGGCGCAGAATCGCGAAGACCAGTGGGTGGAGCTTGGCCCCGATCCCGATGCCGAGTATGAAGGCATTATCGAGATATTTCTTGAAGAGCTTGAGCCGATGATCTCCAAGCCTCACAGCCCCGATAACGTCGTACCTGTGCGCGAAGTGGCGGGCACTCCGGTGTCGCAGGTGCTGGTCGGTTCCTGCACCAACTCCTCATTTGTAGACCTCCAGACTGTAGCTTCCGTACTCAAGGGGAAGACGGTCCACCCCGACCTGTCGTTCGGGGTAACGCCCGGATCGCGGCAGGTGTACACGATGATAGCGCGCTCAGGCGCTCTAGGAGACCTCATCGAGTCGGGGGCGCGCATACTCGAGTCGGCCTGCGGCCCATGCATAGGGATGGGGCAGGCCCCCTCTTCGGGCGCGGTATCTATCAGATCGTTCAACCGCAACTTCGAGGGGAGGTCGGGCACCCCGAACGCGCAGGTCTTCCTAGCATCACCTGAGACGTGCGCCGCTACCGCGCTCATGGGGGTTATCACCGACCCTCGCGACCTGGGTGCCCCTCTCACAGTGGACGTTCCAGAGAAGTTCCTCATCGAAGACAACATGATCATGCCTCCCGCGACCGACCCGGACAAAGTTGAGGTGATCCGAGGCCCCAACATCCGCCCCCTCCCGATCAACAAGCCGATGGCCGATGACCTCGAAGGCACCGTGCTGCTCAAAGTTGGGGACAATATAACCACCGACCACATCATGCCCGCGGGCGCGAAGGTGCTGCCGCTGCGCTCGAATATCCCGGCCATCTCGGAGTACGTCTTCGAGAAGGTGGACCCTAGCTTCGCGACGAGAGCGACCGCCGCGGGCGGCGGCTTCGTCGTAGGGGGGAGCAACTACGGCCAGGGTTCGAGCCGGGAGCACGCTGCCCTCGCGCCGATGTTCCTGGGGGTGAGGGGCGTGCTCGTAAAGAGCTTCGCCCGCATCCACCGCGACAACCTGATCAACTTCGGTATCCTTCCGCTCATCTTCGTAGACCCGCTCGACTACGCGGAAATCAGCGAGAAGGACGAGTTGTGCATAGACAACGCAAAGCAGCAACTCCTCGACGGCGTAGAGGTGTTAGCGGTGCGCAACAAGACGAAGGGCACGACCTACCAGATGCGGCATAACCTGACATCGCGGCAGGTGAATATCATCATCACGGGCGGCCTGCTCAATTACATCCGCGAGCGTGGAGATGCGACGGGCGTAGAGCGCGAAGCGACCGCCGCCGCCCAGGGCACGACCGCCGCGCTGCCTACCTCCACCACGAAGGTCACCAGTTCGCCAGGCGAGAAGCCCCGGCCCCTCTCACGGGAGGAGCTATTCGACAGGCTGGTGGTCGAGACGTACAACCGCGAGGCGCAGGGCTTTGATGAGTTCGGCCACGGCCTGTCGGAAAAATCGGACCGCAGACTGGCCGACATAGTAGAACCCAAAGCCGGCGACATCTGCCTGGACCTGGCGACGGGGACAGGGAATGGCGCGCTGGCGCTTTCGGGCCGCGTCGGGCATAACGGTAAGGTGTACGGTATAGACCTCGCCGAGGGCATGCTGGAGTTCGCCGAGCGGAAGGCGCGTGCGCGCAAGGTCAAGAACGTCGAGTTCAAGAAAATGGACGCGATGCACCTTGAGTTCGAGGACGACGTATTCGATATAGTGACTTGCGGGCTGGCCCTCTTCTACTTCCCCGACATCCTGGGCGCGCTGCAAGAGATGCGCCGCGTGCTGAAGCCGGGGGGCACGCTCGGCATATCGACCGCCGACCCTGAGACGGCCTTCTCACCGCTGAGCAAGCCATACATGGAGAGCATACGCAAAGCCGCAGACGTTCTCCAGATTGACGCGCCTGCGTACCCGGAGATAGCGGCGCTAACCCGCACCAAAGATGGGCTTGAGAAGCTGCTCAAGGAGGCCGGGTTCACCGATATTAAGGTGCGCGAGGAGCAAATCCCGGTGCATTTCACCGCTCTGGACGACTGGTGGAGCCACGGGCGCGGCAGCACGTGGGGTGACCTGATACTCGATTCGATGGAAGAAGAGAAGCGGGATGAGTTCAAGGACACCCACCTGAGCGACGTGAAGCGCTTCTTCAAGCGCGACGGCGTGAAGACAGCCACGCCGGTGATCTTCGCCACGGCTACTTCGCCGGACTAGCCAACTTCAAACCCCACCCCCGGCCCCTCCCCACTGGGGAGGGGAGATTGAAAAAGCATGAAAAATGAGTTTCTGCTGCGCAGAAAACTCATTTTTCATGCTTTTTCAATGGTAGTGGAATGGCAGCACGCTTACGGAAAACTCTAGATGTTTCTTTTCCGTATCGAGAGAGTAAAGCTAGAAGGGCCACCAGCCTGGCTTGCCCTGGTCTTCCTGCTGGGTCTGCTGGCTTTGGTCGCGATCATCGCCACCTCCCATGACGTTGCCTATGAGGTCGCCTAGGCCGCCTCCGCCTTGCCCGGACTGACTGCCTCCGCCGCCCGTGATCTGGCCGAGGAGGTCACCGAGGCCACCGCCACCACCCTGGGAAGACTGACCGCCACCACCTCCACCGCCGGTAAGCTGGCCGAGGAGGTCTCCGATGCCACCTCCGCCCTGCGGCTCAGCCTGAGGTTGCGATTGCCTTCCCCCTGAGGTAAGTTTGCCCATTACGGCACCGATGATACCAGGAAGGAGCGCCTTCATGATGCCGCCCAGCACGCCAGTAGCGGACGCAGCACCCGCGTCAACGTGGTTGCCGCGAATGCCCATTGTGCCTCTCGCGCCGCTGATGGCGGAACCGAGAGCGTCCATCGCGGACTGGCTGGGGTCCGCCCCACGTTTGTTCGCGCCCATGAGTGACGTAACCGCGGGCAATAGCGCATCTATCATGGTACCCTGGCCGGGTTGGGCCGGGTTGTTCTGGCGCACACCGCCCAGGAAGGATTGCAGGAAGGGAGCGAGGTCCGAGGTAGAAATACCGCTCTTACCCCCGAACTGAGACGCCGCCTCCTGTAGCCCATCGGCGTAGTAGCCGACGGCTCGCCCCTGGCCGTTCTGGCGCATCGCCTGGGCCGCGAGGGAGAGTTGCTCGCCCGCATCATTCGTGCCTGCGTCCCTGGCGGCGTCTGCGGCTGTGCGGAAAGCCTGCGCGATCCTGTCGCCGTGCGTGCCGCCGCCGGGGCCGCTGTCGACCTCGTTGAGCTTATCCTGGTTCTGCTGAAGCATCTCGGAAATTGAGCCGAGCAGCGTGCCTACATCTACCTGTCTGTTGTTCACAGTGAGACCTCCTCGGTATCGTACCTTTCTCTAAACGGGAAAGCGCCCAACTGGAACATAGCACGGAACGTGCCGGGGCTACATAAGGCTTATAGTCCCGAAGGAGAGAAAGAAATAAAGGATTTCCTAAAAGGCATAGTGCCTACGCCTCCGAATCCGCCACCTCTATGTGCAGATCGCGCAGCGCGGCCTCGGGGACGGGAGAGGGGGCGTCCATCATGAGGTCGCGGGCCTGGGCGGTCTTGGGGAAGGCGATTACCTCGCGGAGGCTGCTCTCCCCCGCGAGCATCATCACGAGGCGGTCTATGCCTGGGGCGATACCGCCATGCGGGGGCGCGCCGAACTCAAACGCCTGTAGCAGGTGCCCAAACCGCGCCTCGATCTCCTCATCGGTGTAGCCCATCAGGGTGAATACGCGGGCCTGCTGGTCGCGGTCGTGTATGCGGATAGAGCCGGTGCATATCTCTATGCCGTTGCATACCACGTCGTAAGCGGCTGCGCGGACTTTGCCGGGATCGGTGTCGAGGAGATGAGTATCTTCGGGCATGGGGGCGGTGAACGGGTGGTGAACGGCGTCCCAGCGCCCTTCTTCCACGCTCCATTCGAGCAGAGGGGGGTCTATGACCCATACGAATGCCAGCACGTCGTCATCCATGAGGCCGAGGCGCTTAGCCATATCGGTACGCAGGCGGCCAAGAGCGTTCTGGGTAGGGCCGGTCTGGTCTGCCACGATCAGCAAGAGATCGCCTTCTCCCGCGCCCATCGTGGAGATTATGGCATCAACCTCGGCACCGGAGAGGAACTTGGCGGCGGGGGAGCGGACCTGCCACCGCGAGGCACCCTCTACTGCTTCCGACGAGTTGCCTTCGACGGCCATCCAGACGAGGCCGCCGGCACCGTAGCGCTTCGCGGCTTCGGTAAGCTCGTCAAGCTCGCGGCGGGTGTAAGAGGATGCGCCCGGCACGCGTATGCCTGCTACGATGCCTCCTCCCTCAAGTGCAGAGGAGAATACACCGAAGCCGCTCCCTCGGACCGCCTCCGATAGGTCGGTGATCTCCATGCCGAAACGGAGGTCGGGCTTGTCATTCCCGTAGCGGGCCATGGAGTCGGCGTAGCTGAGGCGGGGGAAAGGAACCGCCATGAGGCGCTTATCTGTGAGCGCGGGCACCATCTCCACGACCATGCCCTCGATGAGCTGGAGGACATCCTCGCGCTCGACGAAGCTCATTTCAAGGTCGAGCTGGGTGAACTCAGGCTGGCGGTCTGCGCGCAGGTCCTCGTCACGGAAACAGCGCGCTATCTGGAAGTAGCGGCCCATGCCAGCGACCATGAGTATCTGCTTGAGCTGTTGGGGCGACTGGGGGAGGGCGTAGAACTCGCCTGGGTGGACGCGGCTCGGCACGAGGTAGTCGCGCGCGCCTTCAGGGGTGCTCTTGATAAGGATGGGGGTCTCTATCTCAAGGAAGTCTCGGGCGTCGAGGTAGTCGCGTATGAACTTGATGATGCGATGGCGCAGGGTGAGATTACGCTGCATCCTGGGGCGGCGCAGGTCGAGGTAACGGTACTTGAGGCGGAGGTTCTCGTCAGGCTCGCTGCTCCCCGCTATCTCAAATGGGAGAGGCTTGGAGCGGTTCAGTATCGTCACGTTGGAGGCCATAACCTCGACTTCGCCAGTCGCCAGGTTCGGGTTGGTGCGCTCTGCGCCGCGCTCGTGGACGGTGCCTTCCACCTGGAGGACGTACTCCGAGCGCACTTCCTCGGCGATAGAGTGGGCGTCGGGGTCGGTCTCGCGATTGAATACCACCTGGGTGAGGCCGTCGCGGTCACGCAGGTCGATAAAGATCAGGGCACCCTGGTCGCGGCGGCGGTGGACCCAGCCGCTCAGGCGAACGCCGCTGCCTGCGTCACCGGGGCGCAGCTGCCCGCAGCTCACTTTTCTGTAGGTTTCTGTGTGTGATCGCTCTATCGTTTCCATGTCGCTTCCTCTCGTATTTGTGTTATGATAATATTGTCTATTCTATATCAGGTGTACTTGCTACCGCTCCCCTGTGGGCATAGAACTATCTAAGATGAGGGTTACGCTAAATGTTGGCCTGGCTCGCTCTGCTGATAATTGTCGTTGCTGAGATATTCGTCCTCCGCTGGTGGCTGAACCGGGAGTACTATCCCGTGCTGTTCAACGGCTGGGCGGTCCTCCTTTATACCACAGCATTCGCGGTAGATGCAGTAATCGTGTGGCTGCTTACGCTCGTGTTGGAGCCGGGAGGCAACTTAGGCCTTCAGATTATCGCCATTTTGAGTATTATCGCCGTGGCGCTTGTGGCCTTCTTCACCATTTTCTTGCGATGGATACTCCGCCAGGACCTCGAAGATGTGCCGGATATAGCGGTTCCTGACAAGGATCGCGGTAGAGGCGCATGACTTCCATAGCTTTGGTTTCGTGATTACCAGAGCCGGGTGGGAGTCAGCAAGAGTATTTCCTTTTTCCAGAGGACCAAATTACGGAAAAACCCCAATGTTCTATGATTGGGGCTAACTTCACATTACATAGCTTGCCGAGGCGCAGACTACCAAGGGCTGTGTTGTTCGGGGATGGGTATGCTGAGCCTTACTCCTGATTGTCAATCCCAATCAAGAGCATCCATGCGGGCAGCATGCAGGGCATTATTGCCCCTTGATATCGCTTGAGCCATCATGTGAGCATCCAAATGGTCACTTAGTCCTTTTATAGCCGCCTTGGTACTATTCGCGTCTGGTTTGACTTCGCTAATCTGAGGAGTCTCGGTTATCTGGGCGGCACGCCTTGCGACATTTTTTGCCATTGCCTGTTTGAGTATTTGTCCACCAACCGCTACCGCAGCCCCAACTGCTAACTTTAGCAGTGCTCGTTTCCAATCACTCATGTGGTGTCTCCTTATGTGCTAACATTGGTCCCTGCCGTGATGAGCAGTTATGAGATGCTAATTGCTGCACTCTATTGCCGCAACTCAATAAGCAACAAAGCCTACCGTATCAATTCTCCAATGTAATTTGCATCGTACCGCTCAAAGTCTTGCCCCGCATCACCAGAATCGGTTAACTTTCTGCGCAACAAATTGGCGATGAATCCATAACATAGGGAGCGAGCCTTATAGACTCGCCCAATGCGACTATCTGAATATCCTATTTAGGATTGCTACTATAAGAGCATTGCAACATCAGCAAGGTTGAGCGCCAAGTGTACAGGGAATATAACAGGGCAGTCTATATATGGGTATGATTATGGGCAAATATCGCTGGACGAATCTACAGTTCCTTCCAGCAACTTCTCGACAAGCTCAAAGTCTATTTGCTCAGGTTTGCGATAGCGTATGCAGCCTTTACCCGCGTCCATCAGTTGGTCTCGGTATTTATCTACGACATCCTTTTTGAGCACATAGAACGAGATGTACTGTTTCTGGCTCATGAAACCGACTTCTATAACGCCGTTCTTGCTATATGTTGGCCCCCATAGGCCATGCTTTCTTCGTATCCTGTTAGGGTTTTGAGGCATAGCTGCCGGATTTTGGCAAGTGCCGCGAGCCGTTAAGGTGGGACGGTCTCAAGGTATTCGTCCACAGTTGGTGCTGTGCTTTGCATAAGGCGGTGCTCCTTCGCCGTAAGTATAACAAATCGGACGAGGTGCATAGACCTCATCTCCAGCCGTTATGCTGTATAATGCATCTGCTACTACAGCAGGTGAACAGTGAGCGCGATCGGCTTGTAGGTTGAGCGAGGAGGAGAGCAAATTATGGCAAACCCTGAGCATGTGGCTATTCTCAAGCAGGGTGTGGCGGTCTGGAATAAGTGGAGACAAGAAAATCCCACCATAAGGCTTGATCTAAGAGAGGCTGACCTAGAAGAGGCTGATCTCTACAAGGCTAACCTCACTGGAGCGGAGCTTACCGGGGCAAAGCTCGGATGGGCTGATCTTACCGCGGCAAGGCTCGAATGGGCGAACCTCAGCCTATCAAACTTCTATAGGGCTAACCTCCTCGAGGCGAACCTCTCTTGGGCGGACCTAAGCGGAACAAACCTAAATCGTGCAGACCTCAGTGGGGCTTACTTCATCGAGGCGAAGCTTGATAAGACCAATTTCAATTGGGCAACAATGGGGAGGACCATACTTGGAACAGTTAACTTTACAACTGCCATAGGGCTTGACACCGTAAAACACATCGCACCCTCAATCATAGGAATAGACACGATCTACCTATCTAAAGGCACTATGCCAGAGGTTTTCCTCAGAGGTGTGGGCGTGCCGGACGAGATCATTGCCCTGCAGGCTGCCCTTCGAGGCAATCCCATAGAGTTCTATTCGGTGTTCATAAGTTATAGCCACGCCGACAAGAGCTTTGCCCGTCGGTTACATGACGGGCTTCAAGGCAGAGGCATACGTTGTTGGCTGGACGAGAAGGAAATGTTGCCAGGTGACGATATATTCGAGCAGGTGGACAGAGGTATAAAGCTGTGGGATAAGGTTTTGCTATGTTGCTCTCAGCATTCACTCAGAAGCTGGTGGGTAGATGACGAAATCACACGAGTTTTCGCGAAGGAGCAGAGTTCGATGAAGAAGAGGAGGGGCAAAAGAGTGCTTGCCCTGATACCTCTCAACCTGGATGGTTACATGTTCACACGCAAGTGGAAGAGTGCCAAAGTGACTCAGATTAAGGCCCGCTTGGCTGCTGACTTTACGGGTTGGGAACAAGACAATACCAAGTTCGAGGAGCAATTTGAGCGTGTTGTGAAGGCACTACGCACAGGTGATGGAGGGAGGGGAGAGCCGCCAGAGTCAAAGTTGTGATAAAGGTAGCGATATCTTAGGCGTGTTCACAATTCCGGCCCGGCGGATAAATCCGCGGGCTACACCTACAAAGCCCGCCTGAGCGGGCTGAGGCGTAACTGGTATCCATTTTGAGCAACTTGTTAATGTTCATCAGGTAATAAAGGCCAATCCTGTAGGGGCGACCCTTGTGGTCGCCCCGTCCACATTATCATTACGGTCGCCAGAGCCAGAGAGGCCAGGGTTGCCAGGGCGACCCCTGTGGTCGCCCCTACTATCTATTCCTGTTATCTTCATCAGTCGCGAGGAGGGGTTTGAGATGAGTTCCAGTTAGGAGCGTTGCTTATTTAGGTCGAGCCAATAGAAGGCGTGGGGGCCGAGGGTGAGATGGTATGGGTCGGCGGTGATGGTGGGGAAGGGGGTGCCGCCGGAGACTTCGATGGGGGTCGCGCCGCTGTAAGGTGACAGGGAGAGGGCGACGGCCTGGGGGTGGCGGGAGAGGTTGTTCACTATGAGCATCTTCTGGCCTTCATGCTCCCGGATGTAAGCCAGGATAGAGCTGTTCTCAGAGTGGAGGAAGGTTATGTCGCCGCGCCCGAAGACGGGGTATTGCTTTCGCAGGGCTATCATGCGCTGCATCCACCGCAGGAGAGAGTTGGGGGTGCGTAGCTGCGCCTCGACGTTGACAGCCTGGTAGCTGTAGACGGGGTCGGTAATCACAGGGGCGTAGAGGCGGGCGGCGTCGGCGTCGGAGAAGCCAGCGTTGCGGTCGGGGTTCCACTGCATGGGGGTGCGGACTCCGTCGCGGTCTTTCAGGTAGATGTTATCGCCCATGCCTAGCTCATCGCCGTAGTAGACTATGGGCGTGCCGGGGAGGGTGAAGAGGAGGCTGTTGAGGAGCTCTATCTGGCCGCGATCATTGTTGAGGAGGGGTGCGAGCCTGCGCCGGATGCCGACGTTGATCTTCATGCGCGGATCGGGGGCGTATTCGCGGTACATGAAGGCGCGCTCCTCGCCGGTGACCATTTCGAGGGTAAGCTCGTCGTGGTTGCGGAGGAAGATACTCCACTGGCAATTCTCCGGTATCTCAGGTAGCTGGCTCACTATCTCCATGATGGGGGTGCGGTCTTCCTGGCGCACGGCCATGAAGATGCGCGGCATGAGGGGGAAGTTGAAGGCCATGTGAAACTCGTCGCCGTTGCCGAAGTATGGTAAGAGGTCGACGGGCCACTGGTTGGCCTCGGCCATCAGCACCTTGCCGGTATAACGCTCGTCTACGGAGCGGCGGACCTCCTTCAGGTATACGTGGGTCTCCGGCAGGTTCTCGCAGTTGGTCCCCTCGCGCTCGATGAGGTAGGGGACGGCGTCGCACCGGAAGCCGTCTATGCCCATGTCGAGCCAGTAGCGCATGACTTTCAGCATGGCCTTGCGGACAGGCTCATAATCGTAATTGAGGTCGGGCTGGTGACTGAAGAAGCGGTGCCAGAAGAATTGCCCCGCGACAGGGTCCCTGGTCCAGTTGGAGGTCTCGGTGTCGGTAAAGATGATGCGGGTGCCGCTGTAGCGATTGGGGTCGTCGCTCCAGACGTAATAGTTGCGCTTGCGGGGGTCCATCGAGGAGCGCGCTTCCTGGAACCAGGGGTGCTGGTCGGAGGTGTGGTTGAGCACCAGGTCGGTGAGGACGCGGATGCCGCGCTTGTGGGCGGCTTTCAAGAAGGCTTTGAAGTCAGCTACCGTGCCGTAGCTGGGGTGGATTTCATAGTAGTCGGCGACATCGTAGCCGTCGTCGCGGAGGGGGGACTTGAAGAACGGGAGGAGCCAGATGCAGTCGATACCCAGTTCTTGCAGGTAGTCGAGCTTCTGCGTGAGGCCCACGAAGTCGCCAATGCCGTCGCCGTTGCCGTCGTGGAAGGCCTTGACGTGCAGTTCATACATTATCGCGTCTTTGTACCAGTCGTCCATGGATAAACCTCTCAATATTGTCTCAGGGTCTCATGGGTTGCAGGATTCGCACCATGATTTCCATTGGGTCTATTTGATAGCGTGACTGAAACAAGAAAGCCAATGAATAACGAAGCACCTTTATCCCTGTCATTCCGAACGAAGTGAGGAATCTAGGGATCTATCTACTTGGCGAGCTTGGAGATTCCTCACTTCGTTCGGAATGACAGGGAGAGGAGTCTTGTTCTTAGCAAACACTTACGCTAACCAGACGAATTGGTATGGCTCTAGAACCAGGCTCTCGCCCACCTGTATCGTCTGGCCGCTTACCAGGTCTTTGAAGGTGTAGCCGAGGCCATGCAGGCGCAGGACGTTGGCGGGGAGAGTCTGCGCCTGTTCGCTGAAATTGGCGAATATGAGCACGCGGCCACCGGCATGGTGGCGGACGTATGCAAAGATGTGGGGATTGCCAGCCTCCACTAACTCCATATCGCCATCCGCAATGGCCGGGCAGTCCTTTCTTATGTTAACGAGATGATGCAGCCTGCCGTATATACGGCCCTCGATGGTATCTTCCTGTTCCCGGCGGGCGATTCGGCTCCAATCTGTGTAGGGGCGGTGTACCCAGCGGCTATCTTCCGCTTTCGCGGGGTCGTTACGGTAGGCGTAATCGTTCAGGGTGCCTACCTCATCTCCGAGGTAGATGAGGGGTATGCCGCCTATAGAGAGGATGACGCTGTAGATGAGGAGGATACGCCTTATCGCTAATTCGATGAGGGCGGGGTCCTCTTCATGTACGGCTTCCTCCAGGCCGGACAGGGATGCGCATGTGCCGGAGATGCGAGCGTCACCCGTTCTCGGGTTCTCCTGGAAGGGGACGCCCCTGGCGAAGCTGCCGGGGAAGCGCCCGGTGTAGAAGGCGTTGAGGAACTGCCTGTGGTAAAAGCCATTGATCCCAAGCTGGGCGGCATCGCCGTCATCGAAGGTCCAGCCGATATCATCATGGGAGCGCACGTAGTTGACCCAGGCACAGCAATGGCCTATCTGGAACCGCTCGCGCATCGACAGTTGGAGGAGCTTCACATCGCGGGTAGCAAGGGCCTCCCACAGTAGCGCCATGAGGAGGGGGTTATAAGATAGCTGGCACTCTTCTTCGCTGATGTACTCAATGACGTAATCGGGGTGTACAATCGCCTCGGACTTGAAGAGGAGCAATGGGGCGGCGATGCGGGCAATGGCGTTGAAGGCGCGCACGAGGGTATGCACCTGCGGCAGGTTCTCACAGGAAGTGCCAAGTTCCTTCCAGGTGAACGCAAGCGCATCCAGCCGTAATACTTCAGCGCCCCTGTTCGCGAGGGAGAGCATCTCTTCGGCCATGCTGTTGAAAACGGCGGGGTTGGAGTAATTGAGATCCCATTGGAAGCTGTTGAAGGTGGTCCAGACCCAGCCGACTTCTGGTCGGAATGTGAAATTGCCGGGGCGCTGGTCGGGGAAGATCTCACGCAGGGTGCGTTCGTATGCGTCGGGCATGGTGCGGTCAGGGAAGATGAAGTAGTATGCCTGGTGGTCCGGGTCGCCTGCCAGCGCGAGCCGTGCCCACTCGTGCTCGTCGGAGGTGTGATTGAATACGAAGTCGAGGACGAGGCTGATACCGTTATGGCGCAGGTCGGCGGCGAGGCTCGCCAGCTCCTCCATGCTCCCCAGGTCGGGGTCGACGTGGCGGTAGCTGCTGATAGCGTAGCCGCCGTCGTTGTTGCCCTCAGGTGAGAGGAAGAGGGGCATTAGATGTAAGTAAGTTAGCCCCAGCTCCTTGAAATAGGGAATTTTCTGGCGCACACCATCCAGGTCGCCCGCAAAGAGGCCTACGTAGCAGACCCCGCCCAGCATCTTCTCCGACTGGAACCAGAGGGGGTCGGCCTCACGCACCTTGTCGAGCTTCTTGAGGTCGGGAGAGCGCGCCAGCCACATCCTGGCGGCGGTAGCGAGGATGCTTTCCAGGTGGTAGAAGAAATCGTAGTGCCGCCCGTATAGCTCCAACAGGAGTCTGAAAAGATTGAGGAAGTTCCTTTGGAGGCGCGCCTTGAAGGCAGCCCACTCTTCCGCGTCCGCCCCCGCACCGAACTGAGACTCTAACCTGGGGAGCAGCCTTCCCAGGGTGATTTCAGCTTGCCGGGCGATAGGGTCCGTTGGTGTACTCATGCAGTATGTGTATGGGGAACATCCTCTATCGCCTGTCCTCCGGTGACTCGTCTGTGTCTAGAGGGTTACGGGCTTCGGTGTTGGGATCGCCGGGCGCGCCGCCGTGATATTCATGCCCGATATTGGGCGGGGCTGCCGCCGCGCTTGGGGCGTTGCCCATGTTTGCCACGGGTGCAGGCTCCGGTATGTCGCTCAAGGTCTGAGCGGTGGCATCTGAGCCTTCCTCTGCGTGAACACGGGTCTGATCAGGGTCGTCAGGTGGCAATTCTTGTGGGGCGTACGTCCGCTCGAACTCGTCTATTCCCTGGAATAGTGGTCTGTCGTTCTCTTCCATGTTAGCCTCCACATTACTAGGAGTCGCAGTTCAGCCGACGGGGTGGTTGGCTCGGTAGGGGCGTGGCGGCGCCACGCCCCTACCGCGGCATTGAAATGAAGTATTAGCCCTTGACCGACCCCGCCAGCAGGCCGCGCACGAAGAACCTCTGGAGGCCGAAGAAGACGAGGAGGGGGACGAGCATCGAGATGAAGGCACCGGAGGTGAGCAAGTACCATTGCTCTCCGCGCTCACCTATGAGGTTCGCGAGGCGCATCGTCATAACTTCACGACCGGAGCCGCCCAGGAAGATGAGGGCTACCAGGTAGTCGTTCCAGACCCACAGGAACTGGAAGATGGCAAACGAGGCCAGGGCGGGCACGGAAAGAGGTAGCACCAGGCGAGTAAAGACTGTAAAGGGTGTCGCTCCATCAATAAATGCCGACTCGAAGAGGTCGCGGGGGAGCTGGCTGATGTAGTTGTAGAGGAGGTAAGTTGCCAGTGCGAGACCAAAGCCGGAGTGTGCAAGCCACACCGCCAGATAGGTACCGTTGATGTTGAGGTTAGTGTAGTCGGTCAGAATCGGTACGAGCGCTATCTGTAGAGGCACGACGAGGAGAGCGACGACCATGCCGAACATGATCCTGCGACCCTTGAAGCGCATCCATGCGAAGGCGTAGGCCGCGAACGCCGCTATCAAAATTGGTATCACCGTCGAGGGGATGGCCACTACAAGCGTGCTGATGAATGCCCCGCTCAGGTCCTCTCCCTGTTCCCTATTTACGGTGCCATCAGGCATGACAATCGTATATTGCGCGCCTGTAAGTATATTCTGGTAGTTAGAGAGGCTGAGGTCGGCGTTGGCGATCCAATCCTGCTCGCTTACCTTGACTATCCGCTCGCGTGGGCTTCTGGCCCACTTAATTTGCCGCCCATCAGGCAGGGTATAGCCCTTCCTCAAATCCTCATTCGTCACCGTAACGCCTGCCACGCTTATCGGTTGGTCGAGTGCGGTGGTGGGGGGTAGTTGAATCTGGTCTACGGTCTTTATGTACTCCTGGTGGGGGAAGACGGTCCACCAGCCGCTCGTGTTGATCTGAGCAGGGGACCTGAAAGATGAGACCAGTAGGCCGAAA
Source organism: Chloroflexia bacterium (assembly GCA_035274425.1). Classification (GTDB taxonomy): domain Bacteria; phylum Chloroflexota; class Chloroflexia; order QHBQ01; family JADMIH01; genus JADMIH01. Next base: position 33,385 of record DATEOC010000093.1, read on the forward strand.
GTTGGGATGGTCCACAAGATGCATATGATAGCCAGGCTCCCATTTACAAGTAGGGGTCCCAGCCACTTGCGGCGGCGGGGAGGAGGAGCGACTCTGGCTTGCGTGGTCGCGATGGTAGGCTGTGCTACTGCCATGCTAGAATCCCTCCTGTTTGCGGAACTGCCGCAGGTTATAGATCATCACGGGCAATACGGCGATGAAAAGCACAATGGCTATAGCTGAGCCGTACCCCGGATTATTGAAGTAGTTTTTGTAGAACTGCGTCGCCACCACATCCGTGTTGAATTGCCCGCCCGTCATTACGATGACCACGTCGAAAATCTTCAGCGTGAATATGGCAATCGTAGTTGTTACCGTGATTATCGTGCCCTGGATGTACGGAACGACTACCCGGAAGAACGCCTGCACTTCCGAGGCGCCGTCAAGTCGGGCGGCTTCTAGCAGGTCCTCGGGGACTCCCTTCAGCGCCGCCGAGAAAATCACCATAGCGAAGCCAGTCTGCATCCATATAAGGACCAGGATCAGGAAATATGTATTCAAGCCTGGGGTTTGGATCCACGCTTGTGGTTCCCCTCCCATGCCCGTTACGATGGCGTTGAGGAGACCTATCTGCGGGTCTTCCCGCGGCTGGACCGCGTAGACGAAGCGCCAGATGATGCCGGCGCCCACGAAGGAGATCGCCATCGGTAGAAAGATGAGGGCCTTGGCAACATTCTCGAACCGGCTGCGGTCGGCCAGCACGGCAATCAGCAGACCGAAAATGACACAACCGGAGGTGCCAACGACCAGCCACAGTGCGTTGTTCTGGAATGCCTGTAGCATCTCGCGGTTAGTGAAGGCTTTGACATAGTTATCGAGGCCCGCGAAATCTTTGCCTGCGAAGAAGCTCTGCCAGAGCGTACGTAATGTTGGGGTAAGGAGGAACCAACCCAGGAGCGCCACCGCCGGACCGACGAAGATGTATGGCTGTATACGGTCTCGCCACTTGTTCGAAAATGACTCCACCAGCATATTTGCTACAGTGAAGAGCGCTGCGACTCCGCCGACCCCCCATATAACCGCAACAACCCCGCCTAATATCTGGGGGACATCCCTGTTGCGCAAGAAATCGAACCCCAGCCAAAGGACCGCGATGACCGCGATCAGGGCTACGAGCGCGATCATGGCCCGTGTTGGAGATGCTTCACCCCCGGCGCTGCGCACAGGCGGCGGTGTCAATTCAGTCGTCCGTTGCATCGCTATCTCCTGTTTGGATAGGGGTCGGGGATTAGGGGTCAGGGGTCAGAGTTATCCTGCTGACCCCTGACCCTTGACCCCTGACCCCTAATCCCTAATTACCATCTATGGCTGGACGTTGGCCCAACCGGCTTGAATCTCTTGCAGTGCCTGGTCGAGAGTGGCCGCACCACTGACGTAGTTGGTCATGCCCTTCCAGAAGCTGTTAGCTCCAACCGCGCCCGGCATGAGGTCCGAGCCGTCGAAGCGCAGGCTTGTGGCGCTGCGGAGTAGATCGGCTACGCGAGCATCAACTGCACTCGTGTAAGCAGCGGGGTCGGAGTCGTTGTGAGGCGACAGCGCCCCACCGGCGGTGACCCACCCCTTGACGCCATCGAAGGTGGTGAACCACTCCATAACTGCACGTACTTCGGGTCGGTCGCTGAAGGCGCTCATGACGTCGCCAGCGAAGAGGAACGGCTTGCCGTACTGCGAGTCGATGGGCGGGAGGTAGAAGAAGTCATAGTCCTCGCCACCCTTCACACCTGGCTTGGCCTGCTCGAAGAAGCTGGTGATAAAGTTCCCCTGGCGGTGCAGGTAACACTTCGGGGGGTCCTGGAACATAGGAGCGGGGGCGGTACCGAAGGCGGTGCTGACGATTTGCTTGGTCCCACCATACACATACTTGTCATTCAGCCAGATTTCCGACATTACCTCAACCGCGTGCTTGACCTCAGGAGAGGTGAAGGGCAGTTCGTTCTTGGTCCACTTGTCGTAGTTTTCGAGCGAGGTGGTGCGAAGCATGATGTCTTCGACCCAGTCGGTCGCGGGCCAGCCGGTGGCCGTGCCCGACTCGATGCCGATGCACCACGGGGTATCACCGTCGGCTACGATCTTGTCCATGAGGGTCTTCATCTCGTCCCAGGTCTGCGGCACTGTGTACCCAGCGGCATCCCATGCCTTCTTCGGATACCAGACGAGGCTCTTGCCGTTGACACGCTGGAAGACGCCGCCCAGGATTTTGGTGCCGCTTCCATTGTCAACGGTGGCGATATCGATGAAGCTCTGGTTGTAGTTCTTCTTCAACCAGTCGGCGTTGATGTACTTGCTTGCGTCCATGACCTTACCGGACTTGGCGACGCTCGCCATCAGGCCCGGCTGCGGGAAGTCAGCGATGTCGGGCGGGCTACCACCCTGTACGCGGACGTTGATTGTGGTCTCGAACTCTTTCGAGCCTTCATACTGGATATCTATGCCCGTGGCAGCCTCGAACTCCTTGAGCGAGTTATTGAACTTGATCTCGTCCTCGTCACCGAAGGGGCCGTACATCGTCACCTTGGTGCCCTTATACTTGCCCGCATAGGCATCAGCCAGCTCAGCGCCGACCATGCTGCGGTCCATAGAGGCCCCTGGGGTCATAGCTGCCATCGCGGTAGGGGACTCAGCCGTCATCGCTGTAGGCACTACGGTGGCGGGCATCGCGGTTGCAGGCATTGCGGTGGCGGGCATCGCGGTTGCAGGCATTGCGGTGGCAGGTGCGGCTGTCGGCGTGGCGGTGCCACCGCACGAAGCGAGCACAAGCGATGAGATAACGAGAAGCGCCAATATGCTAAACCGTTTTCTTGCCATTGTCTTTCCTCCAATTGGTAATTATCGTTGCTTTTCGCCGGCATGCCCTTATGCCGACAGTAGAATAGAGGGCTTGTGATTTATGTGAGAGATACATCACCTCCTCAAGGGACGCCCGCCGAACGGATCCAAGCTATCCCAGCTCTACATCGTCGCTATTTGCAGTCAATCTATAGGCACGCACAATTCTCGTGCATCACCATGTTGGCATATGATACAAACTTAATTGAGAAATTACAAGGGTATTCAAGCAGCCGTTTGACAAGATAGCCAGGCTCCGTGAAAATGACACCTGACTATGCAGAATGGGTTAGCCAGCTATTCTCAATCGGGAGGAAACCGCATCGTGTCTCTACCTTTAGTAAATCCGCAGCCCGGCATCACGCTGCCGCCAGGGTTTAAGCTCGGCATCGCCGATTCCGACCTGCAAGTAATCGGCGAGGACCATACGCTAGCTGAAGAGGGTTCAGAGCCGACCATGTGGAAGCGCTTCACGGAGGAGCGAGGGTTGCCGACGCCGGGGGTGGGGATAGACAGGTACCATCGCTGGCGTGAGGATGCCGGTTATCTTCGCCGCATGGGTATCAGGCATTACAGGACCTCCGTCTCGATGTCGCGCACCCTGGATCGAAACGGGGAGGTCAACCGCCGCGCTATCGAATGGTACAGGAGGTACTTCGGGACGCTCAAAGAGAGCGATATTTCGATCTATGCGGCCCTTTACCATTGGGAGTTGCCTCAGTACTTGAGCGAAATTGGTGGGTGGACGAATCGGGCGTCGGCGGATATGCTCCGGCGGCACGCGCAGGCGGTGGTAGAACACCTTGGGGAGTTCATCGAGGAATACTTCATCCTGAACGAGCCATGGTGCAGCTCGATGCTGAGCTATTATGAAGGCGTACACGCACCAGGCAACCTGTATGCTGATGAAAGGGAGAATCTGAGAGCAGGTATCGCGGCGGCGCATCACCTCCTGCTGGGGCAGGGGCTTTCTTACAACGCGATGAAGGAGATAGCGCCCGACGCCAAAATCAGCACGGTGCTGAACTTCGAGCCTGCATACGCCACCACCACCTCCCCCGAAAATACGCTGGCTGCGCGCATACGAGATGGTTATTACAACGCCTGGTTCCTCGACGCAATTTTCAGGGGGCGCTACCCTGAGTTTATGGTGCGGCTTTACGGGGAGGATGCCATGCCGCCCGGCTACGAACGCGACATGGAGACGATAAAGATTGGGGATAAGCTGCATGTGCTGGGTGTGAACTATTACCGGGGTGCGCTCTATAGAGCAGGAGGTGGAGAGTTACGCTCAGAGCAGGTGCTTATAGAGGGCGCGCCGCGCAACAGTCTCGAATGGCCCATCTTCCAGCCGCCATATTACTCTGAAGGTCTGTACGATCTGCTCCAGCAGATTTACTTCGGCTATCGCGCCGAGGGGCTGAAAAAGATGTACGTCTCCGAGAATGGCATGGCCCTCGCGACACCCTGGGATGGCAAAACGGAGCTTATAGACGACGAGCCGCGTGTGAATTACCACCGGGAGAATCTGCGGCAGTTGCACAAGGCCCTGTTGCGAGGCATCCCCGTGGAGGGGTACTTCGCCTGGACGCTGATGGACAACTTCGAGTGGTCAGAGGGGTACAGGCCGGAATCGGCTTTCGGTATGATCCACGTGGATAGGGATTCGTTGGAGAGGGTATGGAAGAAGAGCGCCCTCTGGTACAGCGAGCTGTTGAAGACGCACGACGTATCGCAGGCTGATGCCTCTGTGAAGGGCGATGTAAATATGCCCTGAGCGAGGGCAAAGGAAAACCCCGGATTGACCTTGGAACTGTTTGGCATTCACACTGACGTGCTCTGCTTATACAATTCTGGCGGACCGTCCGGGGCTTCAATAGCCTGGCGACAGAACCCGAAAGCTCACGTACACCTGACTGATTTGAGTATACCCTGATGGGTGATGCGGGTCAATAGCGTAGCAGGCGAGTTTTCCCCAATCTGGCGTCGGGTGGAAGGGAACTACGGAGGCTGCGATTTATTTAAGGTCGCACCACTATAGGTAATCCGTAATTACCCTTTAGAAGGGGAGTTCTCTGCAAGTTAAGTATTATAGTGTATACCATTGCGGAGACTATATGAGAGCCACAGCAAGATGGTTTTGATGGATGATTGAAATGGGTCGCTTTGTGCCTCTCTATTTCCGCGGCGTATCTGAACACTTTACGAACCGAGCGATCATGCCACTGCCTGTACTGTCTTCGTGATCCCTAGATGTACCTACGATCCAAGCAACGCCCGAACTTCCAACCGCAACATCATGCAATTGCTGAAGCACCGATGGATCAAGCCCAGTTATTTCACCCCAACTCAGACCGTCCCAATGCATTACAAGAGAGCGTGCACCATTCGTCCATCTATCACCCACGGCCCAGACGTCGTCTGGTGAATAAGCCGCGACAGAGTAGAGTATCGGTTGCTCAACTCTAGGCATCTCGACCTTAGTCCACTGTTTTGTGGTGCGCGCCAACATCCCACTTGCCATCCAACTGTCGTAATTATAGGCGCTATTTATTACCCAGATATTCTGCTCTTTGTCCACAGAAGCAGCGCTCATCCCACCTAGCTGCGGGCTGTCTACAACTCCCCATGCCTGGCCATCCCAGCGCGCTACCAGAGAAGGTTGACTAGACCCTCCTCCGTCTGTCTGTCCAAATGCCCATACGTCATCCTTAGAAAAGGAAATCACGTCCCTCAACGAGCCACTTGCAACGTTTGGGCCAGGTATGATGTGCCACGTGGTGCCATCCCAGTGCAGCGTCAACGGTCTACTGACCCTGTCGATATCGTAATAGCCGACGGCCCACACATCATCAGGGGCTATCATGGTAACAGCATCAAGGCTCATGTCGTCGTAGCCAATATACGAGCCCTGATTGTAGCCCTGGGTGCTAGAAGGCAACTTGGGAGTCGGAACCACCGACCAAAGGAGGCCATTCCAGTGGAGTGTGAGGATTTTCCGGAAGCGTCCTTGTTGAATGTAACCGACTGCCCAGGCGTCGGTGCTACTCCTTACATCAAGCCCCCTTATAGATATCTCATCTGCCGCGATGGTAGGAGCTGGAAGTATCTTGAGACTGTCGAGGCTAACACCGTCCCAGCGTGCGAAGGCGAGAAAAGGTGGGCCTGATGCGAAATAACCCTCTGCGGTGCCGGCGAACCAAAGCTCACCATCGGACGCTACATCTACAGTGCTGTAGTGACCTGGCGTGAGGGTAATATCCCATTTGCCGCATAGAGGACTTGTAACTGCCACAGAAGGCAATTGGCGCGGCAATCTTAGTTGCAGCCAGAAGAGCAGCGCTATTAGACTCCCGGCTAATGCAAGGGCCGCAAGCGTGCCCCGTACGATACGCCGTTCGTCACGCCGTTCGTTGTCCTCGGTGTCATCATGCGACCTGAGCCACGAACGCTGTGCAGGAGTATCGCCTGGTGCGGCCTCCCGCTGATGTCGCGTAGGGCAAGGCTGGGTGAAAGCTTTTCTTAGCATATTGGCCTGATGAGTTCAGCAGCTGACTAGAGCGGAATATTCCCATGCTTCTTGGGCGGGTTGGTGTCGCGCTTGTTGCGGAGCATCTGGAGGGCGCTTATCAGCTTGGGGCGGGTCTGGCGCGGCTCGATTACGTCGTCTATGAAGCCACGGGCTGCGGCTACGAAGGGGTTGGCGAATTTCTCCTGGTAGTCGGCTATCAGGCGCTTGCGGGTGGCTTCGGGATCGTCGCTCGACTCTATCTGGTCTTTGAAGATGAGATTTACCGCGGCGTCTACGCCCATGACCGCGATTTCTGCGGTGGGCCAGGCGTAGTTGATATCACCCCGGACGTGCTTGGAGCTCATAACGTCATACGCGCCGCCGTAAGCCTTGCGGGTGATGACGGTGACTTTGGGCACAGTAGCCTCGCAGTAGGCGTAGAGGAGCTTAGCGCCATGTCGGATGATGCCGCCATGCTCCTGCTTGGTGCCTGGGAGGAAGCCAGGCACGTCCACGAAGGTGATAATGGGTATGTTGAAGCAGTCGCAGAAGCGCACGAAGCGAGCTGCCTTGTCGGAGGCGTCTATATCGAGCACACCTGCCTGGTGGATAGGTTGCTGGGCGACGATACCTACCGATTGCCCTCCCATGCGGGCGAAGCCGATGATGATGTTGCCCGCGAAATACTCCTGCACCTCCAGGAAATCGCCGCCGTCCACTATCTTGTGGATGACAGTCTTCATATCGTAGCCCTTGGTGGGGACTTCCGGCACGATAGTGTTGAGGTCGTCGTCCATGCGCCCGGCGGGGTCGTCGGTGGGGCCGAGTGGGGAATCGTCGAGGTTGTTGGAGGGGAGGAAGCTCACGAGGCGGCGGATGCTCATCAAGCATTCCTCTTCGCTGTTGAGGGCGAAGTGGGCCACGCCCGACATGCTGTTGTGGACCATCGCGCCGCCCAGCGTCTCGAACGTGACGTCTTCGTGGGTGACGGTCTTGACGACGTTGGGGCCGGTGACGAACATGTAGGAGGTGTCTTTGACCATGAGCACGAAGTCGGTCATGGCGGGAGAGTAGACTGCCCCGCCCGCGCATGGCCCCATAATGGCGGAGATTTGGGGAATCACTCCGGAGGCAAGGACGTTGCGAAGGAAGACGTCCGCGTAGCCGCCCAGGCTGAGGACACCTTCCTGGATGCGCGCGCCGCCGGAGTCGTTCAGGCCGATGACGGGAGCGCCGTTCTTCATCGCCATATCCATGATCTTCACTATTTTCTGGGCGTGCGCTTCGGAGAGGGAGCCGCCGAAGACGGTGAAGTCCTGCGAGAAGACGTAGACGAGCCTGCTATCTATGCGCCCCCAGCCGGTGACTACCCCATCGCCCGGATACTTCTGGTCGGCCATACCGAAGTCGTCGGTGCGGTGGGTGACGAACATATCTATCTCCTCGAAGGTGCCTTCATCGAGGAGGAGGTCGAGACGCTCGCGTGCGGTGAGCTTGCCCTTGGCGTGCTGCTGCTGGATGCGGCGCTCTCCCCCGCCTAACAGGGCGCGCTCGCGTATCTGGCGGAGGTGGATGGCGCGCTGGGCGGAGGAGCTTATCTGGGGTGGGCGCTCACTCGAAGCGCCATCTGAGGGTTGTATCTGGGCACCTTGATTGGGTGCTGTAGTGGATATGTCGTCGGTAGGAGTGGTTTCGCGTTTGGTCGCCATGGTCGTACTCTCTCCTCAATCTGCTTTGAGAATAACAGCGTCTATTATACCGCAAAGGCAAGGAGTAAGAGTTGCAATCATGAGGGGAGGCTACGCAGTGTAACCTCCCCTCATGATTGCAACTCCCTCAATAGATGTTACAGCCATCGCGAGAAGAACTCGTTGATACGTCGCTTGTATTCTGCCGGAGCTACCGACGGGGCACAGCCGTGACCACATTCGGGGAGGAGCCACAACTCCTTGGGTCCGGTGGCGGCCTGGTATATCTTGTAGGCAGATTGGGGGTGGGTAAGGGCGTCGTCCAGGCCGTGGATGACGAAGAGGGGACGCTCACCGAGCTTGCTCGCGGCCTTCTCCGGGCGGATCTCATGGGCACGGATGCCCATCATTGTCTCGGCATAGCGCACGATCAATGGGGCGAAAGGTAAAGCGAGCTTGCCCAGGAAGACAACTATGCCCGGCTTTATCATGTCGGTGATGTCGGCATAAGCGGAGTCGGTGACTATGGCTTTAATGCCAGGCTCCTCTGCCGCAGCCATGATGGCGACGGCACCTCCCATCGATAACCCGAACGCCCCTATGCGGTTGGGGTCTACGTCGGAGCGGGTCTGGATGTAGCGCACGGCGTCCATCAGGTCCCAGCGCTCCTTGTAACCGAGAGTGACAGGCTCGCGGCGGCGCAGGCCAGCACCACGCATATCGAACATCAGAGTAGCGAATCCGCCCTCGTGCACCATCTTTGCATATTCATGCATCTGCTCTTTGTAGCCGCCATAGCCATAGATGAGGACCACGCATGACCACGGTTTGGGCGTGCCATCTGGAGCCGGGACGAACCAGCCGCTCAGGGGCTTACCATCGCGGGCCATGAACTCAACGCGCTCAGGGCGCACGGGCACATCTATCAGACCTTCCTCGGTGTAAGGGGGAGGCTCATGGGTGACGGGGTAGAGGAGGCGACGGGCGGCGAAAATAGGGAGGGCGCCGAAGACCAGGCCAGCGAAGCCGATCAGTCCGAACCCTACTCTGGAAAGTGCGCCACGTAACCGACGCCGTGGCCCCCCGCTCGATTCTTCATTATCGAACAGCGCTATCATGTTGCTATGTGGGGAAGTTATTTGCATGTTGGACTCTCTAGTGCTAGCCAGTATCTATTATAGCATCTTCGTGCATAGAGGCGGAGGGGAATATTGAATTTAGCTCCATTTTGTCAGGATGGACTCACGTTGGAACACCCTTGTGGCGAACCAGGTCAGGGCAGCCGCAATCAGCGCCAATAATGCGGAGACTGTGAGCGAGACTAGAGGGCTCAAGGAGAGGAGGCCTGTGAACTGGCCGGCGATCAGCAGTACAACGGGCAGGATTACAACGGCGCTGATTTGCTGGGCGGAGCGGGGGTCGTTGGCACGTGACGATGCAGTCACGGTGGCCGCGATAGCGACGAGGGCGAGTAATGGCGCGCAGAGCAGCATAAGTAGGAACCAGGATGGGCTGATTATGGCGACGAACACACTATGAGATAGAGAGAGCGGCACCATGCCAATGAGGAAAACCGAACCGGCCAGCCAGGTAAAACCGACCGACGGAATAAGTGCGCTCAGCATCTTAGCCAGGAGTAACTCCAGGGTGGTTACGGGGGTTGCCAGCACAGGCTCAAGCGTGCGGCTGACCTTCTCTCCCACGATGCTGTATGAGGCGATGATACTTGGGAGCATGACAGGCAATATAAACAATATCGTTGAGATGGGCTGGCCTATGACGACCTGAACAAGCTCTTGTTCGGAGAGGCCCTGCCAGGCAGGGTTGTTGCGCGCCAGCTCAAAGAGGGCATCTAGGTCGTTCATGTCACCAGTTGGAAGCTGGCCCATGAGGAAAATCAGGCCGAGGGGAAGGATGGTGAAGAGGAGCGGCAGAAAGATCATGCCAAGCACCAGGGCACGCTGCTGCTTCATTTCCAGCCATTCTTTACGCAAGATCAACCTTATTTTGCGCGTGTCTAGGCTCATATTATCCCTCTACTATCTCCTTCTGCCAGCCAAACTTCCATTTCTTACTCTCTCACTTCTCAACCCTTGAAGGGTTGAGAAGTGAGAGCTTAGGAATAACTACTATTCGTTTTCACCCCCCTGGCGCTTGCTCTCGCCGATAAGCTGAAGATAGACCTCTTCCAGCGACGGTAGCACAGGCTTAACGTAACGCACTTGCGCTCCAGCATCGATTAAGGCACGCAACAGCATGGGGTTCTGGCTATCGGGGTCATCAAGGGTGACAGAAAGCAAGTCACCTTCAGCTTGCGCATCCTTTACGAAAGGGAACGAGCGGGCCATTGCCAGCCAGAGGTGCGCGTCGCCTACAACCTGGACAATCGTGCCCCTGCCGAAGAGTTGGTTACGGAGGTTCGCGGGCGTGTCGACGCGCAACAGGCGCGTCCTGAAGACGCCGATGAGGTCGCAGAGGGCGTCCGCCTCGGTGAGATTATGCGTTGTGAGGAAAATGCTTCGGCCCTCGGTGCGTATATGCCCGATGAAATCGTGCACGATGCGGGCAGCTTCGGGGTCGAGGCCGGAAGTCGGCTCGTCCAGGAAGACGATCTGAGGCTCGTGCAACAGCGCCCTGACGAGCGCAACTTTCTGGCGCATCCCTTTAGAGAAGCTACCTACCTTTTCGTCACGGCGGTCCCATAGGTCCAGAATCTTCAAATAGCGCTCAGCCTGCTCGATAGCGCGTGGTCCGGGCACCTCGTAAAGGCCCGCGAAGAAGAGGAGGTTTTGGAGGGCGGTCAGGTTGCCGTATAAGCCGGGGGTATCGGTGAGGAAACCGAGGGACTTACGGATTGCCTTATTGCCATCCTCCGTGCCTAGCTCATGGCCCGCCACCCAGGCTGTGCCGCTCGTCGGCGCGATAAGCGCGGCAAGCATGCGAAGGGTGGTGGTCTTTCCCGCGCCGTTTGGCCCCAGGAAGCCGAATACCGTGCCTCGCGGGATGGTAAGCGTAAGGCTATCCACCGCAACGCGCTTCCCGAAGGCGCGGCTCAGCTCGTGGGTCTCGATTGCGTTGGTTGGCGTGCTTGCGATTTCAGGCCTCTTCAGTTTGAACTAATGGTGCCTTTGGATATGCTCCGTAGGGGCATGGTGCGCCATGCCCCTACATGTGCGCCTGTGAAGTAGTGTAGCAGCCCACCAGGAAAAGCACAAGATGCACAGCTAAAATAGTTTAGGACTAAAGTCCCCTCTTAAAGTGTGACCAGTGACGCTATCGTGGATAGAAGGGGTTGGAGTACAATCAGAATGAGAAAATGTATGTGGTGTGGGTAAGGCGTAGCGTTAGAGCGCACTGAATTCGGGCATTATAAGAGAGATGCAGACATCAATTTACACGACAAAGACGCTCCCCTCTGCGCCCGCAGAGGACAAGTGGCCTATAGGGTCGATGTTAGCGATATTGACCGAGATGGGGACACATACTGCGCGGATGTGGCGTCACCTGGGAAGAGTGGCGCGCTACGCTGTAGCCTTAGGGCGCGAAGCCGGCCTGGGGAATGAGGCGTTGATGAGCGTGCAATGCGCGGCCATACTGCACGACGTGGGCAAGCGAGCCATTCCCCCGGAGCTGCTCAACAAAATCTCGCCGTTGGAGCGGGACGAGTGGTATTCGATTACCAAACATGCTATGGCCTCATCGAAGATACTGAGAGAGAGCGCGCTACCTATTGGTGTGATAAGCGCCGCGCAAGCGCACCACGAGCGCTACGATGGCACAGGCTACCCCCTGGGACTTGCAGGGGAGGTTATACCTGTTACCGCGAGGGTGTTGAGTATCGCAGATGCCTATGATGCGATGAGTAGTGACCGCCCGTATCGACCGGCGTTCAGACCTCACGAGGTGATGGCCGAAATCGAAAAGGGAGCGGGGAAGCAATTTGATCCAACGCTCGTGCGAAAGGTGTGGCCTCTGATCGAGTCGGGGATAGTAGGCAACTTGCCTGCTATGAGGATGCGCGTGGTCTCGGACGACCCGATGCTATACCGGCAGTTGTGGTTCGCTGCCCACCCACACGGCTGGGAGATAGAGGCCTGGCCCGCAGCATGGGCCGGCTTCTGTCCCCCGGAACTATTACCCGAAAACGCTGAGAAAGAAGAGAAGATAAGAGACGAGGCACGCATGCCAGGCTGCCAGATAACGGTAGTAGATGGGCGTTGCGCCAGGCGCCTGCCTGATGGAGCGAGGATGCACCTTCCGAAGGACGCCTTGTGGATTGACCCTCCCGGCAGGACCAGGCGAGCGATACGCACGCCCCTGGACCTGAGGGATGTGCTTGGGTCCTTATATGAGACAGGCAAAGAGGCGTGGTCCAGACCTCCGACCGCCAGGATTAAAGTAGTGATAGCCGACCCATACCACTTATTCAGGCAGATGCTACGGCGATGCCTTGACGAGCGCGATGATGTAGTGGTAGTGGCTGAGGTATCATCACCGAGCGCTTATAGAAGAGCGGTAGCACAGCATAAGTTTGATGTGGCGATAGTGGCGAGCGATCTGTTGATGGGCACCCATACGACCGCGCCACTCCAGGTTGGTGATGCACATCTCGAACAGAATGAGATCACGGCAGGCCAGTTGCGTCAGGTGCCTACCATAGTGCTGGTGGCTGACGAGGACGTTGCCGACTACGATGTAGCCCTTTATGACGCCCCCCTTGCGGGCGATACACACGAGGCGACGGCCAATTGCGTCTACGTCCACAGAGGCGCGCCCGCCGAGAGGCTGGTTGAGGCGATGAAGAGTATGGTGGGGACGACGGACGATAGACGATAGACGATGGAGTGAAACGTGATGCGTGATGCGTGAGAATATTGGATAGGGTTGGGCTTTGAACTTTGAACTTTGAACTTTGAACTTGTGAATGGAGGTAGGGAGAATTGATAAAGATACTGATTGCGGATGATCACAGGATGTTCAGGCAGGGCTTGCGGATGCTCTTTGAGATGGAGATGGACATTAAGGTGATCGGTGAGGCGAGGGATGGGCTTGAGGCGCAGGAGATGGCGCTCACGCTCGACCCGGACGTTATCTTGATGGACATCAATATGCCGGGAGCGGATGGGGTCGAAGCGATGCGGCAGATACTTTTGAAACGCCCTGATTCCGCCGTCATTATCCTCACTATGTACCGGGAGGACGAGCACGTGTTTGAGGCTATAAGGTCGGGGGCGCGTGGATATGTGCTCAAGGATGCGGACAGCAACGAGGTGATACGGGCGATACGCACGGTGGCAGAGGGAGGCTCCGTGATAGATGCGGCGATGGCTGGGCGGCTCTTCCTGGAGTTCAAAACGATGTCCGCGATGGCGGAAAAGAGTAATACGGAAGGACTTACCCCACGCGAGCTTGAGATACTGACGCATATAGCTGCCGGGTCGAGCAATCGAGAGATAGGGGAGAAGCTCTTCCTGTCGGAGAAGACGATCAAGAACTACATTACCTCCATCTTCCAGAAGCTCCAAACGAGCGACCGCACGCAAGCCGCAGTGTACGCGATACAGCGCGGGCTGATAAGCAACCCCCACGCCCAGGCAGGCGCTATGGTCTGATCTACCGTTACGTGCCGTTATAATTCAACAAAATGAGCGCCGCAGGCGCTCATTTTGTTGAATTATAAGAAGCGTTATTCTGCTGAGGGAACAAGCCAGCATTGCTAGCACTCTTTCAAAAGAGTGCTAATTTCGTGCCTGAAAAGTCTTGACAAATCGGGAATCTTTTGCTAAAATGCAGTTAGCACTCGAAGGTCGAGAGTGCTAATCAATCGGAAATCGCAAAAGAAAGTAATCTGACAAGGAGGCAAGAGAGATGATACTGGACAGCGTCAGATTTGAGCCCCAGAGATCGACGTGGCAGGAGATGTCACGGCTCCAGGAAGAGATGAACAAGCTCTTCTCACGCACAAATGAGCCTGCGGCGACGAGCTTCCCGCCTATCAACCTCTGGGTGAGCCAGGAGAGCGCCGTCGTCACCGCCGAGATGCCCGGCGTGACGAGTGAGGACCTCGATATTTCTGTGGTCGGCGATACCCTCACGGTGCAGGGGTCGCGCAAGGCGCAGGAGCTACGCGAGGGAGAGGGCTATCATCGCCGTGAGCGCGGGAGTGGTCGCTTCATGCGCGCAATACAGCTCCCCTTCAGGGCAGAGGCAGACGAGGTGAGCGCCAGCTACAGAAATGGCGTCCTCAACATTACAATCCCACGCGCGCATGCCGATAGGCCGCGCAAAGTTCAGATAAAGAATCAGTAAAGAAGGAGGTGTCTGAGATGCCAGCTACAAAAGAGCTCGAAAATGGGCGCGTTGAAGTCAACGCTGAAGAGACTAAAGAGCAGAGCAAGAGTAACAGCAAGCTCCAGGTAGGCAATAGCGAAGGGCAGGAGCAGCGCCAGGTAGAGCAGGCAACCAAGCAGGAAATGGCGACCCAGGAGGGCGTAGAGCGGACTCGCGCGGGGCGCGTATTCCTACCCGCAGTGGATATATACGAGACCGCCGACTCGGTGGTGCTGGTCGCTGATATGCCTGGCGTAGATGAGAACTCGGTTGACGTCAATCTTGAGAAGAATGTGCTCACCATCTATGGCCGCGTGGAGCCGCAATACCCGGCGGGCCACAGCCTCACTTACAGCGAGTACCGCATCGGCGACTACCAGCGATCTTTCACCGTATCGAACACTATAGACTGGGAGAAGATACAGGGCACGGTCAAGGATGGTGTGCTCCGCCTGACCCTCCCGAAGGCAGGACCGGCAAAGACGAAGAAGATTGCGATTACGTCGGCGTGACGAAGGACGAAGGACGAAGTACGAAAGACGCTGAAACGTGATGCGTGATGCGTGATGCGTGATGATAGACGATGAAGGGTAAGGGTATTTAGGGGCGGGGCATACCCCGCCCTCGCAGATATAGACAAGAGACTACGAAAGGAGGAAAAAGCGATGTCTATCAAGGATTTGGTCAAACTAAACGGAGACAACACCACGAATCTACCTGCCAGGCGTGATGAGGAGAGTTATCCTAGTTCTCTGCACCGCGAGATGACGCAGTGGATGAGCCAGTGGGACCGCATGTTCGACAGCTTCTTTGGCCGCGCTTTTGGCCTCACCCCCTTCGAGGGCCAGGATTGGGGCCTGGGCAACCGGTGGCGCGGCTTCAACCCCGCCATCAACGTCGCGGAGAATGAGCGCGAGCTGCGTGTCACCGCCGAGCTTCCGGGTATCGACCCTAACGACATCGAGCTGTCGGTAAGCAAGGGGAGGCTTACTATCACAGGTGAGAAGAAGGAAGAGAGCGAGGACAAGGGTAGCAGCTCCCACCGCATGGAGCGCAGCTACGGCACTTTCCGCCGCGTGCTCTCCCTGCCCGAGGACGTTGACACCGACAAGATAGACGCCCAGTTCAAGAACGGCGTCCTCACTTTGGTGGTCCCCAAGCTGCCTGAGGAAAAGACGGGCAAAAAGAAAATCGCTATTCGGTCTGACGACGGACGACGGACGACAGAAAGCAGTAGGCAATAGGCAATAGGCAATAGGCAATAGGCAGGAAAGCTAAAGAAGGGGCGAGAAGGCACTAGTAATGCCTCCCGCCCCTTCTTATCGTCTGTCGTCTATCCGGTCTTTTGCAGCGTGAACTGGATAGTGTTGAAGTTCCCTTCGATTACCTTGCCCGGGTCGGCTCCTAGCCAGTTGCTTATGACGGAGGCGTAGACGGCGCGGAAGTCGGTCTGCATACGCAAGTCTCCGTTATCAAGATCGGTGAGGTTGGGGTTATTGCCGTAGATGCCGCCCTTGATATTGCCGCCGATGAGGAACATGGGGAGGGAGGTGCCGTGGTCGGTGCCCGCGCTGCCGTTCTCACCAACCCGCCTGCCGAACTCGGAGAAGGTCATCACGGCGACCTGGTCGGCCTTGCCCATCTTCTCCAGGTCTGTATAGAAGGCGTTGACACCTTCATCGAGCATCGTCAGGAGATTGTTGTGGACGCCGGCCTGGTTCGCGTGGGTATCGAACCCGCCGAGGCTGATGTAGAAGATGCGCGTGCCGAGGTCGGCCTGTATCACCTGGGCGATGAGGCGCATACCTTCGGCGAAGGCGTTGTTACCGTATTTCACGTCGGACTGGTATTTGGCGACGGCACCCTTGAGTATGTCGGAGCTTTTGAAGGCGTCTATGGCTGCCTCGCTCACGTAGTCCTCGTAGGGGCCGTGCGATGTATGCTCGCACAGGTGGTGAATCGTATCGATCTGAGCGGAAGGGTCACCCAGGTAGCGCCCGTCGGTACGGAACTGATAGCTCTCCACGTTGGTGATGGAAGGGACCAGGGTAGTCTCGGTCCAAAGTGTGCGAGGGACGATAGTGCCGATGTTCATGGCACGAAGGGTATTCTCGTCATCGTCATCTTCAGCTTCGAGGTAGCGGCCAAGCCAGCCGGTAGGCTCGTTGATGTCGGGGCGAGCCGACTGCCATATCTGCATAGAGCGGAAGTGGGAGCGGTTTGGGTTGGGGTAGCCTACCCCCTGCATGACGGCCATGTGCCCGTTATCGTACAGGCTCTTGAGGCCCTTGAGGGAGGGGTGGAGGCCAAGGCTGTCGGTCATGCGCAAGATGGCGGCCTTGTCGGGGGCGAGAGAGGGGCGAGCTGCGAAATAGGCAGGGTCAGCGTAGGGAATAACAGTGCCGAGGCCGTCATTTCCGCCAGAAAGCTGTATGACCACGAGGGTGTTCTTCTTGAGCGCGTCGTTAGCGCCGCTGCCGATGGGAGAGTCACCCCCTGCCCTGCTTGGGCGGCGTCCATTGTTGAGGCCATAAGCGCTCTTCACCAGAAAGGTGGGTGCCACCAACCCCAGCGCGGCAATCGCCAGCCCATCCTTCATCAGTTCGCGTCGTGTGATTCCCATTGTTGGCTCCTTACTTACGAGTTCAAAGTTCAAGGTTCAAAGTAGAGGGCTTTGAGAATAGTTTGAACTTTGAACTTAGTTCATCTGGTAGGCCGGGGTTGACATTATTAGGCGGACGAGGCCGCGCAGCTTGCCGTCCTTGTCTCTTGCGTCTTTGAAGGTGGTGCCGGTGAAGTTCAGGAGATCGGTGCGGTAGTTGGAAGGTACGTCTGATTGCACGAGCAGGTCGAGGAAGTAGTCTATCGCGGCCTGGGGAGTGTTGATGCCCGCTGCGTTCGCTATCTCTGTGGGGTCTATCGTGGTGGCGTTCTCGGCAGCGACCAGTTGCTGGGCGAGGTTGGCGCGGGTGTAATAGGTGGTGCTGTTCATCCAGTTGCGGTTGCCTGCCCAGCCGGAAACGTCGGGTGGAGCGTAGACCTGCTGGCCCATGGTGCGCATCTGCTGGTTGATGGCACGCCAGGAGCGCAGGTCAGTGAATGACGCGGAGAGGGCACGGAGCGCTCCAATAGTAAACTCCAGGGGGCTTTTGATTAGAGTGAAATAAGCCTGGTCGGAGCGAAACTCAGGGGATAAGAGGAGCTGGCGCATCGTCTCTTTGACGTTGAAGCCGCTCTGCACATAGATGGAGGCGTAGCGATTGACCATCGCCTCGTCGGGCGTGTCGAAGACGAAGAAGCGAATGAGCCTGCGGGCGAGGTACTTGCCGTGCGCGGGCTGGTTGAAGAGTATCTCCATAACATCGTCGCCGTCGAGGTTGCCGGTAACGCCGAGGACGGTCTTGGAGTCGGAGTCGTGCTGCTGGCGGTTGAAGACGAAGTTGCCCTCGCGGTTGACGGTCCACCCGGTAAAGGCGCGTGCGGCCTCTTTCACGTCGGTCTCGGTGTAGTTGCCAATGCCGAGGGTGAAGAGCTCCATCAGCTCACGCGCCCAGTTCTCGTTGGGCTTGCCTTTGCGGTTGGTGTTGTTGTCGAGGTAGATGAGCATGGCGGGATCGCGGGCGACCGCCTTCATAAGCTCTTTGAAGTTGGTGGTGAGGGCATTGGTGCGGTAGAGGGAGTTCTGGCGGTACATGAGGGGAGCGCCCTTCACTTCTACGATGGAGGAGGTGAGGAGGCCGTGCCAGAAGAGGGTCATCTTCTCCTGAAGGGGGCGTTTGGTGAGGGTCATACGCGTGAGCCAGATACCGGACTCCAACTCGAAGTTACCACCTTCCGGGCGGTCCGGGTTGGAGACGGCAGGATTTTCGTCCCTCATACGTGCGATGGTCGATTCGAGTGCGCTATCGTCCACCGACGTGTAGTTCAGGAGGCGATCAACCGCGCCCTCGAAGCCGAGTGCGGTGTAGGCGTCCAGGTCGGCTTTGCTCGCGCCGAAGCCCGCGCGACGCAGGAGATGCGCCACCATGAATCGCTCGGACCGTGCCATAATTTCTTCTCCTTTCCCCTACCTCACATCGCGAGGGCGTAGTCCCCCAATCCAATCATAGCCTCGTGATTCCTGTGAGTCAATGCGCAGGCGATTCTTTTTACAATGATTTTACATTGATGTTAGAGGCCAAAAGAATAATCTGCGGAACCCTTGCCACATACTCCTACGCAAGAGGCGGCGACTGTGGAATGTCCAGGGTGCAGAGAAGAGTCTGCGCCTGCGGAAGGGTCTCATTACCATTTCCTTTCGCGGTAAAGTGGAGATGCCTGCTGTCTGCTACGAGTATAGCAGTGAAGAGAGCGGAGTGGGTTATGGGAGGGTAAAGGGAGTGTAAAAAAATAGTAAAAGGTCCAGTGGGATAAGAAACGGGGGTGTTATAATGCAGCATAAATATAGTGGTTGATATGTAAAGGAGGTGTCTGCAATGATTGACCAAGGATTGATCACCCGCAATCCCAAGATAATGAGTGGCACACCTGTATTCAAAGGGACTCGCGTGCCTGTGCGGTCGCTGATTGACTGGCTCGAAGGAGGACATACTCTGGATGAGTGGCTGAGGAATTTCCCTTCTGTCAGCCGTGAACAAGCGAAGGCGGCGCTTGAGTTGGCGCGGGAGTTCCTGGTCTCTGAGGCTAAATGAAGATATTACTGGACGAGAGCATACCCCATGATCTACGGCATTCCTTTGCAGATCACACTGCGGTAACGGTCACTTATATGGGTTGGGCCGGTAAGGAAAATGGCGACCTACTTGACCACGCTGAAGCAAGCTTCGATGTACTGCTGACCGTTGATAGGGGCTTACCCTTTCCGCAGAATATCGCCAACCGCAAAATCGCAGTGATTGTACTTATTGTGCGCGACAACCAGTTAGAAACGCTAGAGCGACTCCTCCCTGAAGTCGAGGCCGCCCTGACCGCAATCAAACCTGGGGAAGTGCTACACGTTGGAGGTTAAGTGTAAAGGGTATCTACGATGACCGTTCAAGAGTAAATAAATCGTGACCCTGAGATAATGAGTGACACGCCAGTCTTTAGGGGCACGCGCGTCCCAATAAAGGCACTGTTCGATTATCTTGAAGGCGACGAAACTCTCAATGAGTTCCTTGACGATTTCCCTACGGTGGAGCATTCGCAGGCAGTTGCGCTACTGAATTTGGCGCAAGAGATGATACTGCAAGTACCCGCTCAGTAGGTCCAATGAGAGTCTTACTCGACGAGTGCTTAGCGCGCAAATTGAAGAAGGACCTTCCTGGACACGAAGCCAGATGGGCTGGGCAGGAATCAAGAATGGGAGATTACTCCGATCGACTGAAAGCGCCTTTGACGTGTTTCTCACGGTCGATCAGAACGTAGAATACCAGCAGAACTTAGCCACTTATGACATCGCTGTCGTGGTGCTTGTTTCCAAAGATATACGCTTTAGGGCGCTCCACCCGCTAATGCCAGCAGCGATGCAAGCAATAGCGGAAATCAAGACACATGAGTTAGTCCATATTTCAGAGAAGGTCGCCAATGAATGACATCACATCGATAAGCATCAACCCCAAGGTGATGAGCGGGACGCCTGTCTTCGCAGGTACGCGGGTGCTTATCAAGAACATGTTTGACTATCTGAAGGGCGGCCACGACTTTGAAGAGTTTCTTGTAGATTTCCCAGACGTCAGCTTGGAGCAAGCGAAGGGGGTATTAGAGTTGGCACAACAACTGTTGCTGGCGCGCATCACGAGTAAATGAAGGTATCACTTGATGAGGACTTACCCCAACGTCTAAGGCATTTCTTCCCAGGTCATGAGGTAGCTACCGTCAGATGGATAGGTTGGGGCAATTATGAGAACGGCGAATTGCTCGATTTAGCGGAAAAGGTTTTCGACGTTTTCCTGACGGGAGACTAGAACCTACCTTATCAACAGAATCTTAACAAGCGCAAGATAGTAGTAGTCATACTGGCTACAAAACACCTACAGTATGAAACCCTGGAATTGATTATGCAGTCAATTCTTGACACGCTAAGAACAGCGCATCCTGGTGAAGTGCTGTATGTCAGGGATTGAAACGGATTGCTAGGTTGCTACTTGCAGCTCGGAGGTACATGAAGGGCATCGGGACGCGCCGATGGGGATGGTGGAAAGGCAAAAGGGGCATTCCTTTGTAGTGGTCGCCTTATCGGGCTTGGTGGAATTGTAGGCTTTGACGAGGAGGAACATAACGAAGGCCAAAACGAGGAAGGTAATCACTGTATTGAGAAATTGCCCGTAGTAGATGCCGGACGCGCCTGCTGCCTGGGCCTCGACAGCGGAGGGGTAATCGGTGCCTGAGAGGTTGATATAGAGGCTGCTGAAGTCGACGCCACCCAGCGCCTTGCCTATTGGGGGCATGATTATCCAGTCAATGAGACCCTTTACGACCGCGCCGAAGGCAGCAGCCATAATGAGGGCGACAGCCAATTCAATTACATTGCCTTTACTGATGAATGTTCTGAATTCTTTCCACATATTCTTGCTCCTTTGGTCCTATTTGTTGTTCGAGGGTAGAGAAAGCGAGACGCGCATTCTACTTCTCGATTTAGCCAGGGTGAACATTTATGAGCGTAGCGGGAAGTGGAGCTTGATATAGAGAAACTAACTGCTCTTCAATAGATGTAGATTGGTGTGGTTGCTGATGAGATAGCAGGAGAAAGCCCTCGTCCTAATCTCTTTGTAGAGGTGATAATAATAGAGATATGGGCAGGTTGTCAAACAGTCAGGTCGCTCTAGACCTTGACACGATATGCTATAATATAGCCAAGTTAGACACCAAGAGCATCTTATATGCCGACAGACCCACTTGCGGTGCAGCAAGTGGGTTTTGCGCTTTTTTCAATTGTATTATGGTGACAAATGGCCGGGAGGAGGACAATATGAATCCTGATGACGTTGCCTATCGTTATCTCGCTGGCAGCAGTTCAGAGCGAGCCGCCCTGAAACATAATCTAGTTGCAGGTGGACCCTCCTCTGTTCGTGCTCTTCTTAGAGGGGGCATAAGGCATATCAGCAATTTGATCCCGAAGGTCCGAGAAGAGCTAAGAGCAAGTAAAGATCAGATTGAAATGGGATTCTTCATGGGGCAAATCCAGGAGGGGTTAGCTATAAAGAGCAGCGTAGAAGCAGCGGAAGATCTTGCCGCACAGATTTGGCCGATAGTTGTTAGGATAGGGCAACCAGCACTTGATGAACTTTGCAATGCACTCAAAGGGAGCAATGTAAAGGAAGGCATACTGGCTGCACTTATACTCCACCGTCTGTCTGGATTCCCAAGCGAAACGGAACAGAGACTAAGGGGCGTGATCAACACTGTTAAGCGAGATCCTAAATATCGACAGGGCGAGTTTGCCTTTTTTAGGAACTTGGTAATTCTGTTTTTCGCCAGGCGGGTAGGAGATAATGGAGTCACAGGTAATCTGAATGCTATAGCTCATCGCGAAGGCCTTACCAGTTTGGCGGAACTCGAAGAGCATTGGCGCATTTATGCCTGGCGATACCTACATGACGACTGGGGAGGGGGTACATCCCCACTCGACCCACTCGATAAAATTGCTTATCAGTATCTTGCGGCAGATATTCTACACAAAGGGTTCGTAAAGGATACTAGTCGTTTACTTAGTGCAAGAGCCAAATCTGTAAAGGAACTCGTTCTTGCTGGTCTCCGGGTACTTGACGAGTATACTGCCGAGCAAGTTCCTATTAGATCGTCAAGTGCTACTTCGCAGAGTGCAGCTTCTCACGAAAGAGAAGAGATGCTCATGGAAACAATGAAGCTAATGAGTGATATATGTGCGACTTCTATCATGGTGACGCCTCCAACTGGTGAAGAGGGAATTAGCGGGTTGTGCCGTTGGCTAGACGTAAAGTATGGAAGGGCAAGTCTCGTCGCAGCGCTTGCTCTCCTTTGGGGAGATGCCGAGAATAGGTATTCATATCTCCTAGTGGATGAAGTGATGGCTGCCAAAGATGCCTTGGAGAGTAAAGACAGAAATCACACAGAGTCATTCAAGGGGTGGTTACACATTCATCTCTGTAACCTAACAATTGTGCTACTCGCAGAAGCAGGTAGCAATCGCGATCAGGCATTCCTACAGCATTACGGAGCAGCCCCACCATATATAGGGGAGCAAGGTGGCATGTCAGGAGAAAAATACGCTGTTTACCTCACACAAGGCGCTTGGGAGTGGTTGCTGTTTAGTACCGAAGGGAGGAGTTGGACTCAAAGGCAGAAGGACCAATGGTACCTGCAATGCGCCCGACTTGGCGTAATGCCAGTAGGAAATTGATAGTGCTAAAACGTCTGCTGAAACAAGTAAAAGGAGGGCAGAGAATGTTCGACGCACCCTCACTCGATAGAATTGCTTATCAGAATCTTGCAGCAAATATTCTACACAAAGGATCCGTGAGGAATCCTACGTCTCTAGTTCATGGGAGAGCCGATAGCAATGAGAGCAAGCCCTCCTACATTCTATGGGAGCGCGACGTAGCATAGGAGGGGAAGAATAAGCTATTTACGTCATACAAACCGATTGGACCTGGTTGCTATTTAGTACCGAAGAAAAGAATTGATCCCTATTGCAGAAAGAGCAATGGAGAAGGCAGTGCAGCGTTTTGTTGCTCGTTCCAGACTAAATAGCACACCGTATGAGCATACTACGTTCCGCCCCTATTTCTCGTATATCTCAGGGTTCACCACGTTAGGCGGCTTCTCGCCATTAAATACCGCTATGATGCTCTCGGCGGCCATCATCGCCATAGCGTTACGGGTATCGAGGGAGGCGGAGGCGATATGGGGGACTATTACGGCGTTTTCTAGCTCTAGTAGGCCGGGGTGAACCTCCGGCTCATTCTCGAATACATCGAGGCCCGCACCCGCGATCTGGCCGCTCTTGAGGGCTTCCACCAGGGCGGCTTCATGTACGATTGCCCCGCGCGCGGTATTGATCAGGTAGGCGGTGCTCTTCATGCGGGCAAGCTCCGGCGCGGCGATGAGGTGGTGGGTCTCAGGGTTGTAATCGGTGTGGATAGAAACGTAGTCGGACTGCTCAAGAAGCTCATCCATCGGGACGAGGCGGGCGTTTAGCTCTCGCTCTGTCTGCTCGTCGGCAGGGCTGCGGTCATAATATAGGACCTGCATGTCGAAGCCGGTAGCGCGCTTTGCGACGGCCCGACCAATACGCCCGAAGCCGATAATACCGAGGGTCTTGCCATGCACATCCTGCCCGACCATCATCAGAGGTCCCCAACCGTGGAACTTCCCCGCCCGCAAGAAACGCTCGGCCTCCGGCACGCGCCGGGCTGCGGACATGAGTAGCGCCCATGCAAAGTCGGCTGTGGTATCGGTAAGCACGCCTGGGGTGTTGGTTGCGGGGATGCCGCGTTGCGTAACTTCGGCCACGTCAATGTTGTTGTAGCCGACGGCCATATTGGCGACTATCTTCAGTTCGGGGGCCGCGTCCAACACATCAGCGTCTATGCGGTTGGTCAGCAGACAGTAGAGAGCGTTGTAATTGCCACCGCGCAAACGCTCTATAAGCTCTTCTTTGGTCCAGATGAGGTCGGGGTCAGGGTTGATGTCTAGAGTACCATCGGGGCCTACGACTTCGCGCAGCCGCTCGATGGCAACCTCCGGCACGCGCTGGGTCATAAGCACGCGCATAGTCTGTGCCTGGTCGGGCATCACTTGCCTCCAGTGGTCGGTAATCGGTGATCAGTAGCCGGCAGTAAGTGATAACGGATTACGCATCACGCATCACGTATCACCCCAACCCGAAGCCGAGCAACAGCGAGGTTGTGTTCTTGGAGGCCTCGTTCAAAAGGAAGAGCACCATGCACAGACCATAGCACCCGGCGAGGATGCCGATCAGCGCGAAAATCGGTATGATGCAACCACGAACGAACCCTTGCTTTTTCCTCTGGCTAGTTCCAAGCATAGTTTGGGTTTCCTCCTTGAGCGCTCTATGAGTCTATCATTATTGATTGGGACGAAAGACAAAGGACGGAGGACGGATGCTATTATTCGTCTTTCGTCTTTCGTCGCCAGATATCAGCTTGCCTTACGCTGCCCCTGGGCGGCGGTCTCGATGGAGGCTGCCACCAGTAGGCCTTTTATTAGCTCCTGGGTGTGGCGCTTGCCGCCAGGACCGACCTCCATCGCCGGGCCGACGCAGGAAGGGCAGCCAGCTTCACACTCACACGCCGCCACCACTTCGGCTGCCGCTTCGAGAAGCGTGGTATGCATCTCGTACAGCTTCTTGCTGAAGCCGATGCCGCCCGGCGTCGATTCGTACAAGAATATGGTGCTGAACCCTGTGAAGGGGTTCTTCACCTGGGGCACCACGCCCAGGTCGCGGGGGTCGCACATCAGGTAGAGAGGTGCCATCGAGGTCAGCACGTTGCCCAATCCTACCAGGCCCGCCTGTAAGGCCGCCTTCCCTCCCTTGTCCGCCATGTCGTCCGCTACGATGGAAGGGACGCAGAGCCAGTAGGAAGTAGTGTGCAGCTCCTGCTCCGGCAGGTGTATCTTGCCCCAGCCGACATTCTCGTGGGTATGCAGCTTTATTTTTTTGTAAATCGTGGCTTGAGCCGACAGCATCACCTCGCCGTAATTGCGCAGGCTCTCCCGCGGCTCGCCGGATACTATATCTAATACCTTTAAAGTGACCGCAAGGTTCGCATCCGTATAATAATCGGCCTGAACTTCGCGGACATACGCCTTCTGCTCATCCCAGTCGAGGCGGTCTACGTGGTATTGCTGCCCCTCGTGGAGGTAGATCGCTTCTTCGTGGAGCATGGTCAGCACCGAGAAGCGGTCCATCTCACCGATGATGCGCGGGGATGTATCGGTCTCGTCAATAATAACGAAGTTCTCAGAGGCCGCGCTACGAAGTGATATGTTTTCCGCCGGGAAGTTCTCGCTCGACCAGTGCCACATCCCGCCCGCGTGCCGCACTATCATAGATTCTTCAAGGTAAGAGAGCATCTCGGCGGTCTCGGATAGGTTGTGCGTACCGTACCCCTCGTCCTCCGCGAAGGGTAGCTCGAATGCCGCGCACTGGAGATGGCTCATTAGTATAAAGAGGTTGTCGGGATTTATCAAGCCGTTTTCAGGTGAACGGTTGAAGAAGTAATCTGGATTGTTTACGAGGAACTGGTCGAGGGGGGAGGAACCGGCCAGCATGATTGCCAGGGACTGGGTGGAGCGGCGTCCCGCACGTCCCGCTTGCTGCCATGTGGACGCGACGGTGCCAGGGTATCCGACTATCACGGCAGCTTCGAGCGCGCCGATGTCTATGCCCAATTCGAGTGCGTTAGTGCTGACGACTGTGCGTACCGAACCGTCGCGCAGGCCGCGCTCGATTTCGCGGCGCTGGTTGGGGAGGTAGCCGCCGCGATAGCCCCTGATTTTGGACTTTGGATTTTGGACCCGCGAGTGGCGTGAGGCGGCGTCCTGGAGGTAGGTGAGGAGGACTTCCATCGTGGTGCGGGTGCGGGCGAAGACGATGGTCTGGATGTCGTTGGCGAGTAACTGGGAGGCGATGTCTGTGGACTCGCTGAGGACGGAGCGGCGCAGGCCAAGCTCCTTGTTGACGACGGGGGGGTTGTAGAAGACGAAGGTCTTGGGACCCTGGGGCGCTCCATTGTCGTCTATCAGGCGGATAGGTGAGACGCCAGTCATGCGTTCGGCAAGCTCCTGAGGGTTGGCTATGGTGGCGGAGGAGAGGATGAACTGGGGGCGGGAGCCGTAGAAGTGGCAGATGCGCAGGAGGCGGCGCAGGACGTTCGCGACATGCGAGCCGAAGATGCCCCGGTAGTTGTGCACCTCGTCTATGACGATGTAGCGCAGGTTCTCGAAGAGGCGTACCCACTTGGTATGGTGCGGGAGGACACCCGTGTGGAGCATATCGGGGTTGGAGATGACGACGTGCCCTGCGGTGCGCACGAGCTTGCGGGCGGTGGGCGAGGTGTCGCCATCGTAGGTG
This sequence comes from Chloroflexia bacterium, assembly GCA_035274425.1. Lineage (GTDB taxonomy): Bacteria > Chloroflexota > Chloroflexia > QHBQ01 > JADMIH01 > JADMIH01. The sequence goes on from DATEOC010000093.1 coordinate 59,834, forward strand.
AAGGTCTTGATGCCTTCGGCGGACGACGGACGATGGACGACGGACGACGTGTGATGCCCAGGGTCGGGAGTTAGTGCGGTTGCTATGGCGTGGAGGTTGGCGAGTTGGTCCTGGGCGAGGGCCTTGGTGGGGAAGAGGTAGAGGGCGCGGGCCTCCGGGTCTTCAAGGATGGTGTTGAGGACGGGGAGATTGTAGCAGAGGGTCTTGCCGGAGGCAGTGGGGGTGACGACCACGACGTGCTCGCCTGCGTGGACGGCGTCCACGGCCTGGCGCTGGTGGGTGAATAGCTCCTTTACGCCTCTCGCTTTCAATACGCTCACCAATCGCGGGTCCGCCCATGAGGGGAATGGTTCTGTGCGTGCAGGGCGTGCGGGTACGTCGCGCCAGGCGGTGATACGCTCCTGGAACATACGGGAGTTACGCATGTGGTCTATTAGTTGGGTGAGGTTCATGGTTAGTAGATGGTGAGGCCAGGGACGCGAGCGAAGTGTTTCCTGTTGCCGGTTACCAAAATGAGGTTGTGCGCGAGGGCAGTAGCCGCGATGAGAAGGTCCATTTGGCCGATCAACTAGCCTTGGCTCCTCAAGTTCCCACGTAGTTGAGCAAACCGCTTCATAATGCGCTTGTTCAGCGGCAGAACTTCTACGCCTCTCAGGAAAATCAAGAATCCTTGTTCGTGCTTCCTAGGATCCGTACCAAAGTATATACCTTCATAGATTTCACCATAAGTAATCAGGCTGATGGCAAGCTCATCCTGTGGAAGGCTAGAGATTAACCTAATAGTGTTTGGAATACCCTTCAAGAATTCTGCTACCTTATCCGAATCAATGAGGTATTTCAAAGCTCTATCTCGGGACGCGTTGATATCTGACGGCTTTCGTGGATGTACTTAATGAAGGCATCTACGTCAACATCACCCCAACTACCTGCTGACGACAGAAATGCCTGATGGTCTTCGTCTGTAATAGTGCGCCGCTTTCGGGGCCGCTTCTTCAAAGGGGCAGGCTTGAGAAGGGCGATTTCACCATGCTCATTCTCTATCAGCACTTCTTCGTGCCTGTGGACTACGCGGTCAAAGAAGCCTTCCAGGTCCCTGGCGAAGTCGTCGAAGGGAACTGGCGCGTGCGAAACCGCTTCGTTAGTCATAATGCAGAGCCTTTCTGTAGGATTTTCTGACCTGAAACAGTGCTTGCATTATAGCATAGCGTTCGACGCCCCACGCCCTCTCGTAGTCACCTCTTCCTCTGCAACGCCTCCTTCCCTATCTGCCCCAGCACAATGCGCTTTCCGGTGGGGAAGTTGGGGTGGAACTCAAAGCTCGTTACCTCACAAACCGTTAATCTCGATGAGTTTCTCATCTGCTTCGAGCAGAGCTATCGCGCCCGCCAGCGTACTACTGAGTATTTCTCTAAGCCGTGCGTTAGAGGTGTTGCCACACGTTATCCAAATGACTTTAGGTGGCGCACCAAGCTCATCCAGTAGACGCAAGAAGTCACCATCCTTGGTCATCACCACAGCGTCTTCTTGCCTGGCCGCGAGAAAGATCTGACGGTCTGATGCTTCCCGCAGACCAAGCTCACGTACTGCGATAGCGTGCGCAGCAGAATTCCCATTGATCCAACCAACTATGGCTGGTGGAAGCTGGGCGTCAACCCAGATGATCATACGACAAGTACAGGGTGGTCGAGCTTGCGGGCGGCATACAGCAGCGCGGCCTGCAAGTCATCCCGCTCAAGGTCGGGCATCTCTTCCAGAATCTGCTCGGCGCTCAATCCGCCAGCGTATAGGTCGAGGATGTCGGTCACGCGGATACGCATACCTCGGATGCAGGGGCGTCCCCCACACTGCTCCGGGTTGATGGTAATTCTCTCTAACAGGCTTGGCATAGTTCCCTCCAGAAGGTCTCCACCCACTTTACCTTATCCATCTCTTCTTCTGCAATGCCTCCTTCCCTATCTGCCCCAGCACGATGCGCTTTCCGGTGGGGAAGTTGGGGTGGAACTCGAGGCGGCCACGCTCGAACCACTGGTATTCGTCGCCGCTTTCTACGATAAAGCTCTCGCTGAGAGGGAAGCCGAGGGTGGCGAGGCCACCTACGTCGCGCCAGTACTCGAGGAAGGGACCGCTCACGGAGTGCTGGGTGGGGCCGAAGTAGACGTTGTCGTCGGTGCTTGGGAAGAAGCGTACCGTCTGGAAGAACTGGCCCGCTGTGAGTTCGGCTCCGAGGCGGGCGATGCCTACTTTGTTGTCGCGATATTCGAGGCGGGCGCGCTCGAAGTACTGCACGGTGACGCCATTCTCAACGAACTCCTCGGTCAGCGGGTAGCCGAACGTGAGTAGACCGCCGTTCGTACGCCAGAAGTCGCGGAAGCCGTACTTGATGTTATGGCCCGTCTCCTCGAAGTAGGTGGAGACCGCGGGGTCGAAGGGCTGGGTACGGTCGGTAGGGAGCGGGCCTTTGACCAGTTCGACTGTGGGAGTGGCGGTGGGGGTCTGAGTAGGGGTGGGCGGCACTCTGGTGGGGGTGAATATGGCGGCGGTTGGTGGCCTGGTAGGTGATGCTCCCACAGCAGCCTGGGCAGTTGCACTGGGCAACACGACGATACCGGGGGGCAGCTTGTATCCCCAGATGGCGTCGGAGCCTGCCAGGAGCGCACGCCCGCTGTTGGGTTCGACTGCCAACAAGGTGTCTCCAGATAGCGCCTGGCCGGGGCCGAAACTCTGCCAGGTGCGCGCCCCGTCCAGCGATTGGAACGCGCCTTCAGATGTGTTGATGAGGAGAGCGCCTTCGGGGTTTGACAGGAGAGCACTTATGCGGAGGGGCATGGGCTGACCTACCGGCGCGCTGGATAGGAGCGTGCGTTGAGGGAAGGAGGTACGGCGAGGCATGGTCGCATTTGCCCAGGTATTGCCCCGGTTTGTGCTGAAGTAGAGGCCATCGGAGGCGGTTGATGCGAAAAGGGTGTCACCGCTCCACGCGAGGCCGGTAATCTCCGTGCCGTTGTTGGGGAGGAGGTGGAGGCCCAAAGAAGATGAGCGCCAAGCCAGGCCGCCGTCGGTTGATTTGTAGACGTAGGCAGGAGCGTGGTCGTTCTGAGTGTGGCGAAGCCCCAGGATGATACGAGAGGGCTGGCGGGGGTCGGCTGCGAGGGCTGTGATCCAGGCACTTGAGGGGAGACCTTGAGAGGCGGGGTGCCAGCTATTGCCCGCGTCGGTGGAGCGGTAGAGACCACCCAACCCATTCATGCCGGCGTACAACACGGCTATATTGTTAGGGTAAGGCGCGAGCCAGCGGACGTGCGCGCCGGAAGGCTGCATACCCTGCGCGAGCACGTCCGTCCACGTAACACAGCCGTCCTCGCTCTGGCGCAGGCCGGTTGTAGTGGCTGCATAAAGGATGGGGTTGCCGGGCTGCCCAGCATAAGGGGTGACGAGACGCATCGAGCGCGCCGTGCGGTTGCATACGGCCCAGGTCGCGCCGCCATCGGTGGTGCGAGAGATACCTTCGCCACCCAGGGCGTAAATAATCGCTGGGTTAGTTGGGTCGGGGGCGAGACTCCACGCACCGGGGGGAGGCGCACCCAGCCTGGTCCAATCGGTGCCGACGGTCTGCGCGCCCGCGTCGTTAGTAGAGGTGAGCACCCAGACGGCGAGTGCGCCTATTAGGAATGCTGAGAGATTTCTTACGGTAAGCATTTTCATGATCTGTTAGCGTGTCGTTAGGGTGGTTAGAACATAGGGCGGTTCACGGGTTCTTGGGCTAGGCCCAATTCAGGCCCCTACATATCGCTATTCGATTGGGCGTGGAGAGTCAGGCCCTGGGAGGAGATGTCACCATTCGCCAGGAGGCTGGATATAGGTGTCCCTTCGGGTGTCGTAAGGTTGGGGGCGAGATCGGCCAGGGGGCGCATTACGAAATGCCGCTCCCACATGCGGGGGTGGGGCACTACGAGACTCGCGGTCTTGAGGGTGCGGGTGCCGTATAGGAGTAAATCAATATCTATCGGGCGCGGACCCCATCTCTCGCTTGCTTCGCGGTCGCGACCCATGTCTCGCTCGATCTTTTGCAGATGGCGGTGGAGGGTGTGCGGCTCAAGCTGTGTGTTGATCTCGACTACCATATTGAGAAAGTCGGGCTGGTCGGTCTTGCCCCAGGGCTTGCTTTCGTAGACGGGCGATTGGCGAAGGAGGCTGGTAGCTGGAATGTTAGCTATCGCGGCGGCCGCAGCACGCAACTGAGCATCGCGGTCTCCCATGTTCGTTCCCAGGCCCAGGTAGGCAATTGTGTTGGTGGTAGTGACCATGCTTGTGCTGTCCCTATGTTTTTCTAACCGACAAGACGCCAGGAGCGCCAAGAAACCGCCAAGATTATTTTTATATTCACCGCAGAGGCGCAGAGGTTTGGGGATTACGAATTACGAATTACGAATTACGAATTACATGCCAATCTCACGCATCACGTTTCACGCACGATAGCGTCGGCGATGCGCGCTACTTCTACGGCGGGGGCGACATCGTGGACACGGACTATGCTTGCGCCGTTCGCGATGCTTATTGCTACGGTTGCGCCCGTCCCGGTGACGCGCTCCTGGGGTGGGGGGAGTGCGCCGCCTCTATCGCGGGCGAGGATGCGGCCTATGAAGCTCTTGCGCGACGTCCCTACTAATATAGCACAGCCGAGCGATTTCATCTCGGATAGTCGCCTCAGTAATTCGAGGTTATGGTCCAGGGTCTTGCCGAAACCAATGCCGGGGTCTATCCAGATGCGGCTCCGGGGCACGCCTGCGGAGAGTGCTTTCTCAACACCTTCTCGAAGGTAGGCGATTACTTCGCCCAAGAGATCATCATAGTGCGGGTTGTGTTGCATGTCGCGTGGGGTGCCCTGGATGTGCATGAGCACCAGTGCGGCGTTGTGCCTTGCTACAACGTCCGCTATCTCCGGCTCGTCGCGCAGACCGGTGATGTCGTTGATGATGTGCGCGCCCGCTTTAAGCGCCTCCTCAGCGACGTGCGCCCTGCTCGTGTCTACGGAGATCGGGAGGTCCACTCCGTCCGGCCCCACGAGCCTCTCCACGACGGGGAGGACTCGATGCAACTCCTCCTCTACCGAGATAGGATCAGACCCTGGGCGGGTGCTCTGCCCACCTACGTCAAGTATGTCCGCGCCTTCTATCCTCATGCGCCTGGCCTGCTGTATGGCAGCGTCTATGTCGTCGCCTAACGAGTCGCCTGAGAAGGAGTCGGGGGTAACGTTGAGGATGCCCATGACCAGGGTGCGCTCGCCTATTGGAAGGGTGTGGCGGCCAAGCTGCAAAGGCTTCAGTGGGGCATCCAAACTCTCAAGGAGGTCACTCAATTGCTGAGCTACTTCTGGGAGGCCGAATGCTTGCTCAGGCAGCTTCTCTAGGAGGTCGTCATATTGTGATCGCGTGCCGATGAGGAGCACCGAAGTCTCCTCACGGTCGAGGGTAAGGCAATCGCTGTGGACGGCGCAATCCCCGCCCCGCGCCAGCATCTCCTGCTTGAGCACATTGGCACCCACGCAGGTCAATCCTTCCAGGCGGATAGGTAGGAAAGAGGCTTTGCGCCACATAATTTGCTGGCCGGGCACCTGCGCTCCAACACGCTCAAGCTCAGCGGCAAGCGTCGCATCGTCCGTTCCGACGGCTCTAGCGTTATATGATTTCGGATTTCGGATTTCGGATTTCGGATTTTCTGTCATTGCCTTATAGATAGGCAATAGGTGGTATTCTCACGCAACACATTTCACTCATCACGTATAAAGCCCAGGAATTCGGCCCGGGTGGGCGGGTTGTTTCTGAAGATGCCGCGCATGGCGGAGGTGACCATGGTGCTGCCGGGCTTTTTGATGCCTCGCATAATCATGCAGAAATGCTGAGCCTCGATTACCACGCCCACGCCCCTAGGCTGGAGAGAGTCGTTGATGGCGTCAGCTATCTGGCTGGTCAGGCGTTCTTGCAATTGGGGACGGCGGGCGAAGCCCTCTACGACGCGTGCCAGCTTGGAGAGGCCGACGATGCGCCCAGCAGGGATGTAGCCGACGTGAGCCTTCCCTACGAATGGAAGAATATGATGTTCGCAGACCGAATGGAAGGGTATATCCCGCAGCACGATCATCTCTTTGTGCTGCTCTTCGAAACCCACCTTCAGATGCTCACCGGGGTCTTCATCGAGGCCGGTGAAGATCTCCTCATACATGTCGGCCACACGACGCGGGGTGTCGCGCAGGCCCTCGCGCTGGGGGTCTTCGCCTATGGCTTCGAGTATCATGTTGACGGCGGCCATTATTCTCGCACGGTCCACTCGTATCCCTCCATGCCTGGGGCTAGAATACGAGTATAGCATAAGAGTGCACTTCAATTGGGACGACGGACGACGGACGATGGGCGATGGACGAAGCGGGTTGCCAAGAGGTTTTGAAATGCGCTCTGAATTGTCAGGCCGGACGGCGTCTTAGGGGGAGGTGGAAGAGGGCGATGGCGAAGATCGCAGCAGCGGATACGCCACTTATGATAGCTCCAAGCATAAACATGGGCGGCCTGTAATTAAAGCTTATGGTGTGGCGCCCCTGGGGGACGGCTACGGCGCGGAAGGTTACGTTGGCGCGTAGAATGGGCGCAGGCTGGTTGTCTACCGTGGCCTCCCAACCCGACGCGTAGTTGTCGGCCAGCACAAGATAGCCGGGTGCGGGGAGATCAGATTCCAGCGCTATCTGCTCCGGCTCATCCTTCACCCAGGCGACCGGGGCCGCAGACAAGTCGAGGTCGGGGCCTGAGATGGAGGTGCCGCCTCCGCTGAGGACCACTGACCTGCGCGGGTCGTTCGTGCGGGCGAGGAGCGCGTCCTTCGCGGCCTGGAGGTCGGGCGCGACCACCGTGGAGCTGAAGACGACGAAGGCTCGCGGCAGCACCTCCAGGTTCTCGTAGAGGGCCACCTTATCATCTTGCAGAAGCCACCTGTACGGCCTGGGATCGCCGTCCACGCGGGGCTTGCGCAGGGTGAGGAGATATTTGACACTCGCCACGTTGAGGAGGCGCTGGAGGTTGGAAGTTAGCTTAAGGTCAGGCTCATTGGCAAGCTTGAGGACATTGATGAAGCGACCATAGAGCCAGTTGTGCGACTGGTCCACCACGTCTTCGAAACCGCGCATATCCCGCAGCTCAAAGGACATCCCCACGTTGGGCCTTAGCGTGTTCTGCAACCCGGCGAAGCGTTCATGCGCGATGTTTTGGGATAAATAGTCAGTCACTATCGTAGGTGGGTAGACGGTGGGGGCGGGCGTCACCGGATTGTAGCGGCTCCCGAAGGTCCATAGCTCGGCGTAAAGGAGGAGGATGAGCAAAGTGGCGACGCTACCTCGTTTGAGCCACCTTCGCCAGCCTGACAGGAGCACGAGCGCACCGCCTGCGAGGAACGCTACTGGCAGGTAAAGGGTAAGCTGCGCCGGGTGGAAGAGGCGCGTGATCTTTGCATGTGAATAGACCGGCTGCCAGGCCTGGTCCCAATAACCGTCACGTATCCCTAAGTAGAGCACGAGTAGCACACCGGCTGCGGCGATTGCGCCGCCCAGAAACCATAAGCCTACTTTGCGATAGCCACCAGCGCGTGACGCATATCGCGCAACCTCTGGCTTTGGACTAGAAAGAAGAGCATCAACACCGTATCCAGCGAGCGCCGCACCGCAAAGGCTCCACACCATCGCCCAGCGAACGCCATGGCCGATGCTGAATAGGGGGAGGGAGCGCACCAAGTCGCTGCCCGGTATACGGATGGCAAGCAGAAAGGCTATTAGACCCATGCCTGCGAAGAAGATTACCAAGCGGTCGCGCCTCACCCATTTGATAGCGCCGAGGAGCGCAAGCGCAGTCACCAGCAGCCCGATGTAGCCGGTCTGCTCGTTGAAGTTGGTGAATGGCGGGACCCAGTAGTTCTCCTGGATGGGTGTACCGCTAAAGTTGGGGAAGAAGATGACCGCCAGCCTGAGGGCCATTTGCCCCAGGTCAAAAGGCACAACTCCGCCTGTGCGCTCGGCGATGGCGGAGCTGCCCAGCAGGAACTCAGCGAAGGTCAATATCTGCACCGCCGCCAGGCCGACGCCGAGAGTGGCAGCACCTGCCAACAGGAGAAGCTGGCGGAGGCGGGAAGGACGAAGGACGAAGGACGAAGGACGAAGGACGGTAAGGCGTGAAACGTGAAACGTGAAACGTGATGCATGATTGCTTTGGACTTTGAACTTTGAACTTTGAACTGCGAGGAGCCAGTAGAGGCTGTATAAGCCCCAGAGGAAGCCTGCCAGGAATTGCGTTTCGGGGTGGCCCGCGAAGAAGAGCGCTCCCATGGCGGCTCCGGTCGTGGCCATCCATAGGACCCGTCCGGTCTGCATCATACGCGTCGTCGCCCAAAGGAGGGCGGGAAGCCAGGTGAGCGTTGTGATTACGCTGTAGTTGAGCCAGACGGTAACGAAGCCGCACGTCATCAGAGCAGCACCTGAGGCTATCGCACCCGCCATGCTCCTGCCCAGGGCGCGCATGAAGCAGAACATCATATAGCCTATCAGGGCGAGGCGAAGGAAAGCCGCCCAACCCCAATAATCGAGCGGCCCTGCCATGTAGGTGAGGAGGTTGATGGGGTCGAGCACCGCCGCCTGTGCCGATGCGAAGAATGGCGTACCGGTGAGCGTGTATGGGTTCCAGAGGGGGAAATCGCCATCGCCCAGGCGCTGTATGGCGTAATGGGCGTAGGGATAGTAATAGTCCGAAACGTCCGAGAGCACCTCATTCTGGGCTATGCTCACGCCCGGCAAATCGGTATGCGCACGCCAGACGTAATCGTGCTTGTAACTCAGGTCGGTAGGGAGGAATACCCTCCCTGTGGAGAGAGGCTGCCAGAGGAATGCCGCGCTCAGTAGCATGAAGAGCGCAGGGGGTCCGAACGCGGAGAGAGCGCGTCGCCACATCGCCTGTCTCGAAGGAAGAGTCCCCTCTTTACTAAGTGTGGACATCAGCCTTTCGCAACAGGGTCGAGGCAGAATGACAGCAATTCGGCTACGCCCGCACCATCCACTGATTTCACGGCCGCGATAGAGCCTCGGAGGATAGGCAGGCTGCTCACGCCTGGATAAAGAAGTATGGCATCGGCGTGGTGAGTGAGCTGAGTCAGGATAGGATCATTAGGGGAGAGGCTGTGGCGAGTGAAATCGGGTTGGTGGCGTGTGGCGCGCGAGGGCGGTTCGCGAACCGCCCCTACAGGGGAGGAAGATGCTATGGCGACGGCTACAAGAAGCGTCCCACTCATCGCCAGCTGTGCGGCCAGGCTCTCGGCGTCAGCAGCTTCTTCTGTGGTCGCAAGGAGGAGCACGCGATTGGGTGAGGTTGTGTTGGTGAGAGCGTAGAGGCCTAAGTCTGAGGCGAGCTTACGGGCGGCTTCGGCATATTCACTCCCCGCGAATTGGGGCTGCCAGGCATGGCCGAGGAGGGGGAGTATTTCACTATCGGGGCGAACGCGAGCGGCCTGTATGCGGCGTCGCTCTTCCATAAAGTGAGGCATGAGCGAGTTGAGACGGTCTATCGCGGCCAGGTGTGCGACGCTCACCCTCGGGAGGCGCTCCACATTGGTGGAGTTGGAATCGGGCGGGCCGGTCAGCGCATACGACTCTTTCCGAACGGCATCGCCTGACGCCATGAGCGCGCGACGGTATTGGAGCATGAGGGCAGCGGACAGTACACGTTCCATATTGCCCGTCTCGTAGTTTTTCAGTATGGTGGCGAGCGAGTTGCATTCCCAAAGGGTGTAGCGGCGATGCACGGGCGAACGCGAGCCGGTGGCCCCTCCGACGTGGCGCACTACCGCCTGGGGTGCATATACCACTCTGTAACCCAATACCCACAGCCTCCAGCCCAGGTCTACGTCCTCGAAGTAGGCGAAGTATTCAGGGTCGAAGCCGCCGACATCGAGGAAGGTCTTGCGGTGGATGAGCATCGCGCCGCCGGAGGCGAAGAGGACGGGACTACCTTCGCCTGGTGGCTCTGGCAGGTCGGGCCATCCCCATACAGACACGGGCCGTCCAGCTCCGAAGAGGTTGGACGATGCGCCTTCGTATTCGACCTTCTGCCCGTCACGCGAGCGTATCTGCGAGGCAGCGCATACAGCACCCTCCCCGCCCGCATCCAACCCGGCGAATAGTCCTCGCAACCATCCAGTTTCGGCAATTGCATCGTCATTGAGGAAGGCAACGTACTCGGTCTCTGCCAGGGCTGCGCCCTTATTACATGCGGCAGCGAATCCCGTGTTCTCCTCCTGGATGCTGACGGTTACGTGGGGATAGCGCAGACGTAAGGTCTCTGCCGTGCCATCTTTGGAGGCGTTGTCCACCACCACAACGTGCATCTTTTCCTTCGGGTAATCGATGTCACGGAGCGAGTCGAGGCAGTTACGGAGCATGCCGATGCTGTTGTAAGTCGGAATGACCACCGTGACGGATTTCGGATTTCGGATTTCGGATTTCGGATTTGGCTGGGCTTGAGCAGCCGTGATAGGCGCATCGTCCGTCGTCTGTCGTCTGTTGTCCGTCGTCCGGAGTTCGTTCATGCCTGTACTCCGTTGAACTCAAGGGAGATAACGAGGTGAGAGGTAGAGGGCAAGCCATCTTCATATCTCTGGCCGTGGGCATGGTCGGCACGCCCGGTCGCCCAGAGAGTGATAGCATCGCCTGGCACTCCATCAACTGACTCCGCGACGAGATAAAACCAACGGCCGGCAGAGCCTGTGATGGGGGGGAAGCGGAAGGTGACAAGCTGGCCGTCTCTGAGGCTGTGCGTTGGTACTTCGACCGAAAAGAGGTCTGAGGTAGCGCCGGGGTTATCGCGGAGGTGCAGACGCAGAGTGGCGGTATTGCGCCTGCCGAAGGTGCCGATTACAACGCCAATGCCCGACAGTCCATCGTGTGGAGAGAGGAAGCGATAGCCGTGACTGTGGCCTTCGAGAAGCTCTGGAAGAAGGAATCGCTTGCCACTGCTTGAGTAGTCGGGACGCGACCTACTTCCTTTGGCGGGGCCGATCTCCCTGGCGAGAGCGGAAGCCCTGGCGGAAAACTGGGAGAGGAGAGTGCGCCGCTTCTGCTGTAACTTACGCAACCTTGGAGAGAGGGGAGCATCTACGCTGAGAACCTCACCGGAGTGATTGCCGTTGCTCGTGACCGCGCCTGCTACAGCTACTGCCCTCGTAACTCCATGAGTTGACAGATCATCTTTACTTGCAAAGACCCTACGACCCCTGGCGCTTCTCATGTAGGGTCGACGGACATAGGCATCGAGCTTATCAATGGTGCTGTCCCAGGAGAATAGCTCCCTCGCAAGGCGTTGTGCATTCTCTCCACGCCGTTTCGCATCGTCTGGATCAGCCAATATGCTAATGACGACAGCACGCAATGCCTCTGGATCGTCGTGTGGGACTATCCAACCGGCTTCATAGGCGCCGATATGTTCTGAAACCTCGCTGAACGCAGCGTGTATCACCGGCAGACCGCACCATAGGTAGTTCACGGTGCGGCTGGGGAAGGCAAGCGCACGCTCTGCGTTGGGCATGAAGACATCTACCGCGACATGGGCGCGCCTGTATCGCTCTATCAAATCGTGGTGGGGCATAAGTCCCGACATGCTTACGCGGGGCATCTTCGCCAGGCGGTCTATCAGCGCGCCATATCCTCCCGTTTCGATAGGGTAAAAGGGGTGCTTGCCCCCAATTATCTCTAGACTCCCTTTGCCCTCCTTGTCCAGGGCGGCGGCTACTGCAAGGAGTGCGGGCGCGGGATTCTGCCAGGGGAGGAAAATGCCGCCGTAGACGAACTGCACCTCTTCTGTACCCCAGTCGGCGGGCCATACATGCTCCGGCTGCGCGGGATCCACCGAATAAGGGATGACGGCAAGCGCATCGGAAAGCTCATCTACATCGACACCCGCCTGCGCGAGCCATGCATCAAAGTAATATTTCTGGCGCTCGCCAATACAGGTGAAGAAGTCGCCCAGCGATAGCGCGCGCAGCTTCTCCGCAGAGTTTTCAGCGACGCTCTTGTGACCCTGGTAGGCTCGCTCCAGGAGGTGGGGGCCGGTGAGGTCGAGGGCTACGGGGAGATTAGCGCGCTCAACCCAGGTCATGTTGGGCCAGCCGCAGCATACGACGACGTCGGGCGCGGTGCCGTCTATGATAGATTGGAGGTTGTGGGTGGTCCAGGCCCCTTTGAGATAGTCATCCGGGACCTGGGTCTCGCGCCCTTTTAGGGCGGGCGCGGGCATAGTGTAATGGACGTGATGCCCTTTGCTTTCGAGACCCTTGCCGAGCGCCCAGGCGCGTATGCCGGAGCCGCTGGCGGGTATCTCACCGACGGGGAGAACGTCGGGGCTGATAAGGAGCACCTCTTTGGGCACGTCGCTCCACAGGTCCGCAAGCCCGAATTCATGTAAGAGTGTATGGTGAGCTACGGTGTAGGGGGCATCGGTTGCGTGGTTCCAGAGATTGGCGTGCCCTGGCCTGCCGAATAGGCGGAAGAGCTCGGCGTCTGAGCGCTTGCGATTAGCCTGTATCCAGTCTCGCTTCTTTGTTGTGCGGTCCAGGTTGTCCATAAATTCATTGACGGCCAGGAGCGCGGCAACGGCGTTACGGTGGATGCTGTCTACTGGTCCGAGGTCGTTGCCTCCCGCCGCGAAGTCGTAATCGGCCAGGTCTACACCGCCCATCTCCATGAAGCGCACGGCGCGCTGGCCTAGGAGGAGTAGCGCGGCAGGGAGTATGCGATCAAGGGTCTCCTGTTCGTAGTTCTTATAGATGGCGTAGAGGGCGTTGCGCTCGTACAGGAGATAGGTGCGGTGGGAGGGGATGGAGGAGAAGCTGCCGTGGTGACGATGGTAAGTAATTGCGGTGGGGGTGAGCGTCACGCCATAGCCGAGCACCCACAATCGCCAGCCTAAATCTACATCCTCGAAGAAGGCGAAGAAGTCGGCGTCGAAGCCACCCACCTCTAGAAACACGTCACGTCGGATGAGCATCGAGCCGCCACACGAGAAGAGGAGGTCGCGTGGCCGGATGTCGCGTCCCTCGACGGGCTGCCCGTACGAGGGCTGGAAGCCGAAGCCGTGAAAGTTGAGCGCGCCCGCCTGAAAGTCTATCTTCTCGCCCGACCAGTCGAGCATGAGAGAGGAGGTGCAGACTACCCCACGCTCGCTGTCGCGTAATAGGCTCTTCACCATCTCAGAGAGCCAGTCAGGCTCTACCCGTGTGTCGTTGTTGAGGAAGGCCACGTACTCGCCTGCGGCGCGCTCGGCTCCGTAATTATTCCCTCCGGCGAAGCCCAGGTTTCCACCCGTTTCTACAAGGCGCACGGTAGGGAAGTGCTCGCGCATGAAGTTGAGGGACGCGTCGGAGGAGCCGTTGTCCACGAGCAGCAACTCCAACCTGTCGGAGGGGTAATTAAGGGCCAACAAAGAAGTGAAGCACGCTTCAAGGTGCTTCAGCCCGTTGTAGTTGAGGACAACCACCGACGCGGTGGGCAACATATCTACTTCCATTTGCATAGAAAGGTGCTTTTCTTTTTCTCTTTCCAATCCTTGAACCGTGGGTTCAAGGATTGGAAAGAGAAATTTTGAGAAATTAATGTCGTCCCAGGAAGCGCGAGATGGTACGTGTGAGGCGCATCACGCGTCCAGCCTCTATACCTTCCAGCAGCTTTTCGAGGTATCGAACGTGCTCGTCCTTGCTCTGGCGGTCCTGCTCAAGGCGGGCGATGTACTCAGCTTGCTTGGCGAACTCGGTCTCATAAGCCTGGCGCACCTGGACCAGCATCGTTTCGAGGTTCCTGGCGTGCTCGCTTTTGCGGTCCAACTCGCCATCTAGGAGCGCGATGCGCCCATCTAGAAGCGCGATGCGCCCTTCCATACCTGAGATGTGCTTATCACGACGCTCGATCTGCTCACGCAGGAGGCGGTCTTCGTGGTTGCTCAATTTCAGGTTGAGCATCTCCATCAGCACCTGGGTCAGTTGCAGGCGCTGGGTATTGGCGGCATCGGAGGGAGGCACGGGCGGGTAGTTGGCCTGTATAGCCGCCAGAGCAGGCTCTAACACAGGGCTGACCGCCACCAGCACGCCCCGATATGCAGGCTCGGCACGGTCCCCCTCGGTGAAGGTGAGGTTATAGAAGCGGTCCAGGGTGCGCTCGAAGGCGGTTGCACGTTCGTCGCGCATCGAAAGGAGGTAATGCTTGGCTACCATCATGAAGAGCCAGTTGTGGACGTTCGCTATAGGGAACGCGAGGGTCTTCCAGCCGGTGGTGCTGAAGGCAGTGGCGGTCTGGACGAAATTGGGGAGGCCGTATTCGCGGTGCTCGGCAAGCTGCTCTTGCTGAGCGTCGAGTATCCAACGTATGTACTCATTCAGGGTCTCCTCGGCCAGGTCAGCCTCGACCGACTGCACCGGGTTGACGAGCACTACCGCATGGCGGGCGACACGCATAAGCTCGCGCAGGAACTTGTCGCGGTCGGCATTGGGTATGTGCTCAAGGGTATCGAGGGAGACGGCGATATCGAAGCTGGTGTCGTTGTAGGGCAGTTCCATGCCCGACCCCTGCTTGTAACCTGGGATGGAACCGTCGTCCGGCACAACGTCGAGCACGGAGAGGTCGTAGAACTCTTTGGAGATGAAGTGGCCCAGGGTGCCCGGATAGCCGCCCACGTCGAGCACAGATAGCTTCGCGGCGGGGGCACCCTCTCCGGCAACATGGGGGGCAAGCTCGGTGAATATCAGGTGGAGGATATTCTGGACTACCCGCATCCGCCCGTACTGGTCGAACGGTAACGAAAGCAAATCACCTTCGTGCGGAGCTAAACTGGCCTCGAAACTATCGTGCATAGGTAGGGGCGGGGCCTCCTAGAACGTGATTCTTTAATCACAAAGAACACAAAGACACGAAGAACACAAAGATTTCTATGGGTTTATGTTGTCTTAGACCTGACCAGATTCTAGAAACCCTGTAAGTATCACGCTTCTTAGAACCTAAATAATCTTCGTGGCCTTTGTGCCTTTGTGTTCTTTGTGATTAATCTATCGCGGGTTTATCGCTTGCTGAAGAAGGCGACGGGCGCGCCTCGCTTGGCGTCTTGCTGCTTATAAGCTACAACGCTTACCTGGGCGGCGAGGTTGCGGGCTACGTGCATGAAAGCCTGGGCTTCCGGGGAATCGGGTGCGTCTACGACGATGGGGCGGCCACTGTCACCACCCTCGCGGATGCGGAGGTGGAGGGGTATCTCGCCCAGGAAGGGGATGGCATAGCGAGCAGCCGCGACCTGCGCGCCACCATGCCCAAAGAGGTCGGTGGGGTCGCCGCAGTGCGGGCAGACGAAAGTGCTCATGTTCTCCACCATGCCGAGCACAGGCACGTTCAGCTTCTTGAACATCATCAGCGCCTTGCCCGCGTCCAGTAGTGCCACGTCCTGGGGCGTGGAGACGATTACAGCACCCGTGAGAGGGACCGATTGGGCGGTGGTCAGCTGGATGTCGCCTGTGCCTGGGGGCATATCCATCACAAGGTAATCAAGCTCGCCCCACTGCACGTCGTACATGAACTGGGTGAGGAGCTTGGTGAGCATCGGCCCGCGCCAGATGACCGGGCTGTCGGCATCTATGAAGTAGCCCATAGAGATAAGCTCTATACCGTGTGCCTCGATGGGCTTGATCTTACCGGTCTCGGTGGGCTGGGGCTTGCCCATGCTACCCATCATCAATGGGACGTTGGGGCCGTACACATCCGCATCGAGGAGGCCGACGCGAGCGCCTTCCATTGAGAGGGCGAGGGCGAGGTTTACGGCGACCGTGCTCTTGCCCACGCCGCCCTTGCCTGAGCCGACAGCGATGGTGTTACGCACGCCCGGTATCCCCTCGCGCTGGGTCATGGTGCCCTTCATCACGCGGGAGGTCATCTCCGCTTCTACCGCACGCACGCCGGGGAGGGCGCTCACCACGCTCTCGGTCTGCTGCTTCAGCTGCTCTTTGACGGGGCAGGCGGGGGTTGTAAGCACAACGGTGAAAGTGACGTTGCCGGTGTCGTCTATGCGCACGTTCTCTATCATGCCGAGGGTCACGAGGTCGCGGCCTAGGTCGGGGTCCTTCACCACGCTCAAAGCGCGTAGCACTTCTTCTTTGCTGACAGGCATATGTATATCTCCCTCTATGATACGTTCTTAATGTCGTTGTCTATATAATAGCCCAGGTCTGTATATGCAATCTTTGTGCGGGCGCAAACGCACCAGTACTCCATTATGGTACTTCCTTTGTAGCCTGCTGTCAATTCGCATGGTAAACTGGAACCTCAATCCCAGCGGAGGTGACACTATGGAGAAACAATCGTTTCGCGCACTTACTCCGGTATTTGACGAGCTGCGCGGAGAGCGGGTAATCGTGCGCCCGTACAGGGTGGAGGACGCGGAAGCGCTACAGGAGGCGATGGCCGAGTCGCGGGAGCATTTGCGGCCCTGGATGCCGTTCGCTGACGACCACAAGAGTGTTGACGAAGCGCGGGACTGGATAACGCACCAGATAGCGGATTGGCTGGTGAGGAAGAACCTGGTATTGGGTGTATGGGAGGCCGCGACTGGCCGTTACCTCGGCGGGACGGGACTACACCCGCGTGATTGGGAGATAGGCTACTTCGAGATCGGGTACTGGCTGCGCAAGTCGGCGGAGGGGCATGGCTATATGGCGGAAGCGGTGGGGCTGCTGGTCGAGTTCGCTTTCGGGCCGCTGGGGGCCAACCGCCTGGAGATTCAATGCGACGAGCGAAACGAACGCAGCGCGGCTGTGGCGAGGAGGCTGGGCTTCGTGCAGGAGGCGCTGCTACGCAACGATAGTAAGGGGATGGATGGGACGTTGCGCAACACGCTCGTATTCTCCCTCATACCGAGCGACCCAAGATAAGGACGAAGAAACGTGATGACGGACGACGGATGATGGACGATGGCTGGCTGAATCTTATCTTGAAATAGACTCCTCTTAAGTGTCAAGATTAGTTTGTGGCTTATTCTCTTGCCTCTGGTAAAGAAGCGGGCAACGCCGTAGAGAGCATCTCCAATGTCGCACTCATGGTGGGGAAGGTGCGAAGGGTTATGCAAGCGCCGTCTACGAAGAGGGAGGCGAAGAAGCGCGCCTGGGGCTCGTCAACGATGCGCCAGCCTGGGCGGTCGGGGTCAACGTGCTGCACGCCCACGTATGCCTTGTAGCGCCCAAGTCGCAGCAAACCGAGGCGGCGGCTCCTCCCCCACCCGACGAGGTCGTGGGCGACGTATCGCTCAGGGTCGCTGTCCCACTCCGGCCTGTACTCGCGATGCCACTGTATGAGGGCTCTAAGGTGTTGGGGGTTCATTGTTAGTAGTTCTAAGGTGTTAGGGATGCATTGTTGGTAGTCCCGCCCGGCGGATGAATCCGCGGGCTACACAAACGAAGTCCGCCTGCGCGGACTAATGGATAAGCACCATAGGGTTACTTCGTATTACTCAGTCCTCAGTCCTCAGTCCTCAGTCCTCAGTCCTCAGTCCTCAGCACTTCCCACTAGACTTTCGCACCCTCCGGCGGGAGCTTCACCCAGCCCTGCGACCATCTTGGGTCGTCGCCGTTGGGGTCGTAATATTCGACGCTTATGGGATATGTCTCTTCGAGGTCGGGGGCGAAGGTGAGGCGCGTGAGGGAGCCTTTGCCCGGGTAGACGTTCGGGAGACGCATGGATTCTATGGCGATGGGCATACGGAGGTAGCCCGCCCGCGCCAGAGTCGAGAGGTCGCCGTGGGTGACGCCTACGATGCTTTCACCGGCGTGGCGGCGGCGCATTATGCGCACGAAGTGGGTAAGGCGCTCCCAAACCTGCTCAAGGCGCTCATCGTCGTCGCTGAGGGGGTTGGCGTAGAAGTTGAAGCGGATGGCTTCCAGCTCAGAATGTGGCCTCCCCTGCCAGGCGGTGCGCACCTCATTGAGAAGCTGCGTGATGCGAATGCGTGCGTCGGGGTGGGGTTGGGAGAGTATGCGGGCGGTCTGGCGCGCCCTCAGCTGAGGCGACGAGTAGAAGGCCGCCACCGGCTCCTCGGCCAGCACCTGTGCGGTCCTCTCAGCCTGCTGGAGGCCCAGGTCGCTCAGGCGGAAGCGGGGGAGTCTGCCGTAGAGGATGTCGGCGGGGTTGTGAACGTCTGTGTGACGGACGATATAGAGAACTGTTTGTTCGACCCGCTCATGCTGAGAGTTGTCCAAGCTCGCGTCTCCATTTGGGCTGTATTAGCGCAAGTGCTATTTTACCATGTAGCTGCATTGGCGCGCCTTCTACATGAGACAGTCGGTAAAGGATGTGTTTCACAGGTACGGATCATAAGCCCAGGGTACTATGCATTTCCCACATCCTTTGCCAGATATTGTATTCGTAATATAATATTCGTACCACAGTTTGATAGTTCTAGCGAAATTAGATGTCTGGAAGGGGAACAGTCTATGATAAGTCGCAGGACGACACGACTCTTGGGAGAGGCATACGCCGTATATTTCGGGAACCGAGACCTGAGGATAGGCATGTTAGGTCCTGGTTATCAGAATTACGGAATGTACTCGCACAAGCTACGTAAATTCTTATTCGAACATAACTACCCTGAATGGTTCTCCGATGAATTGACCGGAGCACATAGCACCCAAGATGCAGAGAATTTCATTATGCAACTGCATACAGGCAAGAGCGTAACTGAGCCATCAAATTATTATCCCGTACCAGATGAAACACTTCAGCGGCAAGGTCAGGAAATATTACTCAAGTTGGCACAAGATTTACTGAAGTATTGGAAGGAGGGTCTTGATGGTAAAGGTTTGATGAAAGTTGGGCCAGCAGTAAGCGCTTTACAAAGTGGGTTGGAGCTTGACGGCTATCTTTTTAGGAATGGTCAGTTGCTAGCACCTGAGGAAGAGGTACTAGACACTGAGGAAACTGCAGGGGTACTCGAAGCCCTATACGGTTCGCTTGGCCTAGAAATGGGAAATATCGCGCTGAACCACCTATCAATGTCAGAACAACACTACCAAGCAGGTAGGTGGACCGACTGTATAACCAATTCGCGCAATTTCCTTGAGGCAGTACTGCGGGAGGTCGCTGCTAAGCATAGTAAAGTAGTAAAGAATCAGCCACTCTCAGATGATACCTATAAGAGGCCAGTGAGGGTGCGTGAATATCTACGGGATGAAAAGCTCATTGATGAGGATGAGATGCAGGCGCTCGCTAAGGTCTATGGCCTGCTGAGCGGCAAGGGTAGCCACCCATACATGGCAGAGAATGATCAAGCTCGCCTACTGCGGAATCTTGCTCTTTTGTTGTCCCAGTTTGTTATGTTGCGCTTCGATAGTTTACTAAATGGCAGAAACCATAAGAACACAGGCTATAGGGGAGCCGTGAATGACACTAGCAATTAGAAATCTTCAACTTATATATGGTGTAGCTGGCGCTCGGGAGGCTTTTGAGGGAATGTGCTCGATGCTTATCAAGAACGAGTATCCAAATGCGCACGCAATCCGAGTGTTTAAAGGAGATGGAGGCGTTGACCAGACCATAGGCGATTGGAACAATAATGCATCCCCAGTAACAGTTTTTCAACAGAAGTATTTCATAGACAAAGTTGCTGAGGCGCAAAAAAGCCAGATACGAGAGTCATATCGAACAGCAGCAAACAACAAGAATTTCACGCTAGATACATGGATCATCTGCTTGCCTATCAATTTAGCCACAGATGAGAAAAGTTGGTTCGATAAGTGGAAATCGAGGCAACCGCACACAATAGAACTTTGGGATGAATTAAAGCTGACAGTTTTATTACTTCAAGCCAAGAACCAAGCAATAAAGGAACAGTTCTTTAGAGAGGAATATTTACACCAAATACGTGAGATATACAACACCATCATGGAGATTGCCGCAAACTTAAGGCGCAATACGACAGTTAGACGCGGAAGGGATTATGACGCTCAACTTTTCCAAAAGCTAACACGCGATATACTTGGGAGCAAGCTGTTAGATCTTTTTGACTTCCTGTTTACGGAGACCTACATGAACGACGACCACTTTCATTACATAGCCGAATATCGCAGATGGGCTAATGATCCCAGTAATGAATTCATTCTTCCTGCTCTAAACAACCTACGGAGAAAGTTTGACGAACAGTTCATCAAACTACGAAGCTTCATGGGAGCAAACTACTTCCCATCTGACCTCCCAGGCGACAACTGCTTCTTCTTCCAACCAGATGCCAAGTCGAATCCCAAGCGGGAAAGGTTCTTCCGCCAACGACTAGACGAGTATGACGCTATGCTCAAGGAGACTAGGGATGCATATTATGCCTTCGTTCGTGAGGGTATGATTACACTCCGGGAACACGGCCTTATATGACAGAAAACTATCTGTTACACAGCACGAGAAGATAATCTTAGACCTCAAGCAACAGGGTCAAAGACATCACACTTCTCTTTTATCCTTGCGACGAGCTTGATCGGCATCTTCAGCACCCAATAGCCTCCGCACCACCGTCCGCAGGGTCGCGGCCTCTAGAGGCTTCACCATGTACTCGTCTGCTCCCAGGCTTTTACCGAACTCCTGCTGGTCCACCACCGAGATGATAAGCACGGGGATGTCGCGGGTGGCAGGCTCGCGCTTGAGGCGGTTCAGCACCTCCCAGCCGTCCCTCCTGGGTAGCACCACGTCGAGGGCGATTGCGGCGGGCCTCACCTCGTGGGCGAGTTGCAGCGCTTCGTCGCCGTCCGCCGCGACCACGACCTTGTACCCCTCCATCTCAAGCATGTCGCAGATTATCTCGCGCTGGTCCTCGTCGTCCTCAACGATCAGCACCGTAGGCACGCCCTGCCTGTCATCTCCCCTGGTGTAAAGTGGGCGGGGCTGAGAAGTGGGAAGGGCTTTGCTGTCAGGCGCGACGGGGAGGCTGAAGCTGAAGGAGCTTCCCAGGTCCGCGCCCGCGCTCCTCACCCACGCCTGGCCGCCGTTCAGCTCCACCAGGCTGCGCACGATGGCGAGGCCGAGGCCGGTGCCGCCCGAACGCCGCTTCACCGAGGAATCGACCTGGTAGAACCTGTCCCAGATGCGCGCTAGCTGCTCCTCGTCGATACCGGCACCCGTGTCGGTTACGGAGACGACCACGCTCTGCGGTTGGCTGCCGGGGTCGAGCGGGGGCAGAGGGTCGAGGCTCGCCAATGCGGGGTCGTCCGGCGAACGCTCGGAGAGGGTAGCGGAGAAGGTGATGCTGCCGCCCTCCGGGGTGAACTTGAGCGCGTTGGAGAGGAGGTTTTCCAGGACCTGCTGCAACTTGGTCTCTTCCGAGAGCACGTCGGGCAGTCCGTCAGGCGAGACGTCGTTGCTGATGCTCACCCCGGCGTTCACCGCCAGTATGCGTGTGTGCGCTATCGTGCGTGCCACAATGTCGGCAAGGTTTACCGGCTCCTGCTCTATGATGATAGTGCCCGATTCCAGCTTCGACACGTCGAGTAGATCGTTGATCAGGTGGAGGAGGCGGTCGGCGTTGGCGCGAACCGCGTTGAGGGCGCGGGTCTGCCGCTCGCTGAGGGGGCCGTGCAGCCCGCGCAGCATGAGGTCGCTATAGCCCATGATCGCGGAGAGAGGGGTGCGCAACTCGTGGCTCACCACCGAAAGGAACTCGTCCTTCAGCCGCTCGGTCATCTTCTCCTGCGTGATGTCGTGGAAGACAAGCACCGCGCCGCTTATCTTCCCCTCGCTATCGGTTAACGGCGAGCCACTGACGCTGATGATTATCTCGTGGCCGTTGGGCCGCCGGACCATAAGCTGCTCGCCCACGACGGTCTCACCCCGTAGCGCCCTCATAGGGGTCAATCGCTCCTCGGTGAGCAACTCCCCATCCAGGGAGTAGAGGCCGTACAGGCGGGGATAATCGTCAGGCCTGGCACCTGTGGCGACGTTGCGACCCAGCAGACGCTGTCCCGCGGGGTTGATACGCAGCACGCGGCCCTGGGCGTCGAAGATAGCTACTCCATCCGCCATCTGGTTGATGATGGTGTCAAGCTCTTCGGCGCGGGCGCGGGCGCGCTCGGCAGCACGCTGCTCTTTTTCGCGCGCCTGCACCGTCTCGGTCACTTCATGCGCGATGAGTATTACGACGCGCTTACCTTCTTCTCCGACACCCTCGACAGGGACGATAGACCAGTTCCAGTATGTGGTGCCGCGCTCCGGACTCTCCGAGGCGTACTGCTCAAATGAAATTGCTTCGCCTGTGTCGAAGACCTTCTGCATCATGGCAACGAAGCCTTCAGACTGGTCGGTCCAAGTAGCGGTGATTTCGCGTGCCGTTCGCCCAATGAGGGACGCCTCGCTTCGATACGGCTCAGGGAGCAAGGCCAGCATGGTGCTGTTGATGAGGAGGATGCGCCAGTCTGGAGGCTCCATCACGAGCAACATGCCTGGGAAGTTGTCGAGCACCTTCCCCAGGAAAGCGCGCTGGGAGCTTTCCGACCCCCTCGCCCTCAACTCTTCGACGGCGAGGGCCGCGGCATTCGCCACCACCGATGCGGTAGCGATCTCCGACTCCTTCCAGTTGCGGGGAGTGCGGTTGGTGAGGATTACAGCGCCTATCGACTTGCCCCCGCGCAAGAGGGGCACACCAATGCTGGAGATGCCCCCCTCGGCGGCGTGGAGGGGGAAGTCCGATATGGGGAGGTCAGGTGATATGCCGATGTCCTGGAGGGTAATGGGCTTGCCGGCGGCTATGACGCGAGTCGCCATCCCCTGGCCGGGTTTATATACTAGCTGCTTGTACGCCTCCGTCCTGTAGCCGTCCATCGCGCGCCATTTGGTACTCCCGTCAGGCTCAAGAGTGCTTATGCTGGCGTAATCGGCGTTGAGCAGTTGCCGCAATGCCTGGAGCATTGATTGCAGGGAGTCTTCGAGCTGCACCATACCACCCAGGTGCTGCCCAATCTCGCGCAGCATCTGGCTCTCTTTCAGGGCCTCATCTGCCTCTATCAATTCCTGCGCGTGGCGGAGGGTGAAGCTCGCGGCAGCCGCGAAGCCACGGAGTAGCTGCTCATCTACTGGACTGGAAGGGTTGTGGGCTACCAGGCGGGCAAGCTCGCGCTCCCCGTGCAGCACGGGCACGATTATATCGCCCTCCGCAGGGGTGTAGACGGCCCCGTGAGCGAACGAGGCATCTGATGTGCCAAGCACAGTAAAGTCGCCTTGCTCGGCATCGAATCTCAGGAGCAACACGCCTGCCCCGATGGCATCGGCGGCTGAATTCAGTAGGTCTTTTAGCGCCTCGGTCACGTATTCTGGCTCATTTCTCTAAGGAGGGCGATCACATCCGCATGACGACGCGCCTGAACGCTTCGGCATAACTGAGGCCGTAAGGTTTGGCGATCTGGGCTGCTCGGTCCTTGATACGCTCGGCCAGCTCGGTGGCCTCGCCCACTTGGCTCTTGTGCAATTTCAATGCCTCTATCTTGTCGTCTATCGTATCGCTTATGTCAACCAGCACGGTAGGCTGGTCGCTACCCCACAGGTAAATCTCCTTCACTTTGTGCGGCTCGAGGCCTTCGCTTATCTGCTCCGAAAATTGCAAGGGGTCGCGCGCGGTGGGGTAGATGGCGTCTATGGTCGCCTGGCCGATGGCGCGGTGGTCGGGGTGGTTGATGAAGGCGTTGTCGTAGAAGAGGGTGAGGGGGTCGTGGGTCATGACGGCGTAAGGGCGGTACTTGCGTATCATCCTGGTGACCGCGCCCCGCAATTCGAGGCTTGGCGTAAGCTCGCCATCCGGGAAGCGGAGGAACTCTACAGTATTGACCCCAATGCGGGCGGCGGCTGCGCGCTGCTCATCTTCCCGCTGGGAGCTGAGGCGCTCGCGGGTCATCTCACGGTTTGGAGTGCCCTTGTCGCCGCTGGTGGCGAGCACGAAGACCACCTCTATCCCCTGGCGGACCCAGCTGGCGACCGTGCCCGCCGACGAAAACTCCGGGTCGTCCGGGTGCGCCGCCACGAGCAGCACCCGCTTCTGGTCGTCCTCAAGCTCAGCGTCGGCAGGCCCAGGACGCGGTATTGCCATCATATTGTTCTGATTGTCAGCCATCGTGTTTATATACGCTCCTTCGATTTTGGATTTCAATTCTTTTTATATTCACCGCAGAGACGCAGAGGGCGCAGAGGTTCTTTGGGAATTACGAATTATGGGTTTATGCTATTTCCAACCCCCGAAGGGGGATGGGTGAACAACTTTTGGAACTACCATAACTCCAAATTACGTTATATCGTCCGTCGTCCGTCGTCTGTCGTCCTCCCAAACGCCCTCAAAACCACCAATTTCGGACCAATTTGGGAAATTGGCCCAAAAAGCTGTCCCATTTTACCCCCGAAAGGGGATTAATTAAATAGAGATGCATTTCCGGTCTCGCCGTCCGCAGTCGAGGTCCAACCCCAAGGGTCCCGCTGGTGTCCCTGTCATAGAGGGAATCACAAACTCCCTCGTCACCCCCCAAAAGGAGGTCTCAGCCTAGAATACCGAGTACCGGGTAACGAGTAACGAGTCCCATCTACACTCACCCATCACCCATCACGTTTTACGTTTCACTCATTACTCACTGCTCGCTACTCGACATTCGACACAACGGCACAGCGCAGGTCAATCCTCACCTGGTAGGAGCGCCATGCCCATAGCTCACCCCTGGTGTGCATCTAACTACACCCCAGGCATTGAGATAAATCACCAGGAACCAGTTGCGGCACAGGGGCACCCGACCCTACAACCCACCGCCCCCATAGGGGCATGGCGACGCCATGCCCCCACCCCCG